>CALOBG010000015.1:0-26555 GCA_942490995.1 uncultured Gammaproteobacteria bacterium
GTCGGTATTCTGCAAGTACTACTTTGTATCGATGCCAGCGCGGATATTCCCCGTGATTTCGATTTGATTTTCACCTTCGATGTCATCCACGACATGGCGCGACCGCGCGAAGGCCTGGCCAATATCCGCCGCCATCTCAAACCCGGCGGCATTTATGTGCTGCAGGAGATCTCCGCGGCCGACGCACGCCATGAAAACCGTGGCAGCGAGGCCACGATCAAATACGGCATGAGCCTGACCTACTGCATGACCACTTCGCTGGCCAATCACGGTGAGGGTCTCGGCACCCTCGGTATGCCGGAGAAAGTTGTGCGGGAATTGTGCGGGCAGGCGGGCTTTGGCGCGGTGCGCAAACTGCCATGCAGCAACAGCTTCATCTCCCTGTTTGAAGTCAGGGGCGGGTGATGCGGAGCAGCCAGAACCAGGAATGTCCCCACCCTGGACTTATCCACCGGTTGATTCGATGTGGGCGCATGGGTTTCGCGTAACGCCTCTGTTTTTTGGGGGCGCCAGTCCAGGGGGAAAGGGGGACATTCTCCTGTTTTCGACTTATTCACAGGCAGTTCGGAGTGCAGGTAATGGCAAAGACAATCGATTTTGGGCTGTTTGACTGGATAGATACCGCTCCGGGCCCGCTCGCGGCACTGTACGAGTCGCGCCTGCGGCCGATGGCATTGCCGACCGTGCCGGTTTATGGCTACCATCTCGCCGAGCATCACAGCACGCCGTTGGGTATGGCGCCATCCCCGACGTTGTTTTTGCGTCCCTCGCTCAGCGCACCGCGCGTATTCGCTTTTCGCCTATGGCGTTTCTGCTGCCGCTTTACCATCCGCTGCGCCTGATCGAAGAAGTGTGCATGCTCGATCATCTTTCCGGCGGGCGTGTCGAACTCGGTATCAGCCGCGTTGTATCGCCGTACGAGATCGCTTGTTTCGGTATCGATCCGGAGCAGACCCGTGAAATTTTTACCGAAGTGCTCGAGGTGTTTCGCGCCGGTATGTGCAACGATGTCCTTGATTACAGCGGCAAACATTTCGAGTTTCGTGACGTGCCGATGGCGATTAAACCTTTGCAGAACCGTATCCGCTGCTTGGTATCCGTCGTTCAGCGAGGCCGGTGTTACCTATGCCGCCGAGCATGGTTTCAATTTCCTGAGTCTCGGTCCGCCGTCCCTGGTTGCGCATCTGATGACCCAGTATCGTGACATCGCCGCGGCCAACCGCGATCGCACCGAGCGCTATAACGGTCATGTCGCGCAACCCAGGCTAGGCGCGATGCGTGAGATCTATATCGCCGAATCAGATGCCGGCAATGGCCGTGGCGCGGCCCGCCTATGAGCATTGGTACAGTTCAATTACCCGCCTGTGGCACCGCCATGGCGACGGCAGCTACGACCAGTTTTGCCTGGGACCCGTGCCTCGCCGGCGAAACCATTCTGATCGGTTCGGTCGAGACGGTGCGCGACCAGATCCAACAGCTCATCCAGGTCAGTGGGATCAATTATTTTGTCGGTTCGTTCGCCTGGGGCAGCCTCAGTCCCGAACACAGCCGCGCTTCGCTGGGCTGTTCATCTCCGAGATCATGCCGGCCGTCGCCGAGCGCTGACCAGCTTGCGTTTGTCCGCACCGCGGGCAAACGCTTGATCGCCAGTTCGCGTTGAGCGCCGCACTGCGGCTGTCGGCCAGCTCGGCGTAGACCAGTGTCACGGGTCCGCGATCGCGCGTATATTTTGCGCCCGCGGTGCCGTCATTGTGCTGATTTATCCTCGTTCGAGCGCGGTCGTGATCCCCGTATACAACTTCTTGTCGGCGCACTCAACGATATACACAGACCAGTGCGGCGCCGTGTCCGGGCAGAGCCGGTATTCATTGTCGACCGCGCCGGATGCGGAGTTCGTCTGTGGGCAGAGTACGCTCCGGCCGCCTGGTCGGATTCGGGTCGGCTCCATTGTGCGCGCGCTTCGTAGTGAACGCACGGTCCAGTGACCAGCAATCGGTAGACCATGCGCAGGATTCGTGCTGGCACCAGCGCCCGCGTTCTTCGAGTGCCGCGCGTGCGCGCGGGTGATCCATGAATTTCGGATAAGGGCGAGGAAATCGGTAGTGACGCGCGTCACGCCAGGCTTCGATGGCGACCAGATGCTTGCAGTTCTTATAACCGTAGTGGGCCGGCGCAACGAGTCTGAGCGGCGCCCCATGTGCGATCCGGAGCGTGCCGCCGTTGAGACGGTCGGCGAGCAACACGTCGTCATGCAGCAGGTCCTGCAGCGGTAAACTCGCGCAATAACCGTCGCATCCGCGCAACACGATCAGGCGCGCGTCGTCATGGGGTGCAGCCTGCGGCACGATGAGCCGCTGCCAGACGTCCCGAAAGCGCCAACCTTCCCAGTTCAGACCGCGTACCGACCAGGTTGTCACGCAATGGAAGTCGGCTCGGCATTGTATTCGCGGAATGTTTCCCGGGAGTGCGTCGAGCACCAGCTCGCGGGCGACATCGCCCCGCACGGCCAGCGAAATTTCCTGCGTCTGGACAGGAAACTGCGCGCGAATCGTCCAAGGCCGAAGCGCGGGAACTCGTCCATCTCGAACTGTCCGGGGGCAGCGCATCCAGCTCATCGGTCATGCCACTGATCCGGTGAAAAAGAAAATAGAAAAAGGGGACATTCCTGGTTTGAGTGGAGACCAGGAATGTCCCCTTTCCCTCGCTGTAGACCAGTGTCGCGGGGCGGCGCAGAGGCGTGTGGCGGGCACCCTGGCCGGCATTGTGTGCAGCGACGCGGCGCTCGAGCGCGTTCGTGATGCCGGTGTACGGGCTCGCGTCCGCGCACGCCACGGTATAGACCACCCAATGCGCGGAGCTGTCAGGTTCATTCCCGGCCATCAGCGGGTTGTGTTCCGATGTTCATCGACCGACGAATACCGGCGTGACCTTGTCGACGAAAGCCTGCGCCGCGTTGCGATGATCTTCGGTCTGTCCGCAGTGCACGTGGTGGGTGGCTTCAAGGTCGAGGCAGGTATCGACATCGGCGCCGGCCAGGGCGCGGTTGATGTTTTCTTTCATATAGCGATAGGCGACGCTCGGCCCGCCCGCCAGGCGGCGCGCGATGTCGGCACTGGTGTGCGCGAGTTCTTCCGCGGTGCACACCCAGTTCGTCAGGCCGAGGGCGAGAGCCTGCTCGGCATCGATGCGTTCGGAAAGAAAATACAGCTCCCGGGTTTTGGCGCCGCCGACGATCTGACTCATGAAGAAGGTGCCGCCGTAGTCGCCTGAGAAGCCCACCCGCGCAAACGCGGTGGTCATGATCGCGGTCGCGCTCATAATGCGCAGATCGCAGGCCAGCGCCAGCGACAGCCCGGCTCCGGCCGCCGCGCCCGGCAGCACGGCGAGGGTTGGCTTGGGCATACGGTACAGGCGCCCGGCGGTGTTGCGCTGGCTGATCCGCTGACGGTGGATGGCGGCATCGATGGTATGGTCGCCGAGCGTGCCGTCGCCGCTGGCCGCCATACCCTTGACGTCACCGCCGGCGCAGAAGCCGCCACCGGCGCCGGTCACCACGACGCAACGTACGGTGGTGTCGAGTTCGGCGGCGGCGAGCTGCGTGTCCAGTGCGTCGAGCATGTCGCGGGTCAGGGCATTGCGGGCCTGCGGCCGGTTCAGGGTCAGCGTCAGGACGCCGTCGTTGCAGTGTGCGAGCAGCTCGTCGCTGCCGGTATCGATAGCGCTCATTGCCGCAGGCCGGCATACAGGGCGTGCTCGAAACCGCCGAGCGTCTTCAGCACCTGCGGATCGTTGGCCGGCAGCAGCTGCATCATGATCACGGCGGTCAGCTCGCTGGCCGGGTCGATCCAGAAAAACGTGTTGTGTACACCGGCCCAGGCCAGGCTGCCGGCGGCGCGGCAGCCGTCGACGTTTTCGGTGTTGATGATGAACGACAGTCCCCAGCGTTTGATCTGACCGGGGAACATTTCCGCGGTGATGGCCATCGCCGGGTTGTCGCTGACCAGCGGCGGGACCTCGATGTCGCCGATCGAGTTTTCGCCCATCAGGGCGACCGTTTCCGGTTTGAGGACGGTTACGCCGTCGAGGCTGCCGCGGCCGAGCAACATGCGCGTGAAGCGCAGGTAGTCCGGCGCGGTAGACAGCAGGCCACCACCACCCATGTGGAAATCAGCGTCGGCGGGGAATTCGAACTCGATCGCACTGAGCGCTCCGCTGGGGTCGCGAGCACACGCTGACACCAGGCGGTCGCGCATGTCGTCGCGCGCGACGAAGCTGGTATCGCGCATGCCAAGCGGACCGCAGATATGCGCTTGCAGGTAATCTTCCAGCGACTGCCCGCTCACTGCCTCGACCATCTTGCCGGCCCAGTCGATACCGATGCCGTATTCCCAACGTGTGCCCGGGTCGAACAGCAACGGCGCACGCAGCGAGTCGTTCAGACAGGTCACGATCGAAGGCAAACCTTCGTGCTCCATGTAACGTGCGACGTTCTTGTTGAACAGGTCATAGGAATAACCCGAGGTATGCGTGAGCAGGTGACGTAGCGTGACGTCCTTGTCGGGCGCGCGTGTCTGCGGTTTGCCGGCCGCGTCGAAACCGGTCAGCACGCGTGCTTCGCCAACCTCCGGAACGATGGTTTTGACCGGTTTATCGAGTTCAAGGCGACCCTGTTCGACGAGTTGCATCGCGGCGGTTGCGGTTATCGCCTTGGTCATGGAGGCGATGCGGAACACACTGTCCATGCGTAACGCGGACGCGCCATCGGGTCCGGTGTGGCCATGGACGGAGGCAAAAATTTCGCCCTCGGGATCCGCCGCGAGCGCAACGACCCCCGGTACAGCGCCGCTGGCGACGGCTTTGGCGAGGACATCATCGGCGGATTTACTCATGCACTGGCTCCGATTGCAGATTACTGGTGTGGCCGGATTGTGACCCCGGCCTGCGCATGATGCCGGATCCACGCCGCCCGGGGCTACGCTCAAGCGGGGCATTCAGGCTGAGGCCGATCCGCGTTGCCGGCTTCGGGGTACCAACAATCGGGCCGAATCCGTAGTATTCGATCAAGCAGCGCAGTCCCCGGAGACACAACAGCACATGGAAACAATCATCGCTCTGGCCTCGCTGGTCGTCGGACTACTGCTCACCACGCTGTCGGTGAAACTGGCGGCCGGCTGGCTCGACGCGGAACACCGCGGCTGGGGCCGTGCGCTGGGCGCGCTGCTGCTGAGTTATCTGGCGCTGGGCGCCTTGAGCGTGATGGCGACCCTGTTCGGCGCCGCCATGCCCGGCCTGCCCGGTGTGGCCTTCGTGCTGGCCGCGGTCGCGGCGATGATTTTTGTGCCGATCCTGATCTTCGCGCGGCTGCTGGGCACCAGCCGCTGGCGCGCGACCGGCATCGTCATTATCGCCGCTGTGATCAACATCGCGATCTCGGTAGCGCTCGGTCTGGTCCTCGCGGTCGTGCTCGGGGTGGGACTGGCCGGTCTCGGCGGACTGCTGAGCCTGTTCGGGGTCATGTCGACGGCCGATCACGACGGCGCCGACGCGTCGCAGGCCGCACGCATGCCGAGCGTGGAAAGCGGCGCGTTGCTCCTCGATCGGGTCGCGAGCGAAGTTGAGAAACTCTGCGCATGCAGCGACGAAACCTGCCTGGATACGGTATTTCCGGGCTTGATGGAAACGCTCGACGCCGCTAACAACAGCGCGGCGGTCACCGGTAATGCTGACGACAGCGCGCGCCTCGATGCCCTGGTCGCTCAAATCGACGCCTGCGCGATGCTTGATACGGACGACGCGGCACCGGCCAGCGTCGTGGTCGACGGCGCCGAAGTGGCGATGCCGGCGGCAGAGACAGCGGCGAGCGCGCCAGCTATGCAGATCCCCGAACCCGAACCCGAACCCGAACCCGAACCCGAACCCGCGCCGCTACGCCGCCGCCATCGAGTGCGGCGCGGCCGCCGACGGCTCTCGAAGCAGCCCCGGCGCCGGCCCCACGCGCTGTAACCGCACAGGACAAGCCGCAGATTTACTACGTCCTGCGCCAGGTGCCGGTCGCCGAGCTCGATCGGCACCTGCGCAAACTCGTGCGCGTGACCCTGACGGACGGGCGGCGCATCAGCGATCAGTTGATTGCGATCGAAAACGATGCCGCGGTACTGAAAAGTGACGCTGCCGGCGGCAGCAGGCTTTATCCCGTGAAGCTTGCCGATATCGCGCGGGTCGAGGTGTTCGGTCGCTGAACGATTTTCTAATGGCCGGCGATGTCGTTTATGGCTGAACTTCGAGGCGATAGGCCGCGCCGTCGCGCTTCAGATAGCCGGCGCACGGCGTCGCGAAGTGGGTACCGATGATCAGCACCGGCTGCTCGGCATACTTGGCAAACATGGTTTTGCGCATTTCGCTTGCCGCGGCTTGATCGAAATCGGCGGCGCTGGCCCAGTCGAGACGGGCCAGCTGGCAGGGATGGTGGATGAAGTCGCCGGTGATCAGCGCCTGTTGACCAGCGGACGCAATCCGCACGCTGACGTGGCCGGGGGTATGCCCGGGGGTCGGCTCCAGCCATACCTCGTCGCACAGGCGATGATCGCTGTCGACCAGGTCGGCCAGGCCGGCGGCAAAAATCGGGCGCACTGAATCTTCCAGCACCGGGCCGTAGTCTTCATCACCGATGTGATCCCAGTGCGTCCATTCCTCGCGTGCGATCAGGTACCGCGCGTTGTTGAACGTCGGCGCCCAGGCGCCATCGACGAGCATGGTATTCCAGCCGACGTGATCGACGTGCAGGTGTGTGCACAGCACGGTATCGATGGTTTCACGCGGATAGCCAGCCGCCGCCAGGTCGTCGAGAAACGGACCGTGCATTTCGCTCCAGTTGGGAAACGTGCGCTGCTTGTCGTTGCCGATACAGGTATCGACGATGATGCGTCGCGACCCGGTATCGATAACGAGCGCATGGATGCTCATGATCAGTTTACCGGCCGGAGTGGCAAAGTGCGGCACCAGCCATTCGATCGGCTGCACCGCTTCCGGGGTCGCATCGGGCAGGATGAAGCGACTGCCGCCGGTCACCTCCATCTCCGTGATGCGGGTCACGGTGACAGCGCCGATCTGCCATTGGTTCAGCATTACTGTCACGGTATTGCGCCTGGAGTGAGGGTCATGCGATCAGGCCAGCGGATCGTCGTCTTTGACGAAGCGGTCGAGCACGTTCTGGGTGATCCGGGCGATATCGTTGTCGCCATTGCGCCACGGCAGCGCCTGACCCCAGGCGATCGAACCGGTGGCGAACACCGCGCCGCCGTTTTTTGCGCCGAACAGGGTGACATCCCCGCGGATCTGAAAATCCTGGGTGCCGCCGAGGCCGGGAAAGTTGAACATCACCTCTTCGCCGACGTGCGGGTAGTTATCCGAATGTCCTTCCGAAGCAGCGAGCAGGTAGGTGTTCGGCGGTGTGCCCCAGGCCAGTTCGTAGCGGTCGAGTTCAAGCCCTGCGGCGCCGCCCAGGGCGAGGCCGTTGGCGCCGAATACCTCGCCGACGCCGTCCAGTACCCAGGCCACTTTCTCGTCGTGGCTGTCGGGCAGGCGCCGATACGGTTTGCACTCGTCCATGCCTTCGCTGGTAAAACCGACGCCCATCGATTTCTGCGGCGCGCGGCCGCGATCGCGCCACAGCCCGCCGCGATTGCCGTTGGTCGCCATGTAGTGTTCGCCCGGCGCCGCCTGCCACGCGCGTGAGCCGGCGTTAAGCTTGCGCACTTCCATGCACCAGGGTGCGTCCGGGCGAAATGCCACCACCCAGTAATAGCCGTTGGCGCCCAGGTACATGACGCGTCCGCCGCCGGCGATGTAGCTGTCGGTAGCGTCCATCATGGGTTCGGAGTAATACTCGGAGTGAGTGCCGTTCAGGATCACGTTGTACGGTTCCAGCAGCGCCACGCCTTCACGGTCCAGGTCGCTGTCCGTGATCACATCGAAGTCGTGCCCACACTGCTCCAGCCACCAGATAATCGACAGGTCGGCGGGGAATTGCCACGGCACCCCGGTACCGGCCATGCGATGGCGCGGGCGCAGATTCATGATCGGCCGTCGCCAAGACGAATAGCAGACACCGGCGCCGTCGCTGTGATGATCATACGTTGAGCGGCCGAACTCGGGATGCTGGCCGAGAAAATAATCGGCATCGGAAAGCATCAGCGGATGCGCGGTCACCACCTCGACCATTGGTCCGTCGAGCACGAAGTGCTCGTTGGCATAGGCCAGGTAGCTGGCGGTAGGGATCAGCATCGCGACCTTGGCGCGCGGCGTTTGCGGCCGCACAAAAAACACCACATGGTCCTCGATGGCGCCGGCCCGTACTCGCAGCGCATAGACGCCGCTGTTCAGATCGGCGGGGATCCGCCAGCGCAGGGTCGGCTGCCAGCGGCAGTCGATAATGGCGTCGTCATTGAAACTGATACCGCCATACTGCGCCGGATCGAGACGAAAACAATCGTCACGTCCGTTCCAGTTGTAACCGGTCATGGCCCGGATCGGGCGGTTGTAGCCGTGGCCGTTGAGTCGGTGCGGGCCCTGATCAATAACCTCGTCGCCGATGCCGTGGGCCGTGTAACCGGCGCTGGTATCCCAATAGGCCACCACATTCGAAGTGGCGGGCCGCGCGCCGCCGGCGAGCTGCGTCAATTGATTGTCGTCGAGTGCGCCGCTGATGACGCCGGGGCGATCGATTTTGCCGTTATACAGTGCCGTGACCTGCGCGCCGCGCACCGCCGCGCTGTCGTGCCATGCCGCCAGCAGCGCGCTGCAGCCGGCGGCCGCCGGGCGCAGGCTGCAGTCAAACCCGGCGCTGTCGTCGTAGCCGCCGTCGAGGATCGGCGCCAGCAGGCTGTTATACGCGTTGATGACCGCGCGCTGGTACAGGCGCAGTTGATTGTTTGCCGGGTCATAGGCGGCGGCGACGAAATACCACAGCTTGGGCTGCAGTGGCGTCGGTAGCGAGAACGCAACGCTCTCGGTGCCATTGCCGAGTCGGAACGACAGCTGTCCGTCGCCGTTGAGCGCGAGCGCGTAGCCGCGTTGCGAACCGTGGTCGTACTGGGTAACGAGACCCTGTTCACCCTTGTTCGGGGTGGTCGAGTAAACGAATGCGTGCACGGTGAATGCGCCATCCGGGAGCAGGACGCCGTCGGCATCGGCGATGTCGACAAAACTGCCGACCTGCACCGGCTGATGGGTGATCGCAACGCGGGTCGGGAGATCCGTGTCGAGCGCATGTTCAACGAATCCCGGACCTTCGGCATGCTCGTCGCCGTGGCTGATGCGCACCAGCTGGACGTCGGCCTCGGTCACCCCTTCGCCACTCAACATGAAACACACTTCGGCGCCGGCGCGCGCGGCCAGCGGATCGCTGTATCCGGTGATGTACGGTCTGGCCATGCGTTATTCCCCGCTGTCGCGCATCAGATCGGCGACGTGCATCAGAAACACCGCATGCATCGCCTCGTTTTCGTCGGTATACACCGTGCTGTCCGCCGGCTGCGGATCCGAACCCGGGTCCACCGGCAGGCGTACAACCTGCCATTCGCGGCACGGTACACGCGCGTACAGGCCATAGCTCGGTGGGCGTCGAAAAAAATTCAGTACCCGCTCGAGGCCATCGCTGTGCTGGCCGAGCGGTTTGCGGCGATGTTCGTCGATCAGGTCTTCGCTGACGAGGCCGCGCAGCTCCTTCCTGAGCCGGGCAGTGAACCGTTCATAGACGATGAGCTGGCGGTCGGCCGGCAACAGCGCGTTGGTCATGCAACTCCCCTCGAAAGCACGCAAACGGTAGCGGACCAAGAGTATACAAAGCCCTCGCGCGATGCCGATAGCCGTCGTAACCGGAGGCGGGACGGGCGGCATGCGACAGGTCACCCGGGCCGGCGCTCAACACGGTATGATGCGCGGCCCCGACAGCGAGGTCACCGCCTATGGCCGCGGCTAAACCTGCCTTGAAACAGTGGTGCCTGGTTGGCAACATCGTCGCCGCCAAAGCTGGCGCAGCGCCTCGCGCCACGCAACATTTCGCGCCCGGCGCCAAGGTTTATTGTCTACCGGCGGCGTGGGGCGACGGTTACGACCAGTTCACCGTGATTGGCCACCATCAGCAGGCCAACCGCTACGTGGCCATGGTCAGTCCCGGCGAGCGCATCGGAAACTGGCGTGCGCAGGCTGTCTACCATGCCGACATTGCTCGGCTGCTGGCGCAGGCCGCCGCCGACAGCGCACGGCGGAACTGGCGTTCGCGGCAGGAAGTGCAGACTTACGTGGTCGCCATCAAGACCTATCTCGCGACTCGCGCCGCGGCCGCTCAGCAATAAACACCGTGTGCCGCGCGCCCTTGCCGGCTGCTGCCCGGGCGCGGACGGTGACACTGCGCGCGCTGAAGCCTGCCCGCCGCAGGCGCCGTTCGAAGCGCGGATCCCGGAACGCTGACCACAGTACCAGGACCCCGCCCGGGGTCAGCGCGCGGTAGACCTGAGTCAGGCCGGAGGCCGCGTAGAGGCGTTCGTTGGCGGCGACGGTAAACGCCTCCGGTCCGTTGTCGATATCGATCAGGATAAGGTCATAGGTGCGTCGGTCGTGCGCCAGGTAAGCGACAAAATCGTCGACCGTCACGGTCACGCGGGGATCGTTCAGCGGCTGTTCGGCATGGTCGCCCAACACGCCGTGGTTCCAGCGCACGACACACTCGAACAACTCCACGACTTCCACAACGGCATCGGCTGCGATCCGGTCCAGCAGCGCGCGCAGGGTAAAGCCCATGCCCAATCCGCCGAGCAGTACCTTGAGGTTCGGGGCCGGCGCGCGTTCGCTTAACGCCAGATCCGCAAGCGCGGCTTCGGAACCGCTCACACGGCTCGACATCAGCAGTTCACCGCGCACGCGTACCACGTGGTGGCCGGCTTCCTCGCCGAGGGTCAGGGCTTCTCCATCGGGCGTGGTGGTGCGGTCGATGAGTTCTGGGCTTGCCATGCGCTCGGGGTGGTGGATATTGCGGCCTCGGCTATTCGATGATCGCCACTGCTCGCGTCCAGCCGGCGGAGGCGCCGCGGATTTTGACCGGGAAACAGCTCACCGTGAAACCGGCGGCGGGCAGGGCCTCGAGGTTGTGCAGTTTTTCCAGATGGCAGTAACCGATTTCGCGGCCGGCCTTGTGACCTTCCCAGATCAGCTCGGCGTCGTGCGTTTCGGTGTAGCGGTCCTTGGTATGCACGAACGGCGCGTCCCAGCTCCAGCCGTCGGTGCCGGTTAAACGCACGCCGCGTTCGAGCAGGTAGAGCGTTGCCGCACGGCCCATGCCGCAGCCGGCCGACACGTAGTCATCATGTCCGTAGCGCTGTCCGGCGCGCGTATTGACGACCACGATATCGAGCGGATTGAGGCTGTGTCCGATGCGCTGCAGTTCCGCCTCGACATCTTCGGCGGTCACGACGTAACCATCCTCGAAGTGCCGGAAATCAAGCTTGACCCCCGGTTGCAGGCACCAGTCCAGCGGCACCTCGTCGATGGTGATGGCGCGCTCGCCGCGGTTCATCGTCGAGTGAAAATGATACGGCGCGTCGAGATGGGTGCCGTTGTGGGTCATGAGCCGGATCCACTCGATGGCCCAGCCTTCACCGTCCGGCAGTTCGGATTCGTGCATGCCGGGGAAAAACTTCACCACGTCGCTGGCCGAATCGCGGTGAGTGACATAGTCGATTTTCGGACCATAGCCCGGCGGATCGGAAACGACGTCGTTTTCCAGATGCATGGAGATGTCGATCAGCTGTCGGCTCACAGGCTCCTCCTCGTCAGTGGGCCGGCGGCGTTTGCTTAGCCCGGCTCGTTCTGCTTCACTGCTTACTTAAGGGGGCAGGACGTAACTCCGCTTAAACCTTAGCGCCGTACGCGGCCCTGTAGACGGAAAAGAGTCCTGCCCCTTTAACAGGCTGGTGAAAAACTACTGCGGAGGTCGTGCGCGGCGTTGCGGGTTCGCCTGCGGTCCTCATTTACACCAGTAAACTCCGGTCCTCGTCTCGCCCGCGCCTTGCGCCCGACCTTCCTCGCGACGTTTTTCACCACCCTGTTGTCGGCTGGTGAAAAACTACTGCGGAGGTCGTGCGCGGCGTTGCGGGTTCGGCAGCCAGCCTCATTTACACCAGTAAACTCCGGTCTTCGTCTCACCCGCGCCTTGCGCCCGACCTTCCTCGCGACGTTTTTCACCAGCCTGTTAACCTCCGATCAGATTACGCCGATTCCGTCGCGACTGCAGCGTCGAGGGTCGGCCTTCGCCCTCGACGGCTCGCGTATCAGCAACAGGCACCATGCTGTGCCGTACGCTGGCATATACTGGTGGCGTCGAATTCCGCAACTATCCGTCTGTGTATGAGCCGAGCAGCATGAGTAATAACAACGAAAACACCATCTACTACACCCTCACCGACGAAGCCCCGGCGCTGGCGACCTGCTCGCTGTTGCCGATCGTGCGGGTGTTCACCTCCGCCGCCGATATCGACGTCAAAATTACCGATATTTCACTCGCGGGGCGCATTCTGGCCACCTTCCCGGACTATCTTCAGCCCGAACAGCAGGTCGAAGACGGTCTCGCTTTCCTGGGTGAGCTGACCCAGGACCCCAACGCCAACATCATCAAGCTGCCGAATATTTCTGCCTCGGTGCCGCAGCTCAAGGAATGTATCGCGGAGCTGCAGTCGCAAGGCTACGCGGTGCCGGATTACCCTGAAGACCCCCACACCGATGCCGATCGCGAGATCCAGAAACGTTACGGCAAAACCCTCGGCAGCGCGGTGAACCCGGTCCTTCGCGAGGGCAATTCCGATCGCCGTGCGCCGGCTGCGGTCAAGGCTTTTGTACGCAAGTATCCGCACAGCATGGGCAAGTGGAGCAAGGCTTCGAGTACCCACGCCGATTTCATGCGCGGCGGCGATTTTTTTTCCAGCGAACAGTCGGCAACGGTTGAGAAAGACACCGAGGTGCGTATCGAGTTCGTGTCGCGCGGCGGCGCGGTTGAAGTCAAGAAAACGCTGCATCTCGAAGCCGGTGAAGTCATTGACGGCATGTTCATGAGCTGCCGCGCGCTGCGGCAGTTTTTCGAAGATTCGCTTGAAGACGCCAAACAAACCGGCGTGATGTGGTCACTGCACGTCAAGGCGACGATGATGAAAGTGTCGCACCCGATCGTGTTCGGCCACGCGGTGACGGTGTTCTACAAAGACCTGTTCGAGAAACACGGCGAGTTGTTTGACGAACTGGGCGTCAACCCGAACGACGGTCTCGGCAGCGTCTACGACAAAATCGCCGACCTGCCGCGCTCCAAGCGCGAAGAAATCGAAGAAGATATTCAGGCCTGCTATGCGGCGCGCCCCGAACTCGCGATGGTTGACTCGGTCAAGGGCATCTCCAATCTGCACGTACCGAGCGACATCATCGTCGATGCGTCCATGCCGGCCATGATCCGTAATTCCGGGCAGATGTGGGGCCCCGACGGCAAACAGAAAGATACCAAGGCGGTCATGCCGGAAAGTACTTATGCGCGCATCTACCAGGAGGTCATCGATTTCTGCAAGAGCCACGGCGCGTTCGATCCGACCACCATGGGTTCGGTGCCGAACGTCGGCCTGATGGCAAAAAAGGCCGAGGAATACGGCTCGCACGACAAAACCTTCGAAATGACCGCGGCCGGGGTGATGCGCATCGTCGACAGCGAAGGTCGTATTCTGACCCAGCACGAAGTGCAGCAGGGTGACATCTGGCGCGCCTGCCAGACCAAGGACGAGGCGGTCCGCGACTGGGTTCGGCTTGGCGTCGAACGCGCGCGACTGTCAAACGCGCCAGCGGTGTTCTGGCTCGATCCCGAACGCGCCCACGACATGCAGCTCAAGAAGAAGGTCGAGCACTATCTGCAGGAGTACGACACCGTCGGGCTCGACATCCGCATCATGTCCTATAACGAGGCGATCCGCTGGTCGATGGAACGCCAGTTCCGCGGGCTCGACACGATTTCGGTGACCGGTAATGTGCTGCGCGATTACCTCACCGATCTGTTCCCGATCATGGAGCTGGGAACTTCGGCGAAAATGTTGTCAATCGTGCCGATGTTGACCGGTGGCGGTATGTACGAGACCGGCGCCGGCGGTTCGGCACCGAAACACGTCCAGCAAATCGAAGAGGAGAACCACCTGCGCTGGGACTCGCTCGGCGAGTTCATGGCGCTGGCGGTATCGCTGGAAGACATGGGGCGCAAACACAACAATGCGCGCGCCACGGTGCTGTCGAAAACCCTGGACGCTGCAATCGGCAAACTGCTGGAACTGAACAAGTCGCCGTCACGCAAGACCGGTGAGCTCGACAATCGCGGCAGCCACTTTTATCTCGGCCTGTATTGGGCGCAGGCGGTAGCCGCGCAAAAAGACGACCTCGAGCTTGCGCGACAGTTCGCGCCGCTGGCCGCCACCCTGGTCGAGAACGAGGACAAGATCATCGCCGAGCTCAGCGCGGTGCAGGGGCGACCGGCGCAGACCAACGGCTACTACCACGCCGATCGCGAAGCCGTGAAACGGATCATGCGGCCGAGCGCGACCCTGAACGCGGTGCTGGCCGCAGCCTATGCGTGACTGCTTGTCGCGCCTCAGGCGCTGAACCCGACCTATGAAAAACCCGCCGCGGTGGCGGGTAGCTCGGCGCGTTCTCCTGGCGGTCCCGTTCGGGCCTGAGCCCGACGTTCGCACCGCCCCGCAGCGGTACCGCGGATGGTTTCTGAGGCCGACCGACCGCTGGCGCCGCGGTGCTCGCGAGACGAACCGGACCGGATCGGCAAAATCGACGCTAACTGCTTGACCATAAGCGAGAATTCCTGTCTTGTGGCGGTACCCGCCAGGGTTCGATCGAGCGGTTTTCTCGTGCGACAATGCGGCGGTCAAATTGTGTCGTGCAGCACGGACGGGAATTTTTCGCAGCGAGGGCCTGACCCCTGGCCTATGCTGCGTTTTCGGCAGTCCCGGCGTGGAAAATCGACAAAGAAACAAAATCGCATATAAATTATTGAGTTAATGAAATATAATGAGAATGTTTCGAGTCATAAAGAGAGGGTCGCTGCCGTGATCGACCGGATTACACGTTTGTGCCTTGGCTTGTGTCTGCTGACTTTGAGCACGTCCGTGTTCGCCGATGAAGTTATCGACGAAGCACGACGCCTGCTCAGCAACCAGCAGGGCAGCTCTGCTTACCGTCTGCTCGCGCCGCTCGAAGATGAACGCGCCGGCACCCCCGAATACGATTTTCTGCTCGGCATATCGGCGCTCGACGCCGGGTATCCGGGTCAGGCTGTGTTCGCGCTGGAACGGGTCCTGGCCGTTGAACCGGATAACGATCTGGCGCGTGCCGAGATCGGGCGCGCGTATTTCGAACTGAGCGAATTCGAAAACTCCAAAGCGCAGCTCAAAACGGTGCGCGACAGCGCCCAGGTGCCGGAGACGGCACGCGCTTCAATGGATCGTTACCTGTCCGCCATCGAACAGGCGCAGGGCAAAGGCACCAAGATCAGTGGTTTTCTGTCGGTGGCCGCCGGCTACGATAGCAATATCAACTCCGGTACCGATCAAAGCCAGGTCGCGATCCCGTTCCTCGGTACCAATCTCCTGTTCCAGCTTGTTGATCAGGCACGCGAACAGGACGCCGGCTACGCCCAGATCGGCGGCGCGATCAATATCGCGCAGCCGGTAACCGACACCATCTCAGTGGTGGGCGGTGCGCGCGGTTACGTGCGCGAAACCGAGAAACCGTTCTCGACGCGCAACATGTATTTCTACGGCGGTCTGCAGAAGACCCACGGTAAACACAATTTCACGCTGGTCGGGCAGGGCGAAGAATTCGACGTCAACACCGATGCCCTGCGTTACGTCTACGGCGCCTTCGGTCAGTGGCGCTATGCCGTCGACAATCGTCGCCAGGTGTCGTTTGCGCTGCAGGTTTCGCAGATCGATTATCCCGACGTGCCCAATCGCGACGCCATGCGCTATGTCGCCTCGGCCGGTTACGTTCACGCTTTCGCCGGCAAGCGCGAGCCGCTGATGTACATCGGCGTGTACGGCGGCACCGAGGCCGAAGAGCGCAACCAGTTCGCGCAGTTCGGACATGAGCTTTACGGCGGCCGGATCGGCGGCAGCCTGGAACTGGCGCCGAAACTGCGCGGCTACGCCAGTTTTTCCGTCGAGGAACGCGACTACGGCGGCCAGGACGCAATTTTTCTGCGTCAGCGCGACGACACCCAGATCATCGCTTCGGCTGGCTTTGAATATGCGTTCAAGGAGCGCTGGAGCCTGCGCCCGAACATGAGCTATACGAACAACGATTCGAACATCCCGATCAGCGACTACGATCGCATCGTCGCGGGTATCGATCTTTCCCTGCGGTTCTGATCCCGCGGGGCGCGAAGGAGTAAGCGATATGCACAAACCACCGATGATGAAACCGCGGCCGCTGGCGCTCGCCGTCGCCGTTGCTGTCGGCGCCTTGCCGGGCGGTGCTTCGGCTGCGGCCGGCCGTATTCAGTTTGCCTGGGGACAGGTCTCCGTCGAACAGTCCGGTGGCGAAAGCACGAAGGTGAAACGCGGCGACAAGATCGAACCCGGCGATACCATCGTCACCGAACGTGGCCGCGCCCAGATCAAGTTCACCGATGGCAGCTACGTCTCGCTGCAGCCGAAAACGACCTTCAAGGTCGAGGAATACAAGTACGGCGGTGCGGAAGACGGTTCCGAGCGCAGTTTCATGAGCTTGTTCCGTGGCGGCTTGCGCGCCATCAGCGGCGCCATCGGGCGCAGTAACCGCGACAGCTATCGTCTCAACACCCCGGTCGGCACGATCGGCATTCGCGGCACCGAATACCTGGTCATGCTCGAGGGCAGTGGCGCGATCATCACAGTCGGTGACGGCGCTATTGCGATGATCAACGATGCCGGCGAAGTAGTGCTCGTCAACGGCCAGACCGGGCGTATTGTCGATCGCAATTCGCTGCCGATCATCGTCGACGGCAAGGCCGTGGTGCCGCCGCCGCCGAAGGACACGCGCGACGATCCGGAAGCTGGTGAACCGCAGCAAGATGACGACGAATTCCTGATCAGTGTGACTGACGACGACGGCATCCCGAGTGACACTCTCGGAAGACTGACGGTCAACGATGGTAACGGCGGCGAGATGACGCCGCCTCCGGAGGAAATGACGCCACCGCCGGAAGAGATGCCGCCACCGCCGGAAGAGATGACGCCACCGCCGGAAGAGATGACGCCACCGCCGGAAGAGATGCCGCCACCGCCGGAAGAGATGCCGCCACCGCCGGAAGAGATGCCGCCACCGCCGGAAGAGATGCCGCCACCGCCGGAAGAGATGCCGCCGCCGATCCTGAAACTCGAATCAGGTTCCGGGTTCACCGTAGCGTACACCTTCTTCGATTCATTTGGCTCGCCGCGCAATCAGAAAGACGACGACTCCGACGCCACCTTCGTCGACGGCCAGCTGACGCAATGGGTCGCGGACGGCGGCGAAGGGCCGTCGTCGGACATCGGTCCGCTGATGCTGGTCGAAGCCGGCTCCGATGCCTGGATCGGCTGGGGGCGGTGGTCGAATCCAGGTGGCAGCAATATGTTTACCGTGAACGGTAACAACGAGCAGTTCAACAACGCGAACCAGAGCCTGCACTACGTTACCGGTCGCCCGACCGACCTGATGGCCCTGGCCGCGGCCGGCGAAACCATGGCGCGCTACTCGGTGCAGTCATTCACCACGCCGACGGATGCCAATGGCGCCACCGGTCAGTTCCTCGGTGCAACCTTTGCGGCCGACATCACGAATCAACGGGTTGACGGTACGGTCGCGGCAAGAATGGCCACGACCGATTACAATCTCGATTTCTTCGGGGTGAATGCGCCGAGCGGGTCGTTTTCCAATAGCGCCAATGTGAATTCACCGAACGGTGGCTGCTCCAGCGGTTGCAGCGGCTTCGTTTCCGGGCTGGTCGCCGGGCCAGCGGCGCAGCGCGCCGGTTTTGTTTATCACATCGGTGATTCCGGCTTTCAGGATATTTTTGGTGCGGTGACGTTCCTGAACGACCCGGCCGGGCCGCTGCCACCGGATTAGCCAGCGGGGCATAACCGTCGATCTGACCGAGACCGAGCGCGCAGTCATCCTGCGCGCTCGAGCAGCGTTCGAGCGCGGTGAGGCGCAGGTCGCGCTGACCGAACTTGAAACGCTGTGCGCAAACTCGAACAGCGCTGAAGCCTGGTTGACGCTGGCGCGCCTGCACCGACATCTGGGGGCGCACACAGCTGCCAATAACGCGCTCGCCCATGCGTTCGAACACGCGCCGGAGCGCATCGACGTGGTCCGCGAGATGGCCGATGTGTGGCGCAACGCTGGCAATTTCAAAGCCGCGCTGGACGCGCTGGAATCCGCGCGAAAGCGTCATCCCACAGACCCCGAATTAGCCACCGACCTCGCCATGACCCGCGAGCGCAGCGGCGCGACGGCGTCCGCGACCGCGCTCTACGACGCGATTATCGCCGCTCATCCTAACGCCCTGCGGGCGCGGATCAATCGCGCCGCCGGCGCCTTTGACCGCGGTGATTTCGAGACTGCGATGAGCGATTACGACGCGGTACTGGCGCAGCGACCCGGCGTCGCCGTGGCGCTGCTCGGTCGCGCCGAATGCCTGCGTCGATCAAGCCAGTTTGACGCCGCGATCGCGGCTTGCGACGAACTGCTCGCGAACGCCCCCGACCATACTCCGGCCCGGCTGTGCCGCGCCATCGCGATGGCAATGGCCGGTCGTTACAACGATGCGCAGGCGGTGATCGATGCGATCTGGCACAGCGATCGCGCCGCCCTGGTTGCCTATGCCGGTCGCGGGGCGAGTGACGCCGAGCGGCCGGACGCGCGCTCGATGTTTCTCCTCGCCGAGTTGCAACGGCTGAACGCTGCCGACTGGTCGACCTACGACAAGCTGCCGGCGCTGTGCGAAGCGTTGTTTAGCCATCCTGATACCGCACCGGCCGATCAGGATATCGCTTTCGCGTTGTTATACCTGCCCGCCTCGCCGCGGGCGACGGCCAACGGGCACGCCGCGATTGCTGCCCGTTATGCCGGCGCAACCCCGCCGAGGCGCGCGCCGTTGCACGCTGAACAGCCGCGCCGGCTGCGCATCGGTTATCTGAGCAGCTGTTTCCGCGATCACCCATTCGCGTACCTGAGCGGCGGCATCTATGCCGCACACGACCGTGCGCGCTTCGAGATTTTTGCTTATGCGCTGAATCCCGACGACGGCAGCGAAGCGCGCGCGCGCATCGTACCCACGATCGAGCATTTTCGTGCATGCCACGGTGCTTCGGATCTAGATGTCGTCGCGCGCATGTGCGAGGACGAACTCGACATTCTGGTCGAGCACGATATCTACAGCGACGAGGCGCGCCCGGCGATCGCGGCCACCCGTATCGCGCCACTGCAGGTGCACTGGCACGGTCACATGCACAGCGCTTATGCACCGTGGTTCGATTATCGACTGACCAGTACCGCCAGCGAACCTGGCGACTGGGGACGGCCGCTGGTCGAAAAGCGCGTATTCATAGAGCCTACGTTCATGAGCTACGACCACCACGCGATCGACGCCCTGGCTGCGCCGTCCCGCGGCGCGCTCGGCCTCGCCGAGGACGCATTCGTGCTGTGCGCGTTTGCCCGTATCGGCAAAATCTGCCCGACCGTTTTCGAACTGTGGGTGACGCTGCTGCGTGAGATCCCACAGGCCGTGCTGTGGCTGGGCGATTGCCCGCAGCCGGTGCGTGACCGTCTGCGTGGCTTCGCCATTGAACGCGGCGTCCATCCCGAGCGTCTGGTATTCGCAGCACACGTCGACCATCGAAGCCACGTAGCGCGTCACGCCGCTGCCGATATTTTTCTCGATACCCTGCGTTTCAACGCGCACACCACGGCGCTCGATGCATTGCACGCCGGCCTGCCGGTGGTCACCTGCCGCGGTAGCGTGTGGAGTTCGCGTGTCGGCGCAAGCTTCCTTGCCGCCGTCGGGCTGCACGAGCTGATCACGGATTCGCCGACGGCGTATCGCGATCTGGTCCTTGCCCTGGCCCGCGATCGGCCTCGACTCGCGGCTTTACGAACGCGCCTGGCAGCGACGATTGCTGACCATAATCCGTTCGCCTGCGAAACCCACACCGCCCGTCTCGAGCGAGCCTATTCGGCGATGTGGTCGCGCTATCAACAGGGCCTCGAGCCTGCCGACCTGCGTATTGATTAAGAAGCCTCTGAACAAGTCCGGGCCGCAAGATGCGCGGCCATAACTTGTTCAGAGGCTCCTTAAGGCCGCGGGTAGCGCACCAGGACCGCAGCCACACCGTCCGCCGTGCGCGCCGTTTGCAGCACTTCGTAACCGGGCCACAGGGCGGTCGCCGATGCCGCGGCGTAGCCATCGCTGAGCAGAATATGAAAACCACAGGCAGGCTGTGCCGGTCGCTCGATGCCGGCCGGGGCCGGGAAACTGGCACGCCGCGAATACAGCATCACGGCCTGCGGGTGGAACGCATAGATGCAGCCGTCCGCGGGCACGGTTTGCTGAGCGTCGCGCATCAGGTCCGTCATGGCCTGCTTGACCTGTAGATCTTCGATCGCGCTGGCAGGGTCGGTCGCCGCCAGCCAGTAGCGGCTCGACCGCCACGGCTCGAGCTCGGCGGGCAGGGCTTCGTCGAAGTAACGCGTGGCGAGTGGCCAGGACTGCGATAGCGTCACCGCCAGCAGGATGAGCGGAGTGAGTACGCCGGCGAAGGAACGGTAGCGCGGCCAGGCGAGCCGAGTGATGACACCCGCGCCCAGCGCCGCGTAGATCACGAACAGCGGGGCGAGCGGATAAACCAGACGATAGGCCACGTTCGGGAACGGCCAGATCACGAGCACGACGAGGTAGCCGAGGACATAGATCGCATCGAAGCGCAGGGCATGCAGGCGCCGCAACCACGCGATCGCGCTCAGGCCCAGGGCAGTGGCGAGGACGATAGCAGTGAACGGTGTCCAGCGCAGGCTGAACAAGGCTACGAATGCATCGCCCAGCGCGTCGAGATTGCTGCTCAGAAATTGCCGTAGCGCTCCCGCATCCGCCACCCGCGCCTGGAATATTTCGAGGTAGTTCGTGCCGCCGCCGAGTTCGAGGTACTGCACGGCGAGCAGTGGCGCGCTCGCGATCACTATGACCGGCAGCAGCCACGCGCGGGCGTGGACGGCTACGCTCGCCATGATCGCGATCATGGCGACGATCCCGAAGCTGCGTGTGATCGCACCAAGCCCGACCAGCAGCGCCGCACCCAGCCACAATCCCGGCCGCCGCTCGGCGGCCAGGGCCAGTTTGATCGCAACGCCGGTCAGCAACAGGTAGAGGAATTCGCTCCAGATCTCGGTACTGAACAGCACCGTCGCCGGCAGCGCCGCGAGCGTCAGCAGGACCACGATGGCCGCATCGTCGCGCGCGAGCAGGCGCCGCGCGACCAGCGCCCAGGCGAGCAACGCCGCGATCAGGACCAGGGTCTGCACGAGGTGGGCAATATCGAGCTGGGTACTGAGGCCGCCGGCGGCAGCCAGCAGTACCGAGTACAGCGGAGGCAGATGGGTGACCGAACGCAGGTAGTGCAGCATCGGCAGCTCGGCATAAAGTCCCGAATAGTAGTCCGCCATGAGCAGGTAGATGGCGTCGTCGGCGACGAAGCCGGCGACCCGCGCGGCAACCGTGAACGGCAGGTAGATGGCGACGACAACCAGCACCGCCAGCAGCCAGGCAGACCCGTGGGCGCGCGATGGCGTCGCGCCGCCGTGCTCGGAGGCGTCGAGCAGGGGACGCGACACTACGCTCGTGGCGGCGGTTGCCGGCTGGGTGTGGCTGCGGATGATTTCGCTGCCACTGACTTCAGTTGTGTCGGGAACATTCGCGTAACATGGCGACAATACGCCGATATTTTCAAGATTTGAAATGATTAACGTCAGCGGGGAGCATAGCCGAGCGTGAACGACAATACACCGATACTGATCGGCGGCGGGCAATACGTCGACCGTCAACCACCGTCCGTTGAGAGCAGCCTGTCGCCGGCTGACATGGCCGCCAGAGTCGCTGCCGACGCGCTCGCCGACAGCGCCGCCGGCGGCCCGCTTGCGGCCACGGTTGATGTGCTCGCGGTTGCGCGCCTGTTCGAGCACTCGGTACGCGACAGCGTGATGTGGCCGAATCCGTTCGGCTGTTCAGACAATATGCCGCGCTCGGTGGCGAAGCGCCTCAAGATCGAGCCACGCCGCCTGGTTTATGCGGAGGTTGGTGGCGAAACCCCGCAGCGCCTCGTCAACCAGATGGCCGAGCTGATCCACGCGGGAGAAATTCGCACCGCCGTGCTGACCGGCGCGGAAGCGCTGGCCACCATCCGCCATGCCGGCCGCGCCGGTATCGAACTCGATTGGTCGGAGTCGGTCGGCGGTGACTACGAAGACCTGTGGCCGGCGGACGCCATGGCGAGCGCCTACGAGCTGCGTCACGGCATCACGTTTCCGATCCAGGTTTATGCCCTGTTCGAACAGGCCCGGCGCCACCGGCTGGGGCAGGATAATGATGCCTGCCGTGACGGCATCGGTGAGCTGTTTGCGCCATTCAGCGAAGTCGCGGCGCGTAATCCTTACGCGCAGTTCCCCACCGCGCGTACGGCGGCCGAGATCGCAACCCGCACCACGGAGAACTTCCTCCTGTGCGAGCCCTATACGAAGTGGATGGTCGCCCAGGATGCGGTTAACCAGGCCGCCGCGGTGGTGATGACTTCGGTCGGGCTGGCGCGCGAACTCGGTGTGCCCGAATCGAACTGGATCTATCTGCGCGCCTATGCAGATGTCGACGAACTGCCGGTGGTGCGACGCCCGGACCTGGCCACCTCGAACGCCCAGGGCCTGGCCCTGCAGCGGGTCCTCGCGGATGCCGGCGTTGCGATCGATGCGATTGAGTTGATCGATCTCTACAGTTGTTTCCCGATCGCGGTCAGCAGCGCTTGTGCGCACCTCGGTCTGCCGGTCGACGGCTCACAAGTGCCGACCTTGACCGGCGGCCTGCCGTATTTCGGTGGACCGGGCAATAACTACAGCCTGCACGCCATCGCCGAAGTGGTTGCGCGCCTGCGCGGCCGGACGCGGGGCCATGCGCTGGTAGCCGCCAATGGCGGTTACCTGTCGAAACACTCGGTCGGTCTCTACAGTCGCGAGCTGAACGGCGACTGGCAGGTGCGTTCGAGCGCAGCCGAGCGCCAGGCCGCCAAAGCAGCCAGTGATATCGAGGTGGCGGAGCGGGCCGAGGGTGCGGGCACGATCGAGTCTTATGCGGCAGTCTACAAGCGCGGTGCGCCTGCCGGCGGTTTCATCATCGGTCGCCTGAATGTCGATCGACGGCGTTTTCTCGCTGTCGCGGCGGCTGACGATGCGGCTGCGCAGGGACTGCTGTTCGATGCCGATCCGATCGGCAGGGTCGTGCAGGTGTCGCACGCGGACGATATCAACAGCTTCCGCACGAACGGGTGACAGCGCAATGAGCATGCCGGATATACAAGCTTTCGGGTTCGCCGCCGACTACCAGGCGATCTACGACCTCGCCTATCGCTACGCGCGCGATGAGCTGTACCAACTGTGCGAAAAAATGGACAACGAGGACTGGTTCCCCGAATCCGCCTTTCGCGCGCTTGCAGCGCAGGGCCTGCTCGGCGTCACGGTACCGACCAGCTACGGCGGCGCCGGTCTCGATGTCCTCGCGCAGTGCTTCATCTGCGAAGCGGTATCGTATTGGAATCACAGTCTCGCCGCCGGCATGCTGGCCAGCGACAACCTGTGCCTGCACAACCTCGTTCGTAACGCCAACGAAGATCAGAAACGTGCTTACCTGCCGGGATTCTGCGACGGCAGCATTATCGGCGCGCTGGGTATGACCGAACCCGGCGCGGGCTCGGACGCGCTCGGCTCGATGGCGACCACCGCGCGTCGTGACGGCGACGACTACGTGCTCAATGGCCGCAAGCTGTTCATCACCAACGGCCCGGTCGCCGACGTGCTGCTGGTCTACGCAAAAACCGATATGGCGCGTAAGCAGCACGGCATTTCCGCCTTCATCGTCGAGAAAGATTTTCCCGGCTTCGGCGTGGCGCAGAAGCTCGACAAGATGGGCTGGCGCGGCAGCCCGACCGGTGAACTGGTGTTCGACGACTGCCGAGTGCCGGCCGGCAACCTGGTCGGCGGCGAGAACGAGGGCCATATCGTGATGATGAGCGGGCTGGATATCGAACGCGTAATCGGCGCTTTTTTTTCGCTCGGTATGGCGCAGCGCGCTTTCGACCTGGCGCTGGACTACGCCACCCAACGCAAACAGTTCGGCCAGGCGATCGGAAATTTTCAGATGATCCAGGCGCTGCTGGCCGACATGTATACCGATCTCGAGACTACCCGCGCCCTGACCTACCAGCTTGGTCGCGAAGTCGCCGATCTGCCCGAAGGCGAGGGTGGCCGCGGCGCGGTCCACAAGCGTTCGGCGGCGGCACTGCTGCAGTCGGGACGCGCGGCCATGCGCGTACTCGACAACGCCGTGCAGATCCACGGCGGCATGGGATTCATGCGCGAAACCGAGGTTAATCGCCTTTACCGCAGTGGCAAGGTGATGGAGATCGCGGCCGGCAGTAATCAGGTCCGGCAGATCATCATCGCCGGCGAGCTGTTGCGTGAGGCCGGTGCGTGAGGGAGGTGGCGCCGGCTCGCCTGGCGCCGGACCCAGTCAGGCCAGTCGGCGCCAGACCAGCGTGTGCACGGATTTGACGCCGTCGTTGCCGCGCATCGGCGGCGTTTTCAGGGTGATCTGATCGCCTTCGAGCTGGAAATAACGCACCTGGTCGTGCCCCGGCCAGCTCGGCGCGGTGGCGCCGAGCACGTGGTGGGTCACGGTGCTCGCCGCGGCATCGATGGTGTAGGTGCCGAAGTAGGCGGTATAGCTCTGGAACGCGGCGCGGTATTCGCGGTCGGTCACTTCGCTCGGATTGCGCGATGAAAACAGCGCGCGGCCGGCGCCCATCAGTTGCGCAGCCATGTTACCGCCGCTGTCGTAGTTGATCCGGCCGAAAACCTGCTCGCCCAGCGGCAGCTTGGCGCGACCGGTGGGGGTTTCCGAATAACTGTCGATCAGTTCCCAGGTGCCGGGAAAAAAACTGGCGGGATCGGGATCGGGCATGTCGGCTTTTCCTGCGCAATGTGCGCCTGCGATCCTGCGGTGCAGAGGCTACACTTGCAAGTCACCGGTGCCAGCGTTTACGCGCTGCGGTGCGCAGGTCAGAATAGGCGCCTTGCGGGTTTCGATACCCGTGCCCCAGGAGCATTCATGAAACGATTATTACTGGCTGCGCTGGTCATCGCGCACGGCCCGCTGTACGCCGAGCAACCCGCCGCGGTGCCGCCGACCGATGCCAACAAGGCACTATTGCAGCAGGCTTTCGACGGCGCCATGACGTGTTCGGCGATAACCGCCATCAACGCCGACAATGCCGGTCCCGAGCAGCGCTGGCGTTGGGAAAATCGCTCGTTCGCCTTCGGCATGCTCGCCGCGCGGTTCTGGAATGACGCCACCGGACAGCCGATGACGGCCGAGGTGCTGGATGCGGCGCTGAACGACTACGCCGGTAAAATCGTCGCCATGACGCCCGACGCGCTGGCCCCCTACGACACCTCTTGCGCCGGCAAGTATGCCGATATGGACAAGCTTTGTGAGTCGAATCCGTGCCTGCACAGCGGCCCGCCGCCGGCCGATCCGGGCTGAGGATCTGGCTCGACTGAACACGGTGGCGGCGCTGAGGAGGCTTCGCGCGCGGTGTTACCCGCGCGCCGACCAGCCGTTCGCGATGGCGCGCGCAATGACCAGGTTCTGGATGTCGTTGGTGCCTTCGTAAATGCTCAGCACCCGCGCATCACGGTACAGCTTTTCGACTGAGTAATCGCTGAGATAACCGTAGCCGCCGTAGATCTGAACTGCGTCAGAACACACGGATTCGGCCATGCTGCTGGCGAACGCCTTGGCCATCGAGGCCTCGGCGATAGCGTCGAGGCCAGCGTCGACGCATGCCGCCGCGTGCAGGGTCAGCTGGCGGGCCGCGGAAAGTCGCGTCGCCATTTCCGCGAGGCGAAAACCGACCGCCTGGTGTTCGATGATCGGGCGACCGAAACTGCGCCGCTCGCAGGCATAATCGCGCGCCGCTTCGAACGCCGCGCGCGCCACGCCGACGGCCTGGGCGGCGACGCCGATACGCCCGCTGTTGAGGTAGGCGAGGGCGATGCGATAGCCCTCACCCTCTTCACCGAGGCGGCATGCGGCGTCGATCTCGACGCTATCGAAACAAACTTCCGCGGTATCGCAGTTGCGATGGCCGAGCTTATCCTCAAGCCGCGCGACCCGCCATATCGAGCGCGGCAAATTC
>CALOBG010000016.1:0-9531 GCA_942490995.1 uncultured Gammaproteobacteria bacterium
ACCGCTTCGCCATAGGTCTCGCGCAGGTGCGTCGTGATGGCCGGCGGCACGTTGACGTCGTCGCGCGCATCCGGTGCGCCGTTGATGACAGTCAACAGCACCGCCTGCGCACTGTCGCTGGCGTTGTTGAAGCCGCGGTAAACCTGCGGCGGGCACGAAAACGTATCCCAGCGGCCCAGCGTGAGGTGCTCTTCCGCACCCGGTTCGCCGACATGGAACGTGATCTCGCCGTCAAGCACGACGAAGGTCTCGAAACTTGCATTGTGTGCATGCAGACACGGTCCCTGCGTCGGTGGCAGCACCGAGATGTTCATCGTCAGCCCGTTTGCGCCGTAGATAGCGCCGGTGTCGCCGAACGGGTTTTTAGTCCGCTCCATGATGATGGGCAGAATATTGCGCGCAAAAATGACGTCCATGGCGTCCTGCGACACGGTGTCGCGGTCGATAGGCACGTTCATCGAGTCGAGGTCGGCATAACGCGCGGTGCGCGCGTCGATTTCGCTTTTGCTCATGGCGCGTTTCATGTGGCTTTCCCCCATAGTTTCGTCGAGGCGATGCGTGCGCCCTCGGCGAGCGCGGCGAGTTTCGCCCAGGCGACGTCTTCGGCCACCATCACGTAACCGGCAAAGGTCGAAAACCCGCAGTCGGTGCTCGCCACCACGCGCTCACGGTCGCCGAGGATATCGACAAACTCCAGGATCCGCTTGGCTACCACCTGCGGGTGCTCGAGGTAGTTATAGGTCACGTCTATGCAGCCCGGATAAAGCACGAAATCGGGCGGCGGCGGGTATTTTCGGAACAGCTCGGTTTCGTGCTGATGGCGGGGATTGGCGCAGGCCAGCGACAAGCCGCCGACCCTGGCCTTGTACAGCAATGGCAGCAGCGGTTCGAGATCGATGTCGTCACAGTGTGGACCTTCCCAATTGCCCCAGCACACATGCAGGCGTACCCGGTCGGCGGGAATGTCGACCAGGGCCCGGTTCATGGCGTCGATGTGCAGCTCGACGCGCTCCAGGAACTCGTTCAACGGCCGTTCGCGATACATGATCTGCCGTTCCAGGGCGAGGTCCGGCGCATCGAGCTGGAGGACGTGTCCGCGCGCGACGATAAGTTCGTATTCCTGCTTCATGGCCGCGGCGAGTGCATACACATACGCTTCGTCGTCGTCGTAAACCGGGTGCTCGGGATGTCGCCACAGCGTGGTGGAGAGGATCCCTGGTGTCGCCGCGGTCACGAAAGTCTGCGCGAACGCGGGCGATTGCTCGCCGAGCACGGCGTCGAACAGGTCGAGTTCCTCGATGGCCTGCGTGTCGTCATAAGCCAGCTCGGCAACGCACTGCGGCATATCCCAGGTGGTCGCGGATTTGGCGATGTTGTCGACCCCGGCGCGACGCGACATGAACGCCGCATAGGCGGGAAATTTTTCGAAGTCGGTGACCGTGCCGCGCGCCGAGTGGCCGCCGAAACCGCGCATCCGATTCTTGGCGTAGATCGAAAACCCGAGTCGCGGGATCTCGCCGTCGCCGGCGATGTCGATGCCGCTCAGCGCCTGGTTTTCGACCGCAGCGGCCATTTCTCGTTTGGCCTGCGCGCGGAAGGCGTTGCGATCGACCGCTTTGCCGGCTTCGATGTCGGTGAGCATGCCGAGCAGCCGCTCGGAGCGGGGCAGGCTGCCGACGTGGGTGGTAAGAATACGTGAGTCGCTGGTCGTTACGCTCATGGGGATGCTCTTCTGGATGTCGGGGGCAGAGGCGTGTTCATGATCGTTACATCTGGCTCGATGAAGGTCGCCTGGCCCGAATGTCATTGTAAGCGCCGGTGGCCCGCGGATCGCTGGGGAATACGAAAAGCGGCTGGTGCAACTCCGTCGTGCGGTCACCGGACGCGCCTGCAACATTTTTTTACAAATCGGTAGTAATGCCGTTTTTGCCGCGATAACTCACGCTAGCATCGCACCATTGCCGGTTGGATCGTATCCGCTGCGGCGGCGTTAGCCACGGTTTGCGGCGCGGCCTGACCCGAACCAGCAAGCAGAGGAGCCTGCGTATGAACACAGCCTCGAACTGTTCCACGCGGTGGAACGAGCGTTGCGCGAGTCGCAATTTTGTCGGCGCGCTCGCCGCCGCACTGCTCGGCGGCGTAGTCGCGCTACCGGCGAGCGCGTCGCTCAGCCAGGCCGATATCATGGCTCCGGGCGGTTTTCTCGGCGCATTTGCCGGCATTGCCAGCGGTGGTCTCGGCGGCGCCGGCACCAACGTCGAAGTGCACTACGATCCGCTCAACCTCAACCTCGACGAGCACACCTTCACCAGCGGTGTCGCGACCGCGTCGTCGTCCTACAGCGGCGCGCTGGGTACTAACAGCGCAAGCGGCTACGCCACTATTGGCGCGCTTGGCTTTGCGGCCGCCAACAGCGCCGAGAACCCGGGGTTTTCCTCCGGCGCCGTGAACGGCGGCTGGAACGATTCCATGACCGTCACCGCTCCCGGCGTTAATGGCCAGTCCGCCGTGTGGTTGGTTGATATCAACGTTTCCGGCACGCTCGCGGCGACCGGCTTTGCGGGCCTGGCGCGATTTGCGACCACGGCCTACCAGAACAATATCCAACTACGTAAGAACGACGCTCCCGGTTTCAGCGCCGGCGGTTCGAGTCCGATCTCGACCGATCGCCAATCCGTATTGTGGCAATTGACCACCGCCGCGCCCGGCGAGGCGCTGACGTGGAACGTTCAGGACGTCATCACCTACGCCTTTCCGGTCATCATCGGGCAACCGTTCGACTTTGGGATCTACGCGTTCGCCCACGCCGGCAAACGCAGTTCGAGTGCCGGTACCAACGTTTCGACCAGCAACGTTGCGTTCACGAATACCCTGACCTGGGGCGGCAGCACGGTTTTGCTCAACGGGCAGGCGTTGACGGATGTCAATCTGAGTTCGGCCAGCGGCGTGAACTACGCGCTGCCGATAAACGCCATTCCGCTGCCGCCGGCAATGTTGCTGCTGATCGCGCCGTTGGGCGTTCTTGCAGCGCGCGCGCCACTGTCGGTAATCAGGCCGCTAGCGAACCGGGACCCGGGCTGATCAGGTCTATGGCTGCTTCCGAGTTTTTCCGGATCTGATCGCGGATTTCTCAAGCGCCAGGCGCGGATAAGGACTGACGTAGATTCTCAGGTGGAAGCGGCCTGCTGGGCGGCCCACGCTGCGCGCACATCGTCCATGGTCAGCGTCGCCTGTACGTTGGCGGCGTCGTCCATGACTTCCAGGACGTCGTTGGCGCCGTCACAACGCATGCTGTAGAAAACCACGGCACCATCCGGACCGCCGCCTTCGCTGTGGGCATCGCCGGTACGGCCGCGGTAATAACGTCCGGCCGGGCGGACTTCGCGGATGCTGCCGTCGGGCTCGTACATGCGCAATTCACCCTGGATGATCAGCATATTGGTCTGGGCGAGGTGGTTGTGCATGGTGACGGTCTTGTTCGGAGCAAAGCGGACGATCAGGTCGACGACGTGGCGCGCTTCGTCGAGATCGTAGAGCGAAAGCTCGAGGTTTTCGATACCGGCGAAAGGCTGCCAGTCGATTTCGTGATCGTAAAGATCGCAGCCGGGCTGCGCGGCGCTGGGCTTGGCACTCATACGCATATATCTCCTTGATATGACTCGCGACATTGTATGTTGGCCCGGGCCGGCGAGTCGCGCCCAGCCGCCGACCGGCAATCTCGGCGCATGCGCCACCGCCCTGCCAGGCCTTGCCGCTGTCAGCGTTGGGTATTTCCGTACGGATTTACGGAATCGAGTTCACATTATTTAACAATCTTACTGGCCATACATCCAGCCCGCGCGGACACTCCTGAAGCCACCCCGGCGAAGCGAGGGAAAGCGTCATGAGCGACCAGGACCCAGCGCCAATCACCATCTATACCCAGACCCTGCTCGACATCCTGATCGCGGCCGCGGCGCAGGGCAAGGAACAGGAATTGCGTCACGCGATCAGGGAAATTCGCGCCAAAGGCATTCGCAAAGCGGACGTCATGAAGTACGCGCAGGATCATCTCCAGCCCGAACAGGTCGCGCAGCTCAGGACGGTCATCGCCGCGATCGGAAAAGGCTCGCGAAAGGCCGGGTGATTCAGGGCCCTGGCGTCAGGCGGCGCGATATTCCTGTAGCGGTGGTTCGCCCAATGCCGCGCGGTAGTTGTTGTGAAAATGGTGCAATGCCGGTTCGTTGCGGCCGAACAGGAAGTAGTCGAGTTTACCGCCGGCGGCCGTGAGCTGGGCCTTTTCGGACATCAGGTAGTCTTCGTGCTCAACGGTGCTGACGAGCAGCTCGACGGTGGCCGACACATCGAACTCCATCCGCGCCGAGGTATCCGCGTTGTAGACATTGTCGGCCTTGACCTCGGTCTTGCGCTCCGCTGCGCCGAGCTGCGCAGTCACGTGCGGCATCGCGAAGTGCGAAATGCGGCTGATCGAGCGACCGACGTCGTTGCGGTCCGGGTAGATGCGCACCAGGACCACCATGCCGCCGACAAAGACCAGCTGGATATTCGGGAACAGGTAGTAGGCGGCGATCGAAGCGAAGGTGAAGTTCCATTCACTTTCTGGCTGCTGTCGCATCACGTCCAGGTAGCGACTCGCGGTACAGATGCGGTGATTGCGACCGTACTCGTCGTAGGTTGCGTAATCGCTGTGCGCCAGGTTGATGAGGGTCTGGCTGTGCAGCGTGCTGAAGTGGTAATTCTCGCCGAAGGTGTCGTTGGCCAGTTTCCAGTTGAGCGCTTTTTCGATCGAAGATTCGCCCTTGAATTCGCACTTGTCGAATTCCCAATTGGCCAGTTCCGCGGCCAGTTCCGCGCCGAGCAGGGCGTCGATGTCGACGCTGCCGTCGAGCTGCGGGTGAACAACTAGAAAGCCGTACTTTTCCTGCGACGGCAGTTCGATGAGGCTGTGGCAGGCCTTGTCCACCTCGCCGAACATCTCACCGTGGCGAATACCCATTAGGCGACCGTCGGGGGCATAGGTCCAGGCATGGAACGGGCAGGTGAAACGGCTTTTTTCGCCGCGCGGTTCGTTGGTCAGCTGTGCCCCGCGGTGGCGGCAGGCGTTGATGAATGCGTGGAACTTCCCGTTCTTGTCGCGGGTGGCCAGAATTCCCATGCCGAGGTCGTTATTGGTCAGGTAGCTGCCCGGGTTCGGCAGTTCGGCCGAAAGTCCGATGACCTGCGGGTGTTGCTCAAAAAAGGTTTTCCATTCGCGCTCGCCGCGCGCTGCATCGGTATACGACGAGGTCGGATTAATCAGTACCCGGCCGGCGTCGCAGGTGGTTTTGGTGTCAATCTGGTGGATGAGTTCTTTGAGAACGTTAATCTGCTCAGCGTGGTTCATGAGGCCTCACCTGGGTTGTCGGTACGGTCGGGGCTCGTTGTCGTGAGAGCCAATCCGCAGCATTGCGGCACATGAGGATAGCATCAGTGTGCCCTGTGCACCGTGTTTTGCCGCCGGGTATATCCACCCTCAGCGCCAGCTCAAATAAAATTCGAGACCGCTGCCGGTCGTCGACCACTGCGGCGAGCAAAGCGGGTCAAATATAGCCAGCTGCTGGAGCGGCGTCCATGTCGACAATTCCGGGCATTGCGTGCCCGCGCCAGGTTTCTCGCAGCTTGACGGTTGTTTGGTGACTTGCGGATACTCGACGCGCCGATCCGAAATGGCTTTTTTGTTTTCGAGGGAGTACGCGACGATGAGCAGGATGCTGTGTGGATGTTTGTGGCTGGTGCTGGGTGCATCGCTGAGCGTGTCCGCGGACACGCTCGACAATGAATCCTCTGAGGCATCGTTCGGACGGATCTGCGCAACCTGCCATAGCGATCCGCCGGCGCCACGGGCAATGCCGCGCAAGGCGATGGCGGAACTTCCGCCGGAGCATATTTTCAAGATCATCTCGGAAGGCAGAATGGCGCCGTATGCCATGCAGTTGGGCGCCGAGCGCCAACGCGCGCTCGCGCTGCACATATCCAACAAGGCCTGGGGTACGGTTCCCGAAGCGGCCGCCGAAACGCTCACGCTGTGCGCATCGCAACAAGCTATCGATGACCACGGCGCTACCTGGTCAGGCTGGAGCCCGGATCTCGACAATACGCGCCTGCAGCCGGCAGCGGACGCCCGGCTCGAAGCGCCAGACCTTGCCCGACTCGAGTTGCGCTGGGCGTTCGCTTTCCCCGGCGCGACGACAGTCGGCATCCAACCGGCCGCGTTGGGCGATCGTTTGTTCGTCGGCAGTCCGGCCGGCGGCGTCTATGCGCTGGACGCGAAGCAAGGTTGTGCGTATTGGAAAACGGCCACCGAGGGGCCGGTGCGCGCGACGCCGGTCGTCGCCCCCGATCCCGATGGTGAAGGTTTCATCCTGTATATCGCCGACCGCAAGGCGTGGCTGTACGCGATCGAGGCCGAAACGGGCAAAGTGCGCTGGAAAGTTCGCCAGGACGAACACCCGACGGCTGTGATCACCGCCACCCCGGTTCTGGACGCCGGCGTCCTTTATTTCGCAACCGCTTCCGTCGAGAAAGGCTACTCGGCCTCGCCGGAATACGATTGCTGTACGTTCCGCGGCTCGGTGATCGCGGTGGAAGCGGCGACCGGCAAACAACAATGGCGCACTTACCTCGTCGATGAGCCGGTCCTGCAGGAAACCGGCGCGTCGGGCGTCAAACGCTATGGGCCGTCTGGCGTTGGCGCGTGGTCGGCAGCCACGATCGACCGGCGCGCGGGTGCGCTGTACGTGACGACAGGAAACGCTTATACCGGCCCCGCCCCTGAAACCAGCGATGCCGTGGTCGCCCTCGATCTAGAAACCGGGGCGGTGCGCTGGACCTACCAGGGCGAAGCTGACGATGCCTGGACACTCGCCTGTGTAACCCCCGGTTCGGACCCGGTTGTGACCGCGGACTGTGGTCCCGATCTCGATTTCGGTTCGTCGGCGATCCTGCGCGAGCTGGACAACGGCAAGCGCCTGCTTCTCGCCGGTCAGAAATCGGGGGTGATGCACGCCCTCGATCCGGATCAGCAGGGTGCCGTGGTATGGAAGAAGCGCCTCTCACCGGGGGGGGTGCTCGGTGGCATCGAATGGGGATTCGCCGCTGACAGCGACGCTGTGTACGTGCCCATATCGGACGTGTGGGAGAACCAGAACACGCCTGCAACCGCCGGCGGTCTTTATGCGCTGAACATCGCAGATGGTAAAACCCTGTGGCAGACGCCGGCGCCGGCGCCTGATTGCGGCGCCACGCCCGGCTGCACGGCGGGCCAGCCACAAGCGGCCACGCTGATCCCGGGGGTGGTTTTTTCCGGCTCGATGGACGGTCATCTGCGCGCTTACGATGCCAGCAACGGCAAAATCGTCTGGGACGTCGACACCAAGGGCACGCACGCCACCGTGAACGGTCTGGCAGGCGCCGGCGGCTCGCTCAAGGGCGCCGGTGTGACGGTTGTCGATGGCTGGGTTTACGTAGCTTCCGGCTACGGTCTGTGGGGTATGCCGGGCAACCTGCTATTTGCCTATGGACCACCCGCGCCGTGAACCACGTTATCGACACGTGATGCGGAACACGAATGGCGCCACCCGCCGGACTTCGATGGCGTCGAATCGTTTGAGCAGGGCCGAGAATCGGCGCACTCGCCGTTCGACATCGTGCACCGACAGTGGCGGGAAGCTCTGCCGGTGGTAGCTCAGTCGGCTGCGCTCGGCCGGCAGTATTAAGGCCGCGAGCTTGCGCACGCTGCGCAGGCTTGCCCGGGCGAGCGCCACACCGTAAGCGGCCGACGTCTGTTGCTTGTGGCGTCGTTCGTCGCGCGCGTGCTGGGTGAGAATATCCATCACTCGGTCAGCGCACAGCGGGCCGTCGAGCGGCGCAAGATGGCGCGCAAATAGCTGTCTGCGTCGGGCGTCGTCGCCGAGATTGAGGCTGCCATCGAGGATGGCGGTGATCCGCTGGCGAACTTCCTGCGCTTCACGCGCGCAGTGGCTGAGCGCATTAGGCAGGTGGTAATCATGCGCGGTCGCGGCGATCGGCTGGTAACTCACGGTGGGTTTACCGAGAACGGCGGCTTCGACCGCGGTGGTGCAGCCATTGTGAACCAGGACCTTGCACGCCAGCAGCCACGGCACCGCGTTGCCTTCGTGGATCGCCCGTACATTGGCACAGCTCGTCGCAAGTTTTTTCCACACTTCGTGGTCTTCCGATGGGTGCGGCCGCACGATGATGGTGCGATCCGGGAACCACGCGCTGAGCTGCGGTACCAGCGCCTGGAATGCGTTGAAGAGGGTCTGTACGTGCTCAGCCTGGCGTCGAGCGAAGGCTGCGCTCATACCGCGTCCGATACTTGATACACCCGTACCGTCGACGCCGGCGCCGTCGCCTTGCCACAGGTTAAGCCGGGGCATGAAGTTGTTGACGAATGAAAAGTTGGTATTGACCAGAATAAAGTCGCCATAGCGTCGGCGCAGCTGATCGACCTGCGGACGAAAGTATTCGCGCAGTTCGGGTCGCAGCAGATCGGTACGCGGGTTGCCGGTGGCGTGAACCGGAGCGCCGTCGGCGCCGCCGAAATTTCTGAACAATTCGGCATCGTCCGCTCCCCAGGCGAAAACCTGCCCGGCCAGGGCATACGCCTCGGCAGAGAAACGCCACGATGGGTACTCGGGGCCGTCATAACGGACCAGGGTTTCTTCATCCCAGGCGACGATGTCGTAGCCAAGCGCATCGATGAGCTTGAGCATCTTGTGGCGCGCGGGCGTGAGGCTTTTGGCCACAAAAATGCCGCGCGGGAGCAAAGGCGCGAGGTAGTCGATAAACCTGAGTGAACCAAGGGTTACGCGGAAGCCGCGCTCGGCCGCAACGCAGGCGAGCAGCAATTTGGCGTCGAGTTCGCGAACCTGGTTTTCTACCGGCAGGATCAGGTTCGGCCGCGGCGACAATCCGGCGCCGACAATGCGTGCGGCGCGCGACGACGGCGCGGCGCCGGGTCCGCGTTGCCGCAGGCCTGGCCGCGCCGCGGGCCACAGCCGGTGCATGGCGACAGAAATTTTTGTGAGACCTGGGTGCAACTGCTGTTCCTGATTCTGCGGGCGGCCACGCTGCGCACGCCTGACGCTGGCGAAAGCGCGCGGGTGGCGCGGAGCCACCGTAAGCGGATCCCGGTAAAGGAATGGTAAAAGCGCGGGCATCAGCCGGGCAGTAGCCGCCCCTTACCGGGCCACGCGCCGTACCGCGCACCGAGCCTGGCAAATCCGAGCGCTGCGTTGCGTGTCGCACCGCTTTCCTGCATTGCGTCTTGCCCAGATTTCACCGGGTTTCTCGCTCGCACCAGGTATGCGGTAGATTACGGGTTGTCCGAATGAACCTGGGTGCTCCGGCGTGCAAGTCAATGTCGGTCGATTCGTGCCGCAATCAGTGCGTGAGCGGGCTCTTGCGACGCTTTGCAACGCCGTCGCGATCCAATTTGGCGGCACGATGCGCTACGGGACGTGTTCCGAG
>CALOBG010000017.1:0-6685 GCA_942490995.1 uncultured Gammaproteobacteria bacterium
TATTTTTGAACGTCTGCTCACCAAGGGCGCGGAAACCCAGGTCGAGTTTACCTTCGACTGGTCGAACACCATCCCCGAAACACACACGCCGCCGGCCTCGGCGAGACTTTCGATGCGCGCCGCGATGTTGACCCCGTCGCCGAATATGCGTTCGCCTTCGACGAGGATATCGCCGATATTGATGCCGATGCGGAAGTGCATACGGCGCGGTGCTGGCAAGGCCTGATTGAGGCTGCCGAGCTCGGCCTGCACCGCTACCGCGCAGGCCACGGCATCGATGGCGCTGGCAAACTCGGCGAGGAGATTGTCACCCGGCGCATCGACCACGCGCCCGTGATAGGCGGCGATAGCCGCGGAAAACACCTCGCGATAACGTCCGAGGGTACGCATGGTGGCAACGTCATCGTCGCCCATGAGGCGGCTGTAGTCCTTGACGTCTGCACTGAGCAGGGCGGACAGGCGCCGCGCGATACCACCGCTGTCGTGATCATTGCTGGCCGTGCCCATGATGCGCGCTGAGCGGCTTGTTCAAGCCGCGCCGGCGGAACGGTCGAGGCGGCCACGGCCGGCCTCGGGATTCACCCAGCACAGCGGCAGCTCGCCGCGTCGCACGCGCTCGATGTTGGCCGCCACCGCGCGACCGATGCCGCGCAGGCTGCGCTCGGTGGCGCCACCGATATGCGGAGTCGCGATCACGTTGTACTGGAATAACGCGTCATCAGGATCGAAGGGTTCGTGCCAGAACACGTCGAGGCCGGCACCGGCTACCCGGCCCTGCTCGAGGGCGGCCAGCAGCGCGGCGTAATCGATCACCGGGCCGCGCGCGATATTGACGATATAGGTTCCCGGTTTCATCCGCGCGAACACCGTTGCGTCGACCAGTCCGACGGTATCCGCCGATGCCGGTGCCGCAACAACCACGTAGTCGGCTTCCGCGACTGCGTCGTGCAGGCCGGTGGCATCGACGTGCCGTTCCAGCGCGACCGCCGCGTCCCGCTGCCGCGAGCCGGCTGGCCCGTGCCGCGATACAGCGATGATGCGCACGCCGAAACCGGCCAGGCGGCGCGCGATCTCTTCGCCGATGCCGCCGTAACCGACGATCACGACCGTGCTTTGCCACAGGCAGTTACCGAGCGGCGATCCGAGGCGCTGCTCACGAAAGCGTGACAGTGCGGTCGGCAGCGCGCGCGACAGCATCAGCATCTGCGCAATCGCGAGTTCGGCGACCGATTCGGCGTTGCCGGTGCCGACCCCGGGAACATTGGCGACCAGAACCCCGGCGCGGGTCGCGGCATCGATATCGATACTATCGAGACCGACGCCGTATTGCTGCACGAGCCTGAGGCGCGGCGCCTCAAACACCGCCGCCGGGATCGGCGCCACGGTTGGCAACAGGACATCGGCGCCCGGGGCCAGCGCGATTACTTCGTCGGGCTGGCAGGCAAAAACGTCGTCATGCGGCAACTCTTCTTTGAGGATTTCGAGAATACGGCCGTAGCTCTTGATACACAGTCCGATACGCATGACGAAGTTTCTGCGGACAGCAGCGCGGACAAGTGATCAATCCGTACCGTGAACGGTGCCGCGCGGCAGCGGGATGGCGGGTTGTTCGACGCCGGCGGCACGCGCACTGGCCCAGTCTATACACCACCTGGAGCAGTATGTACCCGGCGCGCCGGCGATATCCGCCGCGATCCCGGCGCGGTAGATCAGCACGCCACAGTTATCACACTTGATATAACGCTCGATGTAATAACCGTTGTCTGAAAACCGCATCGTGATCCTCCCGCACCTGGGCCGGACGGCGGACGCCGCGGCCATGCGGGCATAGTGCCACAATCGCCGATAGCGCGTGAATCAGAAACTCAGGACGGAACCGCGGCGAGTGTTCAGGCGCACAGCGGCGCGAGTTTTTTAATCATCTCACCGGCGTTTTGAAAGCGATCCTGGGGATCCTTGGCCAGGGTTTTGGCGATCAGCGACTGGTAGCGCGCCAGGGGTTCCGGCAGCAGCGGTACGTCGGCGTAAAGATGCTGGTAGACCAGCGCGCCGGGCGTATTGGCGCGGAACGCTTTCTCGCCGGTGAGCATTTCGAACAGGACCATGCCGAGCGCATAGATATCGGTTCGTGCATCGACCCGTTGCCCGAGGCCCTGCTCCGGTGAGAGGTAGCTCAGGGTGCCGATCACCGCGCCGGTCTTGGTCAGGTTCCAGGAATCCTCGAGGTGCTTGGAAATACCGAAGTCGGCCAGCGCCACGCTTTCGTCCGAGCGGAACATGATGTTGCCCGGTTTCAGGTCGCGATGCACGATGCCCAGGTCGTGAATCACCTCCAGCCCGTAGCAGATATTCAGCGCATAAAGCAGTGCGTCGGCCGTTGCGATGCCGTTTTCAATGCGCTGCTTGAGATCGCCGCGGGTAAAAAACTCGACTGCGATGTAGCCGAAGTTCGGGGTGAATCCGTGGTCGTAGAATTTGATCACGTAGGGGCTGTTGACGCTCGCGATCAGCTCCGCCTCGCGGGCGAAACGCTGGATCGCCGATTCGTCGTCAATCATGTCCAGGTCCAGAACCTTGAGTACCATGGTCTGCTGATCCACCGAACGTTCCGCCAGGTACACGCGTGACTGCGCACCCTGGCCGATCAGACGCACGAACTTGTAGCCGTCCTTGCCGAACGCGGCCGACTCGCCGGCCAGCATGCGCATGACCTCGCTGTCGTTTTCGAACGCCATATTGGCCAGGCCACGCGCCGTCGAGCGGTTGGCCTGTTTGAGATCGAGCGCGTCAAGCAGGCGACCGAGCGCGGCGGTGTCGAGGTCGTCGCGCACCACGTAGGCGGTGCGGCGCATGTCCTTGACCTTGGCGGCGATGAAGTCGTCGTGGCGCTCAGCGACGAGAATGGTCGCCGGCAGGCGCTGGTTGAGCGCAAAAGCGGCGAGCCACGCGAGTCCGCTTTCGCTGCCACCGAGGCGGTCACTGATCAGCAGCAGGTCGTACACACCCCAGCCGAAATCGGGGCCGGGCTGACCGCTCTGCTCGGGATCATATTCGGTTACTTCGATTTCGGTAACGAGGTTGGCGAGCATGTGCCGCACGCGGGACATGTTTTCACGCGAAGAGCTGATGATGATGGCGCGCATGTTAAGGAGCTAACGCCCGATGCGGACCGGAACAGCAGTGCTAACGTCGCTCTTGACCGTACTGAAGCGGGCTTCTAATGTGCCTGAAGGCAACGGACCGCGGAGTAGTATCGACATGAACAAGCCAGCCACTGCGCGCTCACTCGATGATTTCAACTGGCCGGACGGTAATGGCATGCGTATCCCCTACGCTGTGTTCACTGACCCGGGCATTTTCGAGCGCGAGCAGGAACGGATTTATCGCGGCCCGACCTGGCATTTCCTCGCCCTCGAAGACGAAATCAAAGCGCCGGGCGATTTTAAATCGACGTTTATCGGCACCACTCCCGTGGTCGTCACCCGTACCCGCGACGGCGCTATCGCCGCGTGGGTAAACCGCTGTGCGCACCGCGGTGCTATCGTCTGCCGCGCGCCGCGCGGCAATGCACGCATGCATCGCTGCGTTTACCACCAGTGGACCTACGACGAAGGTGGCAAGCTGCGCGGCGTACCCTTCCAGAAGGGGCTCAACGACAAGGTCGGCATGCCGAGCGACTTCAAGGTCGGCGAGCACAACCTCACGCCAGTGCGCGTCGAAACCTGTAGCGGCCTGGTTTTCGGCAGCTTGAGCGACGCTGCTCCCGACCTGGTGACCTATATCGGCCCGGAAATGATGCCCTGGGTCGAGCGCATTTTTCACAAGCCGGTCGAGTATCTGGGCTGTACTCGTCAATATGCGAAATCGAACTGGAAGCTGTATTACGAGAACGTCAAGGACCCCTACCACGCCAGCCTGCTGCACCTGTTTCACACCACGTTCAATATCTACCGCTCGAACATGCTCGGCCGCAGCATCGTCGACTCGCGCCACGGCCTGCATTCGCTGATCACGAGCACGCCGCTGGGCGACGCCGATACCGCCGACGAATACAAAAAACAGGACATTTCGACCTACAACGCCGACCTCAAGCTCGCCGATCCCAGTCTGCTCGCCACGCGCGAGGAGTTCAGCGAACAGACCAGCAACAACATCCACACCTTGTTCCCGAGCATGGTCATCCAGCAGATCCACAATACCCTGGCGGTACGCCAGGTGCTGCCGAAAAGCGCCGGCGAGTTCGAGCTCGTATTTCATTTCTTCGGCTACGCCGACGACGATGACGAAATGCGTGCGCTGCGCCTGAAGCAGGCCAATCTCGCCGGACCGGCCGGTTACATCTCGATGGAGGATACCGAGGCGACCGAACTCGTCCAGCGCGCGGTCAGCTCAGCCGGTGACGACGCCGGGTCGTACATCGCCATGGGCGACGACAGCTCGGACCAGGGCACCAGCCTCATCACCGAACACATGATCCGCAGCTTCTGGTGCGGCTACCGTGACCTCATGGGCTGGGCCAACTGATGGGCGATGCAGAACTCTATTTCCGCATCGAGCGCCTGTTCGCCGAATACTGCGCGTGCCTCGATGAAGGCGAGCTCGAACGCTGGCCGGAACTGTTCACCGAAGACGGCTGCTACCGCATGCTGGCGCGGGAAAATCACGCCCACGGCTATCCAATCCCGCTGGTCCTGCTCGACAGCCGCGGCATGATGATCGACCGCGTGTATTCGCTCAGAAACGCCAACATCTACGCCGCCCACCGTTACCGTCATGCCCAGTCCGGGGTGCGTATCACGGCGCGGGAAAACGACGAAATACACGTTTCCTCGTCATACCTCGTGGTCCAGACCCAGGACGATGGCGTCACGGAAATTTATCAGGCCGGCAGTTTCTATGATCGCCTGGTCGAGCACGGCGAGGAACTGAGGTTTCGCGAACGCCTGGTGGTGTACGACACCTCGCGGGTCAAGACCCTGCTCGCGACACCGGTTTAAGACCGGCTGCCGAACCCGCGTAGTTTTTCAACTAACCCTGCAGCAGGGTGGTGAAAAACGTCGCGAGGAAGGTCGGGCGCAAGGCGCAGGCGAGCCCGCAACGCCGCGCACGGCCTACTCAGTAGTAGTTTTTCACCAGCCTGCTAACCGCCGGCGATCCCGACCAGGAAGGTAATCGTTTCGCCGTCGTCGAGGGTATCGTCGATCGAAATCCGCTTGCCTTTGGTATCGACGAACATCGTGCCCCGCTCATTCAGATCGTGGGTTTCAGGGTCGATCAGCATGGCGCGCATCTTGGGACCATACTTGTCGCTGATGCGTTCGGCGAGTTCGGACACCAGCGGCTGGTCGAGGTCGAAGGAGTCCGAGTCGGTCGCGGCGAGTTCGCGGAAATGACTGTGAAACTGGGTGTGGACCGTGATCATCGCCGTCGCCTCAGGCCAGCGCGCCATCCGCGGCAAGCACTTCGGCGACGTCCCCATGCCGAGTTCTTCGAGCTTGGCCCGCGACTGCAGGCCCGAGTCCTTATCCCAGCCGCGCCACTCGTAGTACTCGTCGAGCACGACGTTGAACACATCGGCGGCAACCTTGCCCGGGTACATGCCTTCCTCGGTCGGTTCCCACATCCAGCGTTCGCACACCGTATCGTGTTCGCGACGCATGCCGACCCGCGAATTGAAGGCTTTTTCCAGGTTGCAGATCCGCTCGCCGTCCCGCATCAGCTCTTCCGGGCCGCGATCGATGCCGGTGATCGCGCCGTAGGCCTGGCCGTAATATTCCTGCGGTGTGTAGCCGGCCGGATCGAGCATCCAGTGGAACAGGCACACGCCGTAGGAATTCAGCAGTGCGACCTGGTTTTCGACCAGCGCGGTGCAGGCGCCCTTGTAGTTCGGGGTCGACAGATCGGCGGCCTCCGGTACGTCCGTTGAAGTAGATCTGCGACAGGTCCTTGCGCTGGAATTTTTCGATCAGGCCGATACCTTTCAGGTGATCCGCGCCGCGCGAGGCAACCGCCATGTTGTTCATCCAGGTCGGAAACGGGCGCATTTCTTCGGTGAAACTCGCGCCGCCCTTGCCGTACATGGCGTACTTCATGAAGTTCTTGCCTTTCAGCTCGGAGAACTTGATGGCGCCGAAGTATGGCCCGTCACGGAACATCACGCCGAACGGGTCTTTCTGGAACACGATGCTTTCAACGCAGGCTTCGATGTCGTCCATATTGCCCCATTCGAGGCTCTGGCTGTGACCGAACAAATCCGCGACGTCGTCGTCGCTGATCAGATCGCGTTGCTTCAGTTCCATGAGAAAACTGATCGAGCAGCTCAAATCCTGGTTGTCGATGCCGTAGTCGTTCGTGATCTTGCCCCAGTGCGCGACTTCGGCCCAGTCGCGCACGTCGAGTGCGCCGGCCGCGCTGCCGGTGGTGAGGTATTCGGGACGGCGGAACGTTTCGCCGATGTATTTCTCCGCCGCCGGTGATTCCGTGCCGTCGATTTTGTATTTCGAGTCGCAGGCGATGAAGCAGTCCGAGGAACAGACCTCGGAATACTTGTGGTATTTCTTGACCCAGTTGTCGGAACGGATCTCGTCGCCGCGAAACATATTGCCCTGGTTGTTGCGCCAGAAATGGCTGCCGATGTGCTGATACATTTCCACCGCGCCGAGTGTGCCGCGGCGTTTGAAACCGT
>CALOBG010000018.1:0-11776 GCA_942490995.1 uncultured Gammaproteobacteria bacterium
GGTACAGCAGGATCGCGCCGGACTCCATCATGCGGGTACCGTTGTCGTTGTCGACGATGGCCGGGATTTTGTTGTTCGGACTGATGCGCAGAAAATCTGCGTCGAACTGCTCGTCTTTCGTGATGTTGATCGGCACGACCCGGTACGGCAGCGCCAGTTCCTCGAGCATGATCGATACTTTGCGACCATTGGGGGTGGACCAGGTATACAGATCAATCATGGCTAGTCTCCGCTCGGTAACCGGATGTAACGAATAAATCTAGGCAGGCGCCTGGCCGGCGTAGGCGTGTTCGAGCAGTTCCAGAACGCCCTCGCGGGTCACCGGGCGCGGATTGCTGACCTCGGTCTCGGTCGCCAGGTCGGCGATACGTGGCAGATCGGCGCGCGCAATACCGATGTCGCGGAGCGAAGTCGGCAGGCCGAGGCTGGTGGCGAGGGCGTAGATGCCGCGCGCGGCATTGTCGACCCCGAGCGCCGCGGCAATCCGCGTCATCAGCTCCGGCACCGCCGGCGCCGCGTAGGCGACCGAGTAGGGCAACAGGATGGTATGGGTTTCGGCATGCGGGGTGTCGAAGCTGCCGCCCAGCGTATGGCACAGGCGATGGTGCAGGTTGGTGACCCCGGCGCCAAGCGTGCCGCCGGCCAGGGACGCGCCGTACAGGACCTGTTCGCGCGCGGCGATGTTGTCGGGCTCGCGCATCACCAGCGGCAAGCCCGCTGCAATCGCGGCGATCGCCTCCAGCGCGAGCGACGCGATGACCGGATTGGTGCGTGGGTCCTTGGCATTGATGGTGGCCTGCGCCAGCGCATTCATGCCGCTCGGCCCGGCGATTGCCGGCGGCAGCGCGAGCGTCAGCTCGGCGTCATAAAGGGTCAGCACCGGCAGCACTTTCAGATCGCGTCCGGTGCGTTTGCGCCCGTCTTCGGTCAGACCCCAGATGTTGGTCATTTCCGAGCCGGCGTAGGTGGTCGGTATCGCGATCAGCGGCAGGTCCGCGTGCAGCGCCAGCGCCTTGCCGAGGCCGGTCGTCGATCCGCCGCCGATCGAAACGCTGCAGTCGCAGTCCAAGCGCCGCGCCTCGGCCTGCGCCGCGGCCGCGGTCGCCACCGGTACATGCATGCGCGCCTCGGTAAACGTCCCCGCGCCGCGCGGTCCGAGCAGGGCGCACACGCGTTCGGCATCGGCGGCCTGTTCAGGCGTCGACAGGACCAGCGCCCGACCGAGCTTCAGCGCATCCATGCGGGCAGGCAGGGTGGCCAGCGACCCGGCGCCGAAAACCACGTTCCACGGTAACATTTTCAGTTCGAATTGACGCATGGCGCTGGCGACCCACTGGCTCGACAATCAGCGCTCTATGGTATGCCGCGCCCGGCCATGGCCCAAGCGCCGTGGTCTGTTGCCGGTCCAATCGCGGCATGCTAGCGTGCGTGCAACCCGCAGCAGTCGAGGAGTTTGCCCATGTCGAGCACCGATCCTGGAAAATTTATCACCCGCCACCACCACATCACGATCGCCACCGGCGGCGCGCAGGAAGATTACGATTTTCACACCAAGGTTCTGGGTATGAAGAGCGTCAAAAAAACCGCCTTCTATGACGGCCCGGCACCTATCTATCATCTCTATTACGGCAACGATCTTGGTGAAGAGAGTTCGCTGGTAACGACGTTTCCGGTCGCGCACACCGGCATCAAAGGCCGCAAGGGTTCCGGACAGGTCGGCTACGTATCACTGTCGATCCCGACCGCGGCGCTGGACTACTGGCGCGAACGGCTGACCAACCACGGCTTCGCGGTCACCGAGGACGAGCGCTTTGGTGAGCGCTACCTGGATTTCCAGCACCCCTGTGGCGTCGACTACGCGCTGGTCGGGGTCGATGACGACCCACGCATCCCGCATACCAAGGGCCCAGTTCCGGCCGAACTCATGATCCGGGGCACCCATTCGATCAGCGTATCGACCCGCGACATGGAAATGATGGACGAGTTCATGCAGGTCGGCTGGGGCGGCACCCGCATCACCGATGACCGAAATAACGTCCGTTACCAGCTTGGCAAGGGCGGCACCGGCACGCTGATCGATTTCCGCGTCGAACCGGATCGTAAACCCGGCAGCTGGATCGTCGGCGAAGGCACCGTCCACCATATGGCGTTTCAGATCGGCTCACACGAAGAGCAGGACCAGCTCAAGTTTCACCTCGAAGGGATCGGCTACACCGACGTGTCCGACGTCAAGGACCGCGGCTATTTCGACTCCATCTACGTGCGCACGCCTTCAGGCGCGATGTTCGAAGCGACAGTCTCCCACCAGAAGGGTTTCGGTGAGGACGAAGCGCTCGACCAGCTCGGCACCAAGGTCATGCTTGCGCCGCAGCTCAAAGTGAGCAAGGAAGAAATGATGGCCCAGCTCGGTTATCTGAAAGACTGAGCCGCGAGGACGGTTCGAACACGCCGGTCACCGCGACCGACGTTTTTTTAGGGCCGGTCTTTATCATCGGCGCGGTTTAGCGCCGATCAGAATTTTTTCAGGCCACGTTCGTCGAGATATTCGATGAGAAAGTCGAGGCGGTCGTTGCCCCAGAAAATCTGATCGTCGACCACGAAGGTCGGTACGCCGATGACGCCGAGCTGCACCGCTTCCGCCCAATTGTCCTGCAATTGCAGGCGGAATTTTGATGAACCCAGGGCGTCGTCGACGAGCCGCGCCTCGAGACCGATGCCAGCGGCGACAGCGCGCAACACCTCGGTGAGACCGATATCCTGACCTTCGGCCCACTCCTGCCACATGACCGCTTTGACGTAAGCTTCGAGCAGGCCGGCGCGCTCGGCGGCGCAGGCGAGCAGTGCGGCCGGGGTCGGGTCGGTGGTGACGGGGGGTGGGCTGAATGGCACCTCGAGGCGCTTGCACCAGCGCGCGACATCCTGGCGCGTCAGCGGGACCTTGACCTTGGCCCGATCGGGCGCCGAGCGTCCATCCCAGCCGCCCAGCGAGCGCCAGACGATATCGATATCGAATGCGGCCAGCCGCTCGAACATCGAATGTGAGGCGAGGTAGCAGTAGGGGCTGCGGAAATTGAAAAATATTCTGACTTGCTCGCGGCTCATGGCAGTCCTGCCTGTTGAAAAAATCTGGCGTCGAGTATCGACATCAATGCTGCGATCCGCAAACCACGCCGGCAGCGACGTCCGGGTTTCTGTGGTCAACACGCGCTATCGCCGGTCACGATTATACTGCCTTCAGAAACAGGGCACGGGCTCGACCCTTATGCGCGAAAACGATCACCAACGCAGCGTCGGCGCCAGCCTGGCGGGCGCGGTCAGGCTATGAGTGGAACCGCGTCGAGTGGCGGACAGATCGTCGTCGCCGGTCTGCTGCAACAGGGGCTACGGCATGTGTATTGCGTGCCCGGCGAAAGCTACCTGGCGATCCTCGACGCGCTCTACGATGCGGCCGCTGAACTCACGGTAGTGTCGTGCCGTCACGAATCCGGCGCGGCGCTGATGGCGCTCACCGATGCCCGCCTGCGTGGCCGCGCCGGCGTGTGTCTGGTCACGCGCGGACCGGGCGCAACCAATGCATCCATTGCGCTGCATATCGCCGAACAGGCCTCGGTTCCGCTGATCCTGATCGTCGGTCAGGTCGCGCGCGCACACCTCGGGCGCGACGCGTTCCAGGAAGTCGACTACGAGCGCTACTTCGCGCCGCTGGTCAAACACGTCGAACAGCTTACCGATCTCGACGCGCTTGGCGACGCTCTGGCGCGCGCGTTTATCACCGCCGAGGGCGGCCGTCCCGGTCCGGTGGTGCTGGCGCTGCCCGAGGACCTGCTACAGGAGACCACGACACGCGTTGCAAGCTCGCCGCGGTCGGCGCCGCGCGCCTCGCCGGCACTCGACGAACAGGCCCTGGCCGAACTCGGACGCCTGCTTAAGGGCGCTCGCCGCCCGCTGATCCTCGCCGGTGGCGGCCAATGGAGCGATGCGGCCGCGGCGCGGTTGGTGCGGATTGCCGAGCGTAACGATATCCCGGTTTGCACCGCGTTTCGACGCCATGACCTGTTCGACAACAGCCACCGCTGTTTCGCCGGCTATCTGGGTTATGGCGCCCATGCCGAGGTGTGGCCGCTGGTCGATGAAGCCGACTGTGTGCTCGTACTCGGCGCGCGGCTCGACGAACCGACCACGCAGGGTTATACGGTGTTCCGCGACGAGCGCCCGCGCCGGCTGATCCATGTTTATCCCAACGCGCGCGAAATCGGCCTCAATTACCCGGTTGATCTCGCCTGCGTGGCGGACGTCGAAGCGGTCAGCGCGCAGCTCGACCATGCCGGCCGCCTGGTTGGCGAAACGACACGCGCGTGGTGCGACCGGATGCGCGGGGCATGGCTGGACGCCGCCGCGCCACCGCGCTGCGAGGCGGCTGTCGATCCCGGCGTGGTCATGGCCATCCTGAACCGCACCCTCGCCGACGATGCGATCGTGACCGTCGATGCCGGCAACTTCAGTCGCTGGCCGCAGCGCTACCGTCATTACCGCCGGCCGGGACGCTTGCTGGCGCCGATCAACGGCGCGATGGGTTACGCTGTGCCGGCGGCGGTTGCCGCGGCGCTGGCCTGCCCGACCCGACAGGTGGTCGGCTGCGTCGGCGACGGCGGCATGCTGATGACCGGTATGGAACTCGCGACCGCGGCCCAGTACGGTGCCCGACCGCTGATCATGGTGTTCAACAACGGCCGCTACGGCACCATCGAAATGCATCAGGACCAGCGCTACCCGGGCCGGCGTATCGGCACCGCACTCGGCAATCCCGATTTCGCCGCGCTTGCGCGATCGTTCGGCCTGCACGGTGTCAGGGTCACGCGCACCGCCGACTTCGAGGGCGCCCTGCTGGGCGCGCTCGCGGCGGACACCGCGGCGCTGGTCGAACTCGAGATCGAAGGCTACTGACAGGGATCGGAAGCCGTACCCGGAGATAAGGAGAACCCGCATGCTTCGTCTGTTTTCCAGCCGTAACCGTAAATCTCACCTCGGTCCGTTTCCGTTGGAGCGGGTCGCGCGCGATGAAACCTGCAGCCTCGAGCGGGCTGTCATGACACCCGCAGCGCTGCCGATCGAAGCGCCGGACGCGCCGAACTCGATGCGCAACGCGATGCGCGATTACATCGACCTCATGGATCGCATGCGGCTCGGCGTGAAAGCCGCGCAGGTCGCGCCCGTTCCCGATGACCTCACCGAACGCGCCGAGCACCTGAAAGCGGCATGTTATTACCTCGATGCGAGCATGGCGGCGACCTGTCGCGTGCCACCCGCGGCGATACTCGACGAGCCGGTTGTCAACGCCGCCCTCGAACTCGGCGCCGAGCGTGAGTACGCGGTCGGATCGGCTGAGAACAAGATGGCCGAAGCCAGTGTTCGCGAAGGGCGCGAGGCGTGGGCCCGGGCGCAGGCGCAGGCCGGTGAGTTTTCTGACCCGTACGCACTCGTGATCCTGACTGAATTCCCGCGCGATCCCGGATCCCGACGAACGTGGCAGCGACTGGATCCTCGACATGCAGGCGCAACGCGCAGCGGTGCGCGGCGCCGAGGTCGGTGCGACGATGGCCATCTATCTGCGCTTCCTGGGTTTTGATGCACGGCTGCATACGCCGACCGCCAGTGACATTGATTTAAACGCCATGGCGATCGCCGGTGGACTTGCCGAAGCGGGCACTTCCGGCAGCGGCGGTCGCGCGCTGAACCCGTTTGTCGCCGATCGCTACGGGATCGTGGTCGTGACCACGACGATGGCGCTGGCGCCGGACCTGCCGATCGCGGCGAACGGTGGCGCCGCGGCCCGCGATTTCAAATGGTGGCTCGGGTTCGGTGGTACGCACTCCGGGCTCGCCGGCACCCCGTACAAGGATCGGCCCTACCACCTCGGTCCCTACCCGATGGAAACCGTGACTCGCGTCGATGAGCCCACCACCCTCATTGATGCGCCCAATATTCCGCGCGTACCGAAGCGCCACGATATGTTCATTCGAGCGGCGATGGGCGATCTCGGCGCCAAAGCGCAGAAGGAGCTGGGCGGCTTTCGCTTTATCGCAAAATCGCCCTTTGGGCATGCCATGCAGCCGCTGCTCGGCGGCATGGTCCCGCTGCAATACGGTCAGGCGGCGCCGGCGGTGGCGCCGGCCACCGATGACCCGCAGAAAAACGCTGACCGGGTCAAGGCCGCCCTGTATTACCTCGGCGCCGACCTGGTCGGGATCTGCGAAGTTCCCGAGTATGCCTGGTACTCGCACGACGCCGATGGTTCGGTCATCGAGCCGTATCACAAGTATGCGATTTCGATCCTGGTCGACCAGGGTTACGACGCCATGGAGGGCGCCAGCGGTGATGACTGGATCTCGGCGGCGCAAAGCATGCGCGCCTACCTGCGCGCGCAGCTGATCGGCGGCGTGGTCGGTGCGCACATTCGCAATCTCGGTTATGCCGCGCGCGGGCACAGCGTTCTCGACCAGGACGTATTGCATATTCCGCTGATCCTGAATTCCGGCCTCGGCGAGCTGTCGCGGATCGGCGAGCTGGTCCTCAATCCGTTTGTCGGGCCACGCTTCAAATCCGGCATCATCACCACCGATATGCCGTTGGCGGTCGACAAACCGATCGATTTCGGTTTGCAGGACTTCTGCGGCAAGTGCACCAAGTGTGCGCGGGAGTGCCCGGTCGCCGCGATCCCGTTCGGCGACAAAATCATGTTCAATGGCTACGAAATGTGGAAACCGGACATCGAAAAATGCGCGCGCTACCGGATCACCAACGCCGCCGGTGCGGGCTGCGGGCGCTGCATGAAAACCTGCCCCTATAACATCGAGGGCGTGCTCGCCGAGCGACCGTTTCTGTGGGCCGCACACAAGCTGCCTTTTACCCGCAAATGGCTCGCGCAGCTCGACGACAAAGTCGGCAATGGTCGCATCAATCCACTCAAGAAATGGTGGTGGGACCACGACACCGATGACGACGGCAACGTCGTGATGGCGCGCAAAACCAACGAGCGGCAACTGGTGTTCCGTGCGCCGCTGACCGCCGCCGAGCAGAAACTCGGCTGTTATCCGCGCGCCATCGCGCCACCGCCGGTATCCGCGGAGCCGGTAGTGCCCGATCGCAAGCTCGCCTACGAGCACTACCAGGCGGCGATGTCGCCGGAGACTTACGCCAAGCAGGTCATGAAATGACTATCGAAGCGCTGACCTCAGCACACCTGCCGGCGCCGCGATTTCGCTACAGTCCGCTGGTCAAGGCCGGGCCGTTCTACAAAACCGCCGGCATGATTGCGCTCAATGCCGACAGCGGCGAACTCGAGGCCGGCGGAGCGGGAGCGCAGACCGCGCGCGTTCTCGCCAACCTGCTCCAGGCGCTGCCGGACTTCGGTCTCAGCCTCGATGACCTGGTGTCGGCGAATATCTATACCACCACCTTCGATCGCTTCGCGGATATCAATGCCGCCTGGGAAGCGGTGTTCAGCGCCGAGGCGCGCGCCCCGGCGAGAACCGCGATGGGTGTCGTCGCGCTACCGCTGGGTGCGGCCGTGGAAATGGATTTTCTGTTCTACAAACTCTGATCCGCGGCCATGAAACTCAGCTACTTCACCATGCCCCTGCATCCGCCGGGCCGCGATTATCTGGAGACCTTAAGCGAGGATCGCGCCGCGTTCCTGCTCGCCGAGGCGCTCGGTTTCGACGAGGCTTTCGTCGGCGAACACGTAACCGATCGCGCCGAGACCATCACCTCGTGTCTGATTTTTCTTGCCAGTCTGGCCTACGAAACAAAAAACATCCGCCTCGGCAGCGGTACGGTCAATATGCCGAACAGCCATCCCGCCGCGGTTGCCGCCCAGGTTGCGATGCTCGATCACATGCTCAAAGGACGGTTCATTTTCGGCATCAGTCCCGGCGGCCTGCGCTCCGATGCGGAGGTTTTCGGCAACCTCGATCGCGATCGCAAAGCGATGTTCAGCGAAGCCATCGAGCAAGTGCTGCAGATCTGGCAACGGTCGCCGCCCTACGATATCGAAGGTGAATTCTGGAACGTCAGTACGCGCCGAACGATGGATCTGGAGATCGGCCAGGGCGAAATCATCGCGCCGTACCAGAAACCGCACCCACCGATCATGGTCGCCTCGATGTCGCCATTTTCCGATTCGGTCAGCAACGCCGCACGCCAGGGCTGGTCGATCATTTCGGCCAATTTCCTGCAACCGGTGTGGGTCAGGAGCCACTGGCAGAAACTGTGTGAGGGCTGGCAGACGGGTGGCCACGCCAGCGACCCCGGCGCCTGGCGCGTGGCGAAAAGCATTTTTGTCGCCGAAGATGAAAACACCGCCCGGCGCTATGCGATGGACGCCCGCGGGCCGTACGGCAATTACTATAGTTCGCTGATGCGTAAACTGATCGGTAACGGCCGACCGGATTTGTTCAAAAACCACCGCGACCAGGCGGACGCCGAGATCACCCATGAATTCGTCATGGACTCGTTGATTATTCATGGCACGCCGGCGCAGGTCAGCGAACAGATCCTGGCGCTGCGCGAACAGGTCGGCGATTTCGGCACCCTGGTCTATGCCGGGCACGACTGGGCCGACGTTGCCCTCTCACGGCGCTCCATGGAACTCATGGCGCACGAAGTGATGCCGGCGGTAAACGCAGCAATCGCAAAGGAACATTGATTATGCCGAAGCTCAACAATGCGGACGTCGCGCTGAATTACGTCGAGGACGGCGCCACCAATACCCCGGCAATTATTTTTTCCAACTCGCTCGGTGCGAACCTGTCGATGTGGCAGGCGCAGGCCGAACACTTCAGGAATGACTACCGCGTCGTGCGCTACGATCAGCGCGGGCATGGCGCCAGCGCGGTGCCGCCTGGCCCGTACAGCTTCGAAGCGCTCGGCCAGGATGTCATCGCACTGATGGACGCCCTCGAGATCGAGCGCGCGCATTTCGTCGGCCTGTCCATGGGCGGCATGACCGCTCTCGGACTGGCGCTCGATCATCCCGCCCGTTTGCTCAGTATCACCGCCTGTAACTGCGTGGCCGGCTTCGGTCCGGACGGCCTCAAGGTCTGGGACGAGCGCATCGCGACCGTCACCGCCAACGGCCTCGAGCCGATCCTGGACGGCACCCTGGCGCGCTGGTTCACCCAGCCGACCATCGACGCGCGACCGGCCGAGATGGCCGCAGTGCGGGCCATGGTTGCGGCAACCCCGGTCGCCGGTTACATCGCCTGTTGCGGTGCGCTGAAGCAGCTCAACTATCTAAAGCGCCTCGCCGACATCAAATTGCCGACCCTGTTCATCGCCGGCAGCCACGATCTCGGTGCGCCGGCCGCGGCGATGCGCGACATGCACGAGCGCGTTGCGGGTTCAAAGTATGTCGAACTCGATGCCGCGCATGTTTCCAATCTCGAGCGCCCGGATGCGTTCAATCGGGCGCTCGGTGATTTCCTGCGCGCGCAATAAGCGGCGCTCGCACGCGGCGGGTCCCGCCACCGTTGCCGCAGTCGGGCGTCGGCGATGATCCTGCATCACTACGACTTTTCTAATTTTTCGGAGAAAGTTCGTCTGATCTTCGGCTTCAAGAACCTCGCCTGGTCGTCGGTAACCATTCCTGCGCATGCGCCGAAACCGGGTTACACGCCGCTGACCGGTGGCTACCGGCGCACACCGGCGCTGCAGATCGGCGCCGATGTGTACTGCGACACACGCCTCATCACCAGCGTTCTGGAAACCGCCGTACCGCAGCCAAGCCTGTACCCGGGCGCGCACCGTGATCGTACGCGCGCGCGCGCCGACGCCCTGGTGAGCTGGGCCGAAACCAGTGTGATGCGTCCGCTGGCGTTGTATATCACCGGTCTGCACGCGGACAAGTTCAGCGACGAATTTCATGCCGATCGCGCACGCTTACATGGTAAGGCGCAGCCGACGCTGGCCCAGGTGCAGGCCTCGGCCGCTCGTTACCGCGCGCAGGTCGCGGCGTACCTCGACATGCTCGAAAACCTGCTTGCGCCCGACCAGGAATATGTACTCGACGAGGGCCTGAGCGTGGCCGATCTGGCGCTCTACGAGGCACCGTGGTTTCTGCGCATGATTGCCGGACCTGAGGTGCTCGGTAACGACTATCCGCGCATGCAGGCCTGGGCAGCGCGGGTAACCGCGGTCGGCCACGGCCAGCGCAGCGAACTCGACGCCGCCGAGGCCCTGCAGCGCGCGCGCGCCGCAACGCCACTGACCATCAGCGCAAACGACTACCTCGCGCCGGAAGGGTGCCAGGTCGGCGAACCGGTCACGGTGTCACCCTTCGATCAATACTCGCCTGCCCAAGGGGTTCTGCGCTACGTCGATGAGCAACGCATCACGCTGGCGTGCGAACATCCCGCCACCGGCACCGTGCACGTACATTTTCCGCGTCTTGGGTATCGCCTCGGTCGACCGCGTACGTGAGCGCGTTTGCCCGCGGCCGGTGCCGCTTTGTCCTGAGCAGGCTTGTGCTCGGCGCCCTTGGCCTGTTGCTGGGTGCGCAGGACAGCGCCGCAGTATCGTCGACACTCGATATCGGGCTGATAACGTGGTCGAACGCCAGCGCCGAAGGCGTGCGCGTGGTTGTCGATCTCGATCGCAGCGCGCGCCGACCGCTGCTGCTCGAGGTGGCACGCCTGAGTCTGCCGGCCGGACTCGCGCCGCTGGAGCAGATTTCGATCACTTGCGCGGAGCTGTCAGTCGAACGCCGCGCGCTTGGTTGTCGGCGCGCGGCGTTGCGCTATGTCAGCGACGGTGTGCCGCGCGAAGCCGAACTCGCCCTCAACTATGCGCCGTTGAGCGGCGCGCTGACATTAAACCTTGACGGCGGCGCCGGCAGTCTGCAGATCGAAGTCGCTTTGCGCGCTCGCGGGGCACCGGTGCTGGTGCGCGGAAAAGCGCTCAAGCTGCCCGCCCTCGGCGCCCACCTCGGTCAACTGTTCACCGCCCTCGCGGCTTACCAAATAGCCGACGGTGAGCTCGACGTCGAAGTGCGTAGCGATGCCGGGGGTGGATGGTCCGGCGCGTTCCGCTTTCGAGAACTCGCGTTCAGCGATCCCAGCGGGCGGATCGCGAGCGAAGCGTTGGCGCTCGCCATCGATTTTCGTGCCGAGCGCGATCACGATAACTGGCGCGGCGAGGTGCGGCTGACCACCACCGCCGGCGGCATTTACGCCGAGCCGGTGTATCTCGATATCGGCGCTTACGGTCTCGATCTCGCCAGCAGCTTTGCCTACGAAGCGGCCACCGGCATCCTGACCTTGCCTCGCTTCAGCGCCACCCAGAGCGGCGTGGTCGAACTTAAAGGCAGTCTCCTCAGCACCCCCACCGCGCCGCTCGAGGAACTGCACCTAGACGTAACGGGCATCAAATTTCCGGCCGCCTATGACACCTGGCTCAAGGGCGTCATGGTCGGTACGCCGCTCGCTGCGCTGGATACCGCCGGCGAGGCGCGTGCGCACGTTGAATACCGCGCCGGCCAGGCTTCGCGACTGCAAATCGAACTCGATGCAATGAACATCGAACAGCGCAACGGCCTGTTCGCGCTGTACGGACTGGAAGGCGATATCTATTGGACGCGCAGCGGGGCCGATATCAACGGTTCGTCACTGGGGTTTTCCGGCGGCTACTTTCACGGCGCCGGCTTTGGCGCCGCGCGCCTCGAGCTCGGTATCGCCGGCGGCGCGATCGATCTGCTCGAAACCGCGCGTATTCCGCTGCTCGG
>CALOBG010000019.1:0-35535 GCA_942490995.1 uncultured Gammaproteobacteria bacterium
GAACCAGTCGATCGACGGCGGCCAGGGTCATGGCGGGGTCGGGATCCGTCCCCATTCGCCGAACGGTTGGTTGGCCGTGATGAGCAGGGAACGGCGTTCGTAGCGGGCGCTGATCAGCTCGAACAGCGCGCTGGTTTCCGCCTGATCCTTGGTCACGTAGGCGAGGTCGTCCAGGATTAACAGGTGATACTTGTCGAGCTTGTCGATGGCGGACTCGAGGGTGAGTTCGCGGCGCGCCACCTGCAGTCGCTGAACGAGATCGGTGGTGCGGGTGTAAAGCACGATAACCGTTCTCCACCAGGGCTAAGCCGATCGCTGCAGCCAGTTGGCTTTTGCCGCCGCCGGGCGGGCCGAACAGGATCAGGTTGGCACCTTCATCGAGCCAGCGGTCGCCGCTGGTCAGCGCCGTCACTTGCGCTTTGGAGACCATGGGTACGGCGGTGAAGTCGAACGCATCCAGGCTCTTGCCAGGCGGTAACCGGGCGGCATTGAGATGACGCTCGATGCGCCGGTAGGCGCGCTCGGCCAGCTCCTGCTCTGCGAGGGCCGAGAGCAGCTTCGCTGCCGGCCAGCCTTCGCGATCGGCCTGCTCGGTGAAGCGCGCCCAGACGGCCTTGATGGTCGGCAGGCGTAGCTCGTTAAGCATCAGGGTCAAGCGTGCGGTATCGATCAGGGGTTGCCGCTCATACACCACCTCCGCCGGGACGAGGGCTTCGTAAGCGGCGAGGAACCCAACGGGATCTCGATGCATGGCACCGCCGCCGGGTCCGGCGAGAAGCGCCTGCGCAACTCAGCCGGATCCGGTAGCTGCCCGGTATCCAGCAGGGCGGCCAGGTGCTCGGCGAGCGCCGCTTCACAACCGCGCTCGTGGGCCAGGGCCAGCAGCTCGACCATGCGTCGGCAGGCCGTCTGTTCACCCAGCGCGCTCAGCAACGCCTCAAAGGTGCGCCGGTAAGCGTCTCGCGGGAAGAGTTGATCGCGGTAGACCAGGTTCAACAGGGCCATGGGTTTACGCCGCAACCCCTGGATCACATGATGGTAGTTGACGACGTGGCCGTGTTTGCCATTGTGTTGGGCACGTCCCCTTGGCAGGGTCATCAATGCCGTCCCCCCGATGAACAGTTCCAGGCGGTCATCGTACAGGCGCACGCGCAAGCGGTGGCCGATCAGGCGCGAGGGCACGGTATAAAAGACCTTGCGCAAAGTGAAGCCGCCGGAGGAGGTCACTCGAACCAGCACCTCTTCGAAGTCCTGGGTCCGCAGCCTGGGCAAGGGGCCGAGGACTGCGCGCTCCGCATCGATACGTGCCTGATGGCGCCGATTGCGTCGACTGACCAGTTCATCCACGAAGGCCCGATACGCCGCCACGGTGTCGAAGTCGCGGCTGCCACGCATCAGCAGGGCATCGCGCAGGGCGTGCTTGAGATGGCCGTGCGGGCCTTCGATGCTGCCGTTCTCGTGAGCCACCCCGGGGTTGTTGCGGCTTGGGACCATGCCGTAGTGACGGCACAAGTCATCGTAGCGCCGGGTCAGATCCTCGGCGGCTGCGTGGTCGAGATTCTTGAACGCCGCCGACAGACTGTCGGTACGGTGTTCCCGTGGCACACCGCCGAGCGACCACAACGCGTTCTGAAGTCCTTCCGCCAACGCCACGAAGCGCTCGCCGCCGAGCACCACGTGGGCATGGGAGAAACCCGAGTAGGCGAGCCGGAAATGATACAGCCGATGATCCAGATCGGTGCCATCGATGGTCACGCCAAGATCGGCCATATCGGTGAAGTCGGACAGCCCCATCCGACCGGGCTCGTGGGTCTGGCGGAAAATGATCTCCTGCTCGGGACCGTAGAGCGCCTGCCAGGCGCGCACGCGTCGCTCGAGGGTACGCCGGACGCCGGGGTCGAGTTGTGGATGCCGGCGCATCATCTCCTCGTACAAGGCCACGGGCCGGAGTCCCGGCGAAGCGTTCAACAGCGGCACGACCTCCTCGTCGAAGATCCCGGCCAACGGATCGGGCCGTCGCCGGCTGCGCCGGGTGACTTTCTGCGACGGTAACCGCGTGTCGTTTTCGATTCGGTAAGCACTCGCTGTGCTCAGCGATGCCTTGGGCGCTGCCGCGGGGGGTATCAGTCTGTCGGAATTTCATGTAAAGCCTCACTTGGTGATCGGTTAGGTGTCGACCCGGCATCGGGTATTCCTCTTTGGTCAGAAGAACACCCTAAACGGGGTCGGCCGCGATCACCGGGCGGGGTTCCTTCGGGAACCCCGCCGCCGTTTGGCCGTTGACTTCGGTCGGGCTACGCCCTTCCTACGTCAGCGGCCAGACGGCTCGGCTTTCTCATCTTGATTGTCGCGCTGTTCTCAGCTTGATTGTCGCTGCGCACACGATGAAGCGCGGGTTGGATTTGTCACCGGTATGCTCAGCCTTGGCCACCACACGGCGTGACCGGCTCCAGCTCTTGCGTGTCCGATACGCGAGCTCGCGGAAACAGCGCGCCGGGCTCTGCGTGGCTGCCGACGTCTCCGCCACCGTCTGCAGTTCACTGCCAATCGCCCGTACCAGACGGGCGTTACGTGCCAGCCCGAACACGTATTCCACGCCATTTTCCTCGCACCAGCCCATCAACGCCTCACGGCAGAAGCCCGAGTCCGCCCGCAGCACGATGCGCGTCTTCGGCCACCGCGCACGCACCTGGGCGACGATGCGTTCGACCTCCTCCACCGCCCCCGCTGCACCGTCGATGTTCGCCGGCCGCAGCTTCGCGGCCAACAGATGCTCGCCGCAGTAGATGTACAACGGCAGGTAGCAGTAGTGATCGTAATAGCCGTGAAAGAACCGTGCTTCCTGATGGCCGTGCAACGCCACGTCGGTCGCATCCAGATCCAGCACGATCTCCGCCGGCGGCTCGCGGTAAGCCTCCAGGAACAGCGCCACAAACAACCGTTCGATCGCTTCCTCATCGGGACGGATCTTGTGATAGCGATGTACCCCGCTCGCCGGATAGCACTCCAGACGGCTCAGCGTGCTCTTGCCCGCCAGCGCCGCACAGTCTTCCCGTAACCGAGGCGACAGCTTGCCCAGCAGCGCACCCATCACCGGGTCATGGCGTAGCTCGTCGTGGTCGTTCAGGTCTTCGTATCCCAGCGCCAGCGCGAACACCCGTTGACCGACCAGCGTGCGCAACGAGTGCTCGACCAAGTCAGCCTGCCGCTCGTCGATGAAGCAGCGCGACAGCCGGTCGATCAGACCGACCGCCGCGTCCGCCTTACCCAGCAGTAGCGCGCCGCCATCCGAGCTCACCGTTCCGCCATCGAACGCCGCCACCACGCGGCGGCGTCCAGCCCATGAAAACGTCAGTTGTTCAGCGGTACACTGTGTCGGCATCGGGAACCTCCTCTGAGGGGTCGTAACTCGTTCACGCAAAACAAGTTTGATCCTCTCGGAGGCCCGATGCACTAACTACGTGTGAGAAATCCGGGCTAGAAGAATCCCCATAAATCCGCCTTAAAAGGCAGCTTAACTTCCTTAACACGCTTTAAAAGGCATATCTACCTTGTCGAGAGGCCGACTCATTGATATGCTTTAACAAGCAGATTAACCAACTTAAGTAGCTTTAAAACGCAGATGGCAAGAAAAAACACATTGACGCAGGCTCCGCCCTACGCCGTCGAACAGGCGATCACCCGCCTAGGCAAAAACCTGCGCACGGCAAGGCTGCGCCGCAACCTGACGATCGAGGATGTGGCCGCGAAGATCGGCACCGGCCCGCGCGCAGTCTCGGGCGCCGAGCAGGGCAAGATCACCACGGGGATCGCGGTCTACACGGCACTGCTCTGGAGCTACGACCTTCTCGGTCCAATGGACGCGCTGGCCGATCCGGCGCGAGACCGGGAAGGGCTCGCGCTGACAAGCCAGCGCGAACGCGCCCGCGCCGAGAATACGGAGGAACTCGATAGTGACTTCTGAGTGCTTCGTCTATATCGCCCTGCCCGGTGAAACGGAATTCGTGACGGCAGGGCGCTTTCAGCGCGGCTTTGACCGCCACGGGGTTGCAACGGGCCGCTTTGTCTACGGCAAGAGCTATCTCGAACGGCAGAACGCGGTGCCGCTCGACCCGATCGCACTCAAGCTCGACGCGCAGACCTACAGCACAACGGTTCTAAAGGGGATATTCGGAGCGCTACGCGACGCGAGCCCCGATTCCTGGGGACGGCGCATTATCGATCGCCGCTTCGGTTCACCGGGCCCGGATGAGATTGACTACCTGCTCGAATCACCCGAAGACCGGGCGGGTGCACTGGCATTCGGACGCGGAACCAATCCTCCCGCCCCGCACCGCAAATATAACCAGACGATGGACCTTGCCAGGCTGCAGGAACTTGCCGACGCGATCGTCGCTGACGAAGAGCTGCCAAAACTCGCGCATGCCGAGCAAGCTGACGAGCTCTTGCGCGCGGGCACATCGATCGGCGGGGCCCGCCCCAAGGCTGTCGTCGAGGATGAGGACGGGCTGTGGATCGCGAAGCTCAATCGCAAGGACGATAAGTGGAACCATGCGCGCGTCGAACGGGCGATGCTGGAACTCGCCCGCACCTGCGGCATACAGACAGCGGAAAGCAAGCTCACGACGATCGGCGATCGCGATGCGCTGCTGATCAAGCGCTTTGATCGCCAAAAGACCAAATTAGGCTACTGCCGCACAAGGATGCTCAGCGCGCTCACACTGCTGCGCGCCGAAGAACTCCCGGACGATCGCTGGTCGTATGTCCTGCTCGCCGAAGAACTGCGGCGGATTACTGTTCAGCCGAAAGAAGATGCGGCAGAACTATTTCGCCGGATGTGCTTCAACGCCCTAATATCCAACACCGACGATCATCCGCGGAACCACGCCGTGCTGGCGATAGATAATGAATGGAAGCTCTCCCCGGCCTACGATCTGCTGCCCAACACACCGCTCAGCATCGAGGAACGCTTTCTCGCACTGCACTGCGGCGACCGGGGTCGGCTCACTCATGTCGTTAACCTGCTCTCGCAATGCGCCCGCTTCCTGCTTAAGCGGGACGAAGCGAGCGCGATGATCGACGCGATGGAACAGACAGTTAGAGACCGCTGGTACGAAATCGCCCGCCGCGAAGGCGTGAGCGAAACAGACTGCGAGAGAATTCGTCCGGCCTTCGTATATGAGGGGTTCAGGTTGGAAACCGCCAGCGAGGCGGCATTATGAGCTTTAGGTACACAATGCCTATATTAGGAAGCCTCGTACAGACGGCCGTCAACGGGGATAAAACCGGGACATTCCTAATTTCGCTGGCGAAACCGGAACCTTGCTGATGATGGACAATCAGCAATGTCCCGATTTTTGCGCGCCGGGCGCTGCGGGGCGTCAGCGGGCAAGCCGGCGGCGAGCGTTGATGCCGAGCACGGTTATCGCGGACAACGTCAACCAGAGTCCGGCGGGCAGTGGCACGGGTGCCGGGGTGATGTCGTTAAAGGTGAACCGCGTGACATAGCCGGACGTGGTGGAGAAGTCGCCCTCGAAGCGTCGGCTCAGAAAAACCTGGTCGATGTCCAGGTCCCAGAAGTCCGTATCCAGCGTGGAATAGCGCTTGCCTTCGTAGAGCTCTGGACCCGAGTCGTCCTTCACGAAGATTTCGTAGCTTGCCAGTCCCAGGAAACCGGGATTCAGGAAACGAGGGCTGAAGAAGCCGCCGTCCACGGAAACGCCGTCCAGGGGTATGCCCAGGTCCAGGTACAGGCTGACCACGTTCTCGGACGTCAGAGTTCCGGAAAGGCTCGCGAAGTCGGTCAACCGGATGAGATCGTTGATGTTGCTGTCCGCGTTTCCGTAGTTGGGCGCCAGACCGGTGAACTCGAACTGAAAGTCGATGCCGGCAGACACGATGATGGAATGGGCGGTGAGGATGCCCGGGCTTTCGCCCGGGGCGAGGACGCCGTTGCCGGAAATCCGGCCCACGTGGCCCGAGCCCGACAGCTTCGCGTCGCCTGCAGCGTTGATTACCTGTACGTTGCTGATACCGGCGTTTGTCCCGGTGTCGGCGTGCAGCTTGCCGTTGATCTGTAATTCGCCTTCCTGCACAAAGGTCGTGCCCCGGAAGTCCTGGTCGTCGTCCAGTATGATTTTGCCGTTGCCTTTCTTGGTGACGGTCGCGCCCCCGACACTGCGCAGCGTGCCGGCAAAGGTGCCGGACTTGTTTCCGTTGCCGATGCTGATGGCGCTGCTGAAGTCCACGACGCCGTTGCCGGTCAGCTTGCCGAAACCCTGGGCGGCATTCACATCGAACTGGTTCTCGACCGGGTCGGTGAAGGTGCCGCCGCCGAACGAGCCCTTGACGACGTGTACGTCGACTTCGTCACCGAATGCGGTACCGCCGCCGGTCGAAAGTATCCCCTGGTTGATGACGACGGATCCGGAGAAGCCGGCCGCATTCTCGATGGTCGCGATGGTGACCCCGTTCTTGGTGATCGTGCCGTTACCGGTGATGGCGCTGCCGAGGACCTGGCTTGCGCGCTGGCCGATCTCGAGCGCCCCGTCAGCTTCGATGACGATGTTGCTGGCGTTGATGTCGGTGTCGCCGATGACCACCTTTCCTTGCCTGATGGCGAGTTCCCCGTTGAACGCCATCATGTCTTCGACAACGAGGTCTTCCAGGCCGGTCTTGATAATCTGGCCACTGCCGAGCAGCGCACCGGCAATGCGGGATTGCACGCCGGCATCCACGTCATCCTGGCCGAACGTCGAAATCGTGCCGTTCAGATCCAGGATGCTGCCAGCCTGTGTCTGCGCAGTGCGGAATTCATGAAAACTGCTGTGTTGTTCCAGGCGACCGCCGGTCATCTCCAGGTCGAAAAGGCTCCTGGCTCTGCCCTGCCTGCCCGTGATGAACACGTTCAGCGTTCCCTGCTCGACCTTCACCGCGCCATCGAACTGGCCCCATCGGTAGTAGAAATCCAGCGCGTCCAGACCGGTCTTGACCAGCGTCCCGCTGCCACTGTGGTCGTTCTCGCTTAGCACGGTGGCGCCGGCACTGGTATTGAACTTGCCGACCGTGAGCTCGCCATCGTCGAGGTCGATCCGTCCTGGGCCGGTGACCACGCGCGAGAACGCCACGTCGTAGCCGTTGAGATTGAAGATCCCGGCGTTCAGCACGAGCGTGTTGTCGCCGGAGAAGACGTCGTCCCGCGCCAGAAAGACTTGCCCCGCATCGAGGTCGAAGTCTCCGGTGAACGCGAGATTGCTGTTCAGAACGGCGATCCCGTTGCCGGTTTTCCCTACCTCGCCATCCCCCGTGACTCGGTGGGTGAGGGTCCGGTTCTGCCCCTGCGCGACATCCAGTGTCAGTCGGGCGCCGGAGCGGATTTCGAAATCGTGGCCGCCGGCATGCTCGCCGGTCAGTTTCAGGGTGCCTTCACGAACTATCGTCCTGACCCCGCCCGCACCGTAAAACGGGTCGGCGTCGAACGAATACGTATCGACGGTGACCGTGCCGTTGCCGTCCTTGAAGAGCCTGGAATTGTTGTGCACGCCTTCACCCTGGATCAGGGTGTTCATTTCGAAACTGCTGCCATCGACACCGACATAGACCTCGGAGTCGGCCCCGATGTAGACCTTGCCGTGATAATCGGTTTCAGCCGTCACCCGGTCTACCCTGGCCCAGGCGCCGTCATCGACGCGAAAGACACCCCAGGTGCGTGTATTCGGTGAGCCGCTCCCAAAAAACTGGACGTCCGGGGACGGTAGTTGGCTGGGAGGCAGACCCAAACCGCCAGGGAAAGAGAGACCGGACATGCTCGCGCCGCTGCCCTCGAGGCGCAGGGCGCCGCCGGTATTGATGCCGACGTTGCCCGAGAACCGGTTCGTCCCTTTGAGGATCGCTCCGTCGGCCTGCAGCTCGCCGCTGCCGGCGATGTCGCCGTTGACCGTCACCCACGTACGGGCCACGTCAATCAGGTCAAAAAGCGTCCTCGTCTCGGTCGTACCCAGGGCGAGCGCCTTGCCGTTCAGGTCCACGGTGCCGTTGATCTGCAGCCGAGCATTGGTATTGGGGTAGACGATCCGCTGGCCCCAGCGCTGATCGGCGGAAAGTTTGATGTCGGTGTTGATGACCTGGCTTTCGTTGGACCAGTTCGAGATGCCGTCGGCTCCGATCGTCAGGCGCGAGCCCGAAATGCTGTACAGGCGCGCGCCGAATTCGTACTTGATGCCCTTGATGGCGCGCGCGTAATCGACGTTCGTGGTGACCCGAACGCCGAGCGGCCCGAAATCCGCCGTGTCATCGCTTTCCGGGCCCTCGCACCCGAGCAAGGCAGAACAGAACGCCCAGTTCCCGGCGTCGCTCCAGTCGCCGCCGAGCAGGGACTGCCCGTTCCACTCCGTGGCGAACGTGTGCGCGGAAACGGCGGCAAGCAATGGCAGGAAGATGATTCGGCTCGATGAACGGGGAGACATGACGAACGTATTGCCTTGTGGTTATTTCGGATACGGAGCGAAGCTACCACGAGCCCTCCCCTTGACAACATCAGCGGCAGACACGTGCCGCACCCCGGTGAATCGGGATTATTGCTGTGAACTTGATCTCAGACCGAGATGCCGGAACGAAGTAACGCGGTGCGAAACGAAGTTCCCGCAAGTCGGCCCGAGAACGCCGGCGCTGCCAGCGTGTAGGCCGCCACGCGCGCATTGCTAGAATCCGCTGACGTACCCGGTGCCGGAGACCCTGCCATCATGAAAGCCGCGCTGCCTGCCGTTGTGCTCGTTGTCCTGCTGCTCGCGGGCTTTGGTTATCTGAATCGCGCCCACGTCATCGCGGGCGCTTTCCAGCTCGCCGTTCCCGCCGGGTATTTTGAATCGCAGCGCCAGCTTGACGACGAGTTTGTCCAGGTCGCGGACGGTGTGTATGCCTTCCTTGCGCCCGAGAGATAATGGCGATATCAGGACACCGATAAACCGAAACATAATTGGTGCGGGCGTCCTCTAATATTTTCTCTAATATTTGCGATCATTTTCCTGCCGACGCGAACCTATCCGTGCTTTCGTTCCGTCTGCACGGCGCGCTGGACTCCGTGCATTGACGTGCCGGTCGCCGAGTGCAACGCTGAATATGAATGGCGAAGTTGCAGCGTTTTACGCCCTGTACCAGAGAACGACGTCCGAATCGTGAAACGCGCCGCTGAAAACCTGGAGCAATGCAAGAAAAATAGCGCTGAAGCGCCAGGAAACCTGTGTCCACAGTCGAGTCTAGGCCCGCTCATCCGGGGCAGGCCTGCTCAGCCAGATGAAAGCTGCGGGATACCAATCCGGTTGACGCGCCTGATGATTCGCGTATGCCCCGTTGCGGCCGAGTACCCATGAAAGAACAGCAGGTGGTGTTGCGATTCGGTCCCTTTACTCGGAACCGTGGCGAGGGCTGCCTCGAGACCGGTGGTGAGCGCATTCCGATCACGCACCAGTCGCTCGCCGTGCTGGACGCACTGCTCGACACCGCCGGCGAACTGGTTACGAAAGAAACGCTGATCGCCCGAGCCTGGTCCAGGCCCTATGTCACCGATGACGCACTGAGCAAACGCTTGCACGAATTGCGGCGCGCGCTCGGCGATGACGCGCGCGAACCTCGCTATATCGAAACCGTGCCGCGCCTCGGTTTTCGGTTCATCGCCCCGATCGAACGCATTTCCGCGCCTGCGTCCGCGGCGCGATTGCTGGGCCGCGAGGCGGAGCTTGCGCAACTCGTTCGCTGGCGGCAGGAGGTGGCGCTGAATCGGCCGCAGATGGTGTCCATCTCCGGCGAGCCGGGCATCGGCAAATCCCGATTGCTCGAGACCTTCCTCGCGTCCGAGGGTGGCACGGCAAATGTTCTTCGCGGGCATTGTAGTCTGCAGAGCCAGCTACAACCGTTCATGCCTGTGTTGATGGCGCTGGCCGAGGCGGTACGCCACGACAACGACCTGCGCTCCAACTTGATCGCATTTGCACCGACATGGGCGCACGCGATACCGGAGCTCGCTCACGGCCCTGACTCAATGCCGGCGACGAGCCAGCAGCGCCTCCTCCTCGAACTGTGCACGGCGCTGGATCAGGCCGCTTCCGTACGCCCGCAGATCCTGGCAATCGAAGACATTCACTGGGCTGACGCTTCGACCCTGGCGTTGCTCGACTACATCGGCCGCCGTCGAGCGGAGGCGGCCCTGATGGTGTTGGTCACGTTTCGCGAGCAGGGCCTGGCTGCGTCGACGCAGGCCGGACGCCTGCTCGCAAATCTGGTCGGGCGGGACTCAATGCGCACGGTGTCGCTTGCACGCTTTTGCGCGGACACCGTCAAGCTGTGGCTGCGGGAGGAATTCGGCACGCTCGGGGACGAAATGGCGCCCTTGATGTTCCAGCACAGCCTCGGCCTGCCGCTGTATCTGAACTGGCTGATCGAGGATTGCCGATCGCGCATGCGCGAATCCGGCGCGATCGATGCAGTTGCGTTGCAACGCACGCTCCCGGAATCGCTCGGCAGGCTGTTCCAGATCCAGCTCTCATCGCTGAACGCGGTCGAGCGTCGGCTGATCGAAGCGGGGGCGGTAACCGGCGCGCCGTTCGTGCCCGCCGACGTCGCCAGCATGACCGATCTCGACGTGCACGAAGCGGAGGATGCGCTGCACAAGCTGCTGGCAGCCGGACAGCTCGTAGGTCGCTCGAACCCGCTGAATCAGCGTTTCCAGATTGCGCATGAACTGCTCAGGCAGGCGGTGTACGACGCGATCGACGAGGCGCGCGTGGCAGCGCTGCATTCCCAGTACGCCGATGTCCTCCTCCAATCCTCGAAATTCGAGCAGGGCGTCCTTGCCCACCACCTGACGCTGGCGGGACGGCGAGCCGAGGCGATCGAGGCCCGCGTCGCGGCCGCACGCGCCGCGCAGGCCACGCATGCGGCGCTTGAATGCATCGACCATCTCGAAGCGGCGATCGATCTCCTGCGCCAGGACTCCGGATTCGAGCCCGCGCAACGACCGGCTCTATGCCCTTTATGAAAAGCTGTACGGCGTTTATCGAACGGCGCATGGCTACAATCGCCCGCGCGTGCACGAGCTGGCGGACGAGATAGTGCGCCTCGGGCGCGTTTCCTCGATCCCGAAGGTTCGTTACAGGTCGCTCGGCGTGCAGTTCGGACACGCGATGATGTGCGGCCGCGTGCCATGGGTATTGGAGCATGCCGCCGAACTCGACCGGCAGGCGCTTGACCTCGGCGAGCCCGGCGGCCTGGTGGCTGCCCACAGCCTGATCGGCGAAGCCCATCTTTATGCCGGTCACGTGCGGGCGGCGATGCAACGGCTGGCAACGTGCCACGGCTTGCTCGCGACAATGTCGGAATCCGAAAGTGCTTTATGGTCCAGCGGCGTCCATCGGCTGCTGGCGCTGGCACAGGTTGAGTTAGGACAGTTCGCGGCGGCCTGCCAGTCCGTGGAGCGCGGACTCGACTACGCGACGACGCCCTACCAGCGAGCGATGTGCCTGTATAACGGCTACGCGGTGCATGCGCTACACGGGGATTTTGCCGGCGGGGAACCCTACGTTACGCAGCTCGAGTCGATCGTTCGGCAGTACGATTTCATGGAAATCGAGATCTGGGCGAGCCTGGCGCGCGCCATGGTGATCGTGGAGACCGGCGATCCGGAAGCAGCGCTGCCGCTCACGCTCGAGGGTCGGCGGCTACTCGAGGAACGCGGCACGAACCTGTTTCGCGGGCTCGTGCATATGGCGGAGGCGCGTGCGCGGGCGCGCCTGGGCGACGCCGATGGCGCTTACCGTACCCTCGACGAGGGCATTGCGATCTCGCGTCGCCAGGGCGAGTTCGGTTGCGTGGCCAATGTCCTGTTCACCCGCGGCGAGATCGGTCTGTGGCTGAATCGGTCCGAGGCGCCAGACGATTTACGCGCCGCCTGCGAGCAGGCTCGGCGCAACGGCTCGACGCTGTGGCAGGTTCGCGATCTCGCCTTCCTGGCGACAGTGGACTCGAGCTGTCTGTCCAAGTTGAAGCAACTGCTGCGCGAGATCGAGACGCTGCCCGTCGACGTGCGTCGAATCGTCGACCGGCTGGGGCTTGATACGATCTAAGCCGTCGCGGTCAGTAATCGGAGTCTGCTGTTCGTGTCTTTACGCAGTCGGGCGTACTGCGCCGACCGGTGAGGCTGAGGCCGGCCAGCGCGGACAGCAATAGCGCCAGTCCCGGCGGTAACGGGACGACCGCGGTCAGGAAAACGCCTGAGTCGGATTCGAAGCCAAGGCCCTGCGGCAAGCTGATGCTCAGCAACCCGGTGTTGAGCGCGTTCAGGCTTGCGAAGTTCCCGGTCGTCCCGTCTACTTCGGCCTCGAGGGCAGCGCCGATGACAAACATGTCGCCGGGTGCCGCGAGCACGTCGACTTCCAGTTCGACACCGAACACGTTGATCGCGTTCGACGTTACGATCGCGCGCGCGTCGAGCGTACGCTCGATCGGCAGGTGGGGTCGCGATGAACTGATGTTGTCGCCGAGGGTGAGGAACGGTCCGTTCGGCGTGGCGGTGCCCTGCACGCTCGGCGATACCGGCACGAAGTCGTGGCTCGTGACCTGGGAGAAGCGCACGTCGCCGCGCTCGGTCCGCGCGAAACCGTTCGCGCCTCGAAACGTCGTTTCAACAAAAAAATTGCCGAATACCTCGGCCTGTGCGCGGCCGAACCCGAGCGCGTTCCCGGTTTCAAGGAGCAAGGTTTCGGGATCGGCGGACACGTGGTAAGCAATCGTGATGGGCGTGCGCGGCCCGGGTACGCCCGTAATGGTGATCGTCTCGAGCAGCGTTGCCCCGGCGACGGCACCGAACCTTGCGCCGTTGTCGCTCGGGTTGCCGCCTTCACGCGCCAGGATGCGCAAGGCGCCGGCGGCAACGGACGCGCGCGCCTGGACTTCGTCCAGCCCGAGATCGAACTGATTGGCGTAACCGGAAATCGACAGCGTAGTCGAGGTCGTACCCACGCGGATGGCGCGATTTGCGCCGTGCAGCGCACCATACACAGTGACGGTCGTCGCCTCGACCGATGTGGCAAGAAGCGCTGACGTGGTCACGAGCGCAGCCATCGTGATATCCCGGCGCCAGCTTGCTGACCGGACGCGGTTTATCGCGCACCGCCGGCGGCCGCCCGGGCCGTCATATTGGCCCCGCCTCAGACTGGAACGTAACACGCCGCGTGAAAGCATCCGGCACTCGCGCTTATTCAAGGACATGACATTCCCTCCGATGCGTACCATTCAGGTCCAAAGCCGGCGGTTCCCGTAACGATCCCGGCGCCTGCTACCGTGGACGATTAGGCTACCGGCGGGAATACGCAGGCGCATGACCGCGTTCTGACTTCTGTCTGACTTCCATGCGCTGAGGCCCGGAACCTGCCGGGTTACCGGTGTGAGGTCTTGCCTTTTGAATTCTTCAGAAAATTAACGTCGCGAACGACTTTCGGCCGCTTTCAACACACGAACCGAACGGGGAATACGGCGGGAAGAAGGGGCCGGAGGAATTAAGATATCGCCATTAGCGGCATTTTAAGCCCTCCGTCCTCTTTTCTGCCCCTTTCTGCCAAGGTGTCAGGCGACTTCTTGGCGCGCCTCCCACAAATCATGTTCCGCCTGCATGCGCACCCACATCTCCGCACTCGTGCCGATCACCGCTTCAAGCGTTATGGCAAACGAAGGTGAAATACCCCGCTTCCCGTTAACGATCTCGTTGATCTTACGCGGCGAACACCCGCACCGTTTGGCTAAGTCCGTTTGATTTAAGCCCATCTCAGCCATGTAAATTTCTGCAAGAACTTTTCCGGGATGAAGCGGCAATGGATTTTCAATCATGTCTATCCTCGATGGTAGTTTTCGATGGTCACCTCGGAAAACTCACCGTTGCTGAACTTGAATGTGATAGCCCAAGGTAATTTGATCGTAACGCTCCAATACTCTCGGCGGTCACCTCGCAATTTGTGTAACCGAATGTTTGGCGGTTCACCTCTGACGCGCAGATCTTCAAGGCTCGAGGTCGCATGCATTATCGTTAGCAGCGCTTTGGCGCGGATCAAAAGCTCTCTTTGCAATGTTTTTGACTGATTCGTCGTTCAAATATCCTTGGCGACTTTGCCTTTCAGACCAACGATCATTCGAAGCTTTCTATTACACTATCTGTAATAGTGAAATTTTCTCGCTTCGGTCTTTCAAGGGCGGATATTAGTCGCGGAAGCGGTCGCTCGGCGGGTATGCCTCGATCTCATCACTAACGACCAAATCCTTGTCACAATCTTGTCACAGCGCGAACGCTAACGAGAAGCACGAGTATTCTGCAGCTGGCAACCAGTTGCATGGTCAAGTTGAGCAGACTGCGCATACGGGAACGTTATCACCCTGAACCTGCCCCCTTTGCGCTCCTACCTGCGTCTTGTCGCCGCAGCCGTGGCTCCAAACCGGTAATCTTTTGCAAAGTACGCAAGCGAGGGTTCAATCGCGGACGCAAACCACCTAGGTTTGATGGCAACGCCACGTCCGGAATCAAGGGAGGTTCGCATGGCCAGAAAAATCGGTATCGCCTTGACGTTCACCCTGTGCGCCTTGTCGATCACGGCGCAGGCCGCATTCGATATCGCGATACGGAATGCGAGTACCAGAGCCTCGCTCCAGTTTGACGCGCCCATCACTCCTAACCCCTCGGTCACCAACACCGACGCCATCATCAGTCCCCTCGACACGCTCGCCTTCTCAGAATTCGACGTCAACGTTGGTGGTGTATTCAGCGCGCGCGCCGCTGGGTTCCAGAGCACGCTCGGCATCAATGCCGCGTTTGCCGAAGTATCGACCTATTTTCCCGAGATTCCGACTGACTTCGCAGCCCGTGCAAGCACGGATTACTGGATTGAAGTGAGCAGCAGCGATAACCTCGCGGCGCAGCAGATCCCGTTCAAGTTCGTCATCAACAGTGGAGAATTGCGCATCGACGACTTCACGCGTTTTGATCCGTTCATTCCACAGTTCGATGGCGCCGCGGTCGCGGCAGAGATTCGTGTCGATGGCATGGACTGGCGCTTCGGCGCGCGGTTGACCAAGGACCCCATATCGGGGCTGCCCTTGATCCTGGATGGGCCTAACGGCCCCAACCTGGATGAATTCGGGCTCGGCATTTTCCCCAACCTGTCGGTCGTCATGGACGGTACCTCCGCGGTAGTCAGTATTCCGCGGATCGAGGGTGAGGTATTGATCGATGGGTCCGAGTTCAATTCCCTTACCGGCGTATTCATCCGCTATTCGATGGCTGCTTCCTTTGAGATGTTGACCGGCGACGAACACACTCATACGACCGGCCTGGCCGGCATCACCGATCCCTTCGCACTTGGCACGCCAGGTGATCCGAGCGACGACCTGGGCGGCAATTTCTCGCCGGCGGGCGTGGAGTTTTTCCTCGATGGCGTACCGTTGGCCGGCGCGGTCTCGGTCGTGCCACTTCCTGGATCGGCATTGTTGCTTCTTCCGGCCTTGGCGGTGGTCGCGCGCTTGAGCCATCGCGCCGGCTGATCCACGGCTATTCCTGCCGCGCGATCGCTACCATCAACTCGAGCGTCTGCACGTCCGGTTTGCGCAGGATGAGCGCAAGCAATCGTGCGCAAGCGTCCATGCCCCTTGTCGCCCAACGCTTGTTTTGTATCCTTTTCATAGCCTCCTACCTCCAGCTATCTTTCTGGAAATGTACGCATCCGCCTTGTCGGAATTCAGGCTGCCCCAGCCAAAGCGTAACCCGAAAATTTCCCACTGAATAAATCTGTGGTCGAGCAGCTTGCAGATTTCAATCGTGCCTGACTCTCCTGTACGAAGCTGGGACCTGACCCCAGGCGCCCATGTCCGATGCCAATTCTTGCGCTTTGACCGTTCTGTTTTTGCCTTCCGCGTAACGACGGTCAGGCTGGAGGCTAGACTTGGTACCCTTGATCCGCGAGACCTGACACCCTCGATCTGCGCGTCACGTTAGTTCCGCTGGCCGCAACGTGGCGCCGCCTACGGCGGAAATCTTGATTATCCATCGGCACGGACATACCCTTCGAATGAAATCACGTCCTCGAAGCGAACCCGTGATCGCCAAACCACGAACATGCCTGATCACGCGACTGCCGGACCGCTGCAGATCATGAGCCGATCCCGCTCGCCGCGGAACGTGACGTTTGTCGAAATCAACATCTTCGACAAGATGGTGCCGCTGGTGTCGGGCTACCTGCAGGCCTACGCGAGCGCCGATCCCCGGCTGCTTGAAACCTGCCGCTTCCGCAAATACACCTCGACCGTCAACGTGGCCGTTTCGCACATGGCCGACGAACTCGTCGCGCACGACAGCGACGTGTACGCATTCAGTTGCTACCTGTGGAACATGGGCGTGGTGAAGAAGCTGGTGCGGCGGCTGATCGGCGCGCGCCCGAACGCACACATCATGCTCGGCGGACCCCAGGTCATGCGTCACGGCGAAATGTATCTCGATCCGTCCGTGGAACGCCTCGTGCTGTGCAACGGCGAGGGCGAGCGCACGTTTGCGCGCTACCTGAGGGAAACCGACGAGCCGGAGCCGGACCTTGGCCGCGTGAGGGGGATCAGCTTCTACCGGGACGGGAAGCTCATCACGACGGAGCCAGAGGTGCGCATCGATTCGCTCGACGAGATCCCCTCGCCGTACCTGTCGGGCGTATTCGACGGTGATTACCGGATGGCTGTGATGGAGACGAACCGCGGCTGCCCGTTTCGGTGCAATTTCTGTTACTGGGGCGCGGCCACCAACGACCGGGTGTACAAATTCGGGGAAGACCGAATCCGCCAGGAGATCACCTGGCTGAGCGACAATGGCGTCCCGCTGCTCTATCTCGCCGACGCGAACTGGGGCATGCTCAAGCGCGACATCACGATCGCCAGGCACATCGCCGCGTGCAAGCAGTCGAGCGGGATCCCGTTCTACGTCTACTTTGCAGCCGCCAAGAACTCGCCCGACCGCGTGGCCGAGATCGCGGAGATCTTCAGCGGCGCCGGCCTGCTCAACACGCAGCCGATTTCGATGCAGTCACTCGATGCGAGAAGTCTCGCCCAGGTCGACCGTACGAACATCAAGATCAGCGCCTACGAAACCCTTCAGGAAGGCCTGAACGAGAAGGGGATCAGCTCCTACATCGAACTCATATGGCCGCTACCCGGAGAGACCCTGGCTTCGTTCAGGAAGGGCATCGAGAGCCTGTGCGAACTCGGCGCGGCCCATATCATCGCCTATCCGCACATGCTGCTGCACAACACGCCGCTATACCAGAAAAAAGACCAATACGGACTCGTGACGCGCACCATGAGCGACGACGCTGCCGAGGCGGAGCTCGTCATCGAAACGGCCGACGTCAGTTACGAGGAGTTCACGGACGGCCTGCGCTTTTTCTACGCGGTGCTCGCGATCTACAACACGCATGCACTGCACCGGCTCGCCGCGTGGCTGCATGACACCGGCAGAGCGTCGTATGCCACGCTGCTCCGCGCATTCGCCGATTTCATCCGCCAGGACTCCGGCGGGCAGTTTGGGCGATTCTGCGAGCGCTCCATCGAGGACGCGGATTACTACCAGGTCGTCAACTATCCCACCGTCTACCATCTCGTGCTACACGCCGCGCGCGACGAGTTCGATCGCCTGCTCCACGCGTTCGCCAGCAGCCAGTCGTGGTGGGACGAGGAGCGCGCCCGGTTCCTGTTCGAGGTCGACCTGCTGGCAAAGCCGTACCTTTACGCGAATACGCCCGTGCGGACGCCCGCGGTGCCCCTGGAGCACGTTCGCGTGACCGGGACGCCGGATCGCTCCTGCCTGCTGGAAATCCCCGCGCACGCGGTCCCGTGGCTGCGCGAACCGGTTACGAATGCACACCGGGATGGCCCGCTGACGATCACCCTCGATCACCGGCGCGGCCAGTACCCGTACCGCGAAAGCCAGAGCCGGGAGGAAAACGCGAGTTACTGCAGCGGAGCCGTCATGCGCATCGCGAATATTCTCCCCACCTGGACCTGCGAGCAGGAGATCGTCGAACCGACACCCTAAGAAAACGCTTTTAGTAGCCCTCCATGTCCCGCATGGTTTCGGTGTCAGCCCTTGCTTTTGCCCGATCCTTTTTTTGCCCTTCGCGTAATGACGCGCAGGCAAGAGGCAGGATCTGACACCCTCAATCGTCCTCGGCAACAAGCGACTCAGTCCGTCCAGCTCCCCGTTTATCTCCGTTTAGCGCATGCGCGACGCTAAACGGACCTTACCTGGACCTGCACGTCCATCATTTCGAAGGCGTCCGGGCTGCCGATGAAACTGCCCGAGACGGGCATCGTCTGGGCGATATTTCGCGCCACGGCGACGGGAATGAGATTGAATCCGCCGATACTGCGGTTAGTAGGATCAAAAACGATCCAGCCTGCTCCCGGTACATAGACTTCGGCCCACGCATGGGTTGACCCGGCGCCCTGGGAACCTACGGCATTCTGATCGGGATCGAACAGGTACCCCGACACAATTCGTGCCCCGAAACCAAGGCTGCGTGCCGCATCCACAAACAGAACGGCGAAATCGCGGCAGGAGCCCTGGTTGCGGGTAAGGGTCTGCGTCGGGGATTGGGCCGCGTCGCTTTCGCGGTACTCGTAACCCACCCGTGACGCCACACCCGTACTCAAATCCTTGAGCAGTGCCAGGGTATTCGTCGGCGTCCCGGCGACAAAGGTTTGCGCCCAGTCGCGGAGCTGTCCGTCGCTGTCGAGATAGGCCTGCAGTCGCAATGCGCCGAGGTCCAGCATTTCGTCTTCGGAAAGGAGGAATGGATAATTTGCTGCCGAGGCCGCGATTTCGAACACCGGCCACTGTTCAACGTCGAGCTCGAGCGCGACGAAACTATCGATGACGAGCGTGTTTGACGGCGCCAGGAACGTCGCTGTCGCCACCGCATTGCCGGCTACGTCATTGGCCCAGGTGACCGTCGCAGCCGGGGTCAGCTCCAGCCTGTGCGTCAGCAGTCGCAGGGTGCGACTCTCACGCGGACGCAGCATCAGCTTGTGTAAGCCGAACGTCAGCGCCTCACTGTAGGCGTAGGTGGTGCGGTGATTAATCTCAATTTTGGTCAATAGCTGCCTCCGGGGGCGTCGATATTACATCAATCGCAACCCACGAATTCCAAAGGCGGCCGATCGGGCGATTATCGATGGCCGGGCCGGTGCCGGCATGCCTCGCCGGCAATTGCACCAGCACTGGCCTACTGACAGCGCGCGACATGACGAGCCATGCGGCTCCATCGAAGCGAGGATGGCCGCGGGGGGGTGACCAGGCGGCGCAACCGACGTCCGATTGCGCTGTAGTCGTGGCCCCCGGGTATGACCAGCTTGCGCTACCGCGGCTGGCTCAATTCATTAACCACTTCGTCGAAGCGTTTTTGGGTAATTTTTTTTCTCTCAGCAGCGAGTGCGCGCGCAACATCATCCAGACTGTGTTTGCCCTGACTCTTGCGCCGAATCATTTTATCGATCTCGCGCAACTTACCGACGGCACGCGCGGTGATCGGGCCATGTGAGCGTTTTACGTCCAGCTTTTTTACAGGTTTACCCCATTCGGCCAGTTTGCCGTGTGACTCGGCGAATCGGTCTTCGCTGATCGTTCCCGAACGTCGCAGCACTTCAAGCGAGTAATATTCAGCAAGACCCTCGACAATCCAGTCAGCGTTCGGGCCACTATTCGCGCGCATGGCGACATGCACCAGTTCGTGAATCAATGTACTGGTGCCATTGCCACTGATCATGGGTCGATCGGCATGCAGGTACAACGATCCCGGTGCTGACAAGGCGCCACGCCACATTGGATCATCGGCGCTGACGAGAAGCAGACGGTGCGGAAATGTGGGAAAAATCTTCTGCAGTGTGGGAAGCGTCCAGCGCAGCATTGCCAGCATATCCATATGTCTGACGCCTTGGTTGGCAGGCCCGGATACGGCGACTTCCGTTGTCCCGATGCTATCGCGACGGGTGCCGATTTTGCCCATCACCAGCCAACCCGTGGGGCGGTCCACGCGTCGATCGGGATCGTCGACCTTGTAGCGGCGCTTTTTGTACTTGGGATAACGCGTGACGACGGACCAGCCATCCGGCAGATTGAATTGCAGTTTTGCTTTTGACTGCGTGTTGTCCCTGAAGTCGGTGCGCATCGGCGGCACCAGATCATCGGCGCGAAGCAGCGCCCAATCTTCCGTTATGTAACCATCGTAGCGGCCATTGGAGCGTTTGCTTTCCAGCCTGACCCGATACTGCAACCAGGCATCGTCATCGGGCGGGTTCCAGACAGCTTCCTTACCGTCAATTTTCACCTCACCGCTGGCGAGAAAATCATCATGACGTGCCGGGTCAATGTGCAGCCGCACCCAGTTCACCCATGACGGATTGTCATTGAGGCGGATCTTGACCGTTGCTGTTTTTTCTTTCGGGTGGATCCAGACGGTATAGAGGATGCCGAACGTCTCCAGCTCTGTTGCCGTGTCCACAGCGCGTGCAAGGGACGCCGTCAGTAGTCCGGCGGTGAACAGGGCAAGGACAATGATGTTTCTGATCGTCATGGAAACTGGCATGGCTGGTATGTAGTCGTTTACAGAAAATTCCCGCGGACTATACACGCGCGCGCGATTCAGGGTGATCGGCTTACGTGGGAAACGGGGACATTCCTGGTTTCCGAAGAAACAAGGAATGTCCCCGCTTTTTTTTTGCGTAGTGTTCGGTTCAGGCAAACGCTTTGTCGATTGCTCGACTCACCGCGGCGTGCGCGCCGCTGGCGAGAAAAGTGCCGTGAGCGGCAACCAGAGCATCGAACGGCAGTTGCAGCACCGCGGCGAAATCGTCGCGCAGCGAACCGCCCGGCGGTGTCATCAGCTTTAGCCAGATCGGGCCGACCAGCGTGGTTTTGGGAAAACCGATAAACGGCATCAGCAGACGCGCCGGCAGGTTGTTATAGCTGTAGTCGCCGTAGTGCTGGATGGCATCGGTCGTCAACAGCAGCCCTTCCCCGCGTTCGACCAGGATCACACCTTCCGGCTGCAGCGCGTGCTCGAAGGCAAGGAATCGCGCCCCTGGGAATGGCAACGCGCATCCCGTTGTGAGCTGGTGTTCGATGCTCGGCTCGGTATACGTCGTGCCACCCGCCTGAGACCAGAAACTGGGTTGATAACGCTCCATATAGAACGGATCGTCGATACCGTGAAAGCTCCCCAGGCGCAGCACGTGCTTCACCGAACCGAGCGCGTCCAGCTCGACGAGGCCGGCCTCGTTCATGCGCACGGGGTTGATCAGCGTGAGCTCACCGGCGTGACGCACGACCACCATATTGCGCGTGATACGCACGATCGGGTTCATGGCGATCGAACCGCGCAACACGTAAACCTCCTCGGCGATCTTTTCGAGGCCACCATGCGGATAGACCGGTGCAAAACTCATAACGGATCCTTGCTGTTCGTGGCGCAATAACTGAACTGAATCTGCTTACTTTCGACCCGCTCCGGAGTTTCCGGCTTGTCGTTCCCGTTCGCGGTCGTCGCATCTCCATTATAGGGGGTGTCCGCGGCACGGATCCGCCGGCCACGGACTTCAGACCGCGCCGCTTTCCCGGGCCGCCTGCGCGGCGTCAGACCGGTGACCCGGCGCCGTCTCGCACTGCCGGAGCGGGTGCCTGTCGCATCGCGCAACCGAAATACACCGCCAGACACACGGCGAGCGTACACATCCACGGCGCGTCTAACCCGACGAGGTCGCCGAGCAGAAACGGACCGACCATACCGATCGCGAGCGTCGCGAGCGCCGCCCGGACGTCGCCGCGGCGTGAATAAAGTCCCGCTACCACGACCACGACGAGGCCGGCGGTACCGATCGAGTCGGCAAAAATCACGAGTTCGAGGATACGCTCGCCGAGGGTCGCGATGAGCCAGGCCGCGGCCCCCGCCGCGACGACCACGCCGCGATGGAGGCGCAGGCGTGCACGTTGTGAGAACGGACCGAATGCCGGGATCAAGACATTGTGTGACAGTAACGCCGATACGGTCAGCAAGGTGCTGTCGATCGTCGACAGGATTGCGCTCACCAGTGCGCCCATAAAAATCAGGTACAGCCATCCCGGCAGGAGTTGTTCAGCAAGCAGCGGCAGAAAATTGTCGCCGCTGCCGGTCGCGACACCGAGTTGCGGCGCCGCAAGTGCGATCATGACCGGCAGCACGCCGATACTCAGATAAATCGCGAACGCCGCGAAGCAGGCATCGCGCGCGATCCGCGCCGTACGCGCCGCCAGGATACGCGACAAGGCTACCTGGCTCACCAGCGATCCGAGGATCGGTATCGCCCACAGTTCGATCCGCGCCCACGGACTTTCGCCGCTCGGGACCAGTCGCCACTGTGTCGGCGTGATGTTCTGGACCAGTGCCGCCGGCCCGCCCGCGAGCTGTACGACGGTGAAGAACAGGACGGCGATCCCGAGGATCACAACCGCACCCTGGATCGCGTCCGTCCACACGTCGCCGAGGATGCCGCCGAGACTCGTGTACAGCACCACCACGAACGCGGCGAGGGTGATACCGAGCGTGAGGTCGATGCCGATCATGGCCTGCAGGATGTTGCCGAAAGCGAGCAGTTGCGCACCGGCCCAGGTCACGACACTCGGGATCAGGATCAAGGAGCCGATCCACTCCACCCGACGCCCGAAGCGTTCGGCAAGAAAATCACCGAGCGTGAGGTATCCTCGCGCGCGCATGCGGTGAGCGAGCACCAGCCCCATGAGCAGGAGCGTCAACGCGTAACCGAACGGATCGGCTCGCGCGCCGGCGAGCCCTTGCTCGGCGACCAGCGCGGTCGAGCCCATGATCGTCTCGGCGCCGAACCAGGTTGCGAACAGCGACAGCGCAACAAGCGTCAGACCAAGCGACTGGCCCGCAACAAGGAAGTCGCCTTCCGTCGCAACCCGTCGCGACGCCCACACGGAAATCCCGAGCTGCAGGAGCAGCCATGCGCCGAGCGCCATCGCCACCGTCATATTCAAACCGCTGCTCCACAGGGTAAGACGGCGCATATTGGACGACAGCGGCACTTCCCTGCAAGGGCGACGCTCGACGCACGGGACTGCCGATTTTGCCGGATAGAATCGGCCTAGAGCGGCAATGTCACCCGTACGACCCCGGGTTCGCCGGCCAGGTCGGCGACGGTAAAATCCAGGCGTTCGCAGAGCTTCAGCATCGGTCGGTTTCCGCGCAGCACGTCGCCGTGAATTTCTCGAATTCCGCGCTTACGTGCGTAGGCAATCATGCGTTTCATCAACAGTCCGCCGAGCCCCATTCGAACCATGTCGTGGCGTACGATAATGGCGTATTCGGCGCGCTCGTTGTCGGAGTCAGCGATGAGCCGCACGACGGCGAAAATCTCGGTTTTTCCGGGGATCCCGGCCGCGGTGAGGATCAGCGCCATCTCACGGTCGTAATCGATCTGCGTGAAACGCGCCGCGGTCAGGTGGGACAGGGTTTTCATCGGCACAAAAAAACGCCAGCGCACTTCTTCGGGTTCGAGCCTGGCAAAGCCGTCGTGCAGCGAAGGTTCGTCTTCGGGCAGGATCGGGCGCAGCAACAACTGGCGGCCGTCGTCCAGGGTAATCTGTTCTTCGAGTTCTTTCGGGTAGGGTCGGATCGCGAGACGTTCGCGGGCAGCGCCGCTCACAGCAGCGACTTTGATCCGCGCGTCCAGCGCAATAACGCCAGACGCATCTGCCAGCAGGGGGTTGATGTCCAGTTCATCGATCTCGGGGATATCGCTGACCAGCTGGGCAACCTTGATGAGCACCAGCGCGATCGCATCGAGGTCCGCCGCCGGGATCCCACGATATCCCTGCAACAGGCTGTATACGCGTGTCCGCGCAATGACTTCGTGCGCCAGTCCCATATTGAGTGGCGGCAGGGCCATGGCCCGATCTTTCACGATCTCCACCGCGGTGCCGCCATGCCCGAACAATATGGTTGGACCGAACTGGGCGTCGTTCGCGACCCCGACAATCAGTTCAAATGCGCCCGGGCGCCGGATCATCTGCTGGACACTGAAACCGGCCAAACGCGCGTGCGGCTGCGTTTCCAGGATCCGAGCCCGCATGCTTGTCGCCGCTTCCCGCACCGCTGCCGGACCAGCCAGATCGAGCGCAACGCCACCGACATCGCTCTTGTGCGTGATATCCGGCGATACGATCTTCACTGCCACCGGCGCACCGAGCTCGGCGGCAATCGCGGCGGCTTCGTCGGCTGACTCGGCCAGGTGGGTCTGGACGACAGGAATGTCGTAGGCACTGAGAACCTGCTTGGCTTCGAGTTCAGTGAGCCACTCGCGCTGTTCCGCGAGCGCACACTGTACCGGCACTCGTGCGCGCTCGATATCGGTCGCGAAGTCTTCGGTAATCGATGGCGGCGTTTCCATCAGGGTGTCCTGATTGCGCCGGAAATCGATCAGGTACATGAATGCTCGAACGGCCTGCTCAGGCGTGTCGTAGCTCGGGATCTGATGCCGGGCAAACAACTCGCGCGCGTCGGCAACCGCCGCGCTGCCGACCCAGCTCGTAAGCAATGGCACACCGCGCTTGTTCGCCGCGGCACTTACCACCGCCTCGGCGGCATCGGTGCTGGAAGCGACCGCGGTGGGACAATTCAGGACCAGAACGGCGTCCGCCCCCGGGTCGCTGGTCAGCGCGTCCAGCGCCTGAGCATAACGACTGCCCGGGGCATCGCCAATGATGTCGACCGGATTGCCGCCCGACCAGGTCGCGGGCAGCACCGCGTCGAGTTTTGCCAGCGTGTCGGGCGCAAGTGTCGCCAGGTGCGCGCCTTCGTCAACCGCCGCATCGGCTGCAAGGACCCCCATACCACCGCCATTGGTGACAACGGCCAGGCGATTGCCGCGCGGTTTACAACCCGAAGCGAGGATCTCGGCGGCGTCGAATAACTCCTGCAGGCTGAACACACGCAGCATGCCGGCACGCCGGAAGGCGGCATCGTATACCGCATCGCTGCCGGCCAGCGCGCCGGTATGCGAGGCCGCCGCCCGCGCGCCTTCCGGGTGCCGCCCCGCTTTGACCACGATTACGGGTTTCATACGTGCCGCGGCCCGCGCCGCCGACATGAACTTGCGCGGGTGGGTGATCGCTTCGATATACAGCAGGATCGCCTCGGTCTGCCGATCGTTGGCGAGGTAGTCCAGCATATCGCCAAAATCCACGTCGGCCATATCGCCGAGCGAGACGAGGTGGGAAAAACCGATCCCACAGTCTCGTCCCCAGTCGAGAATCGCGGTGACGATCGCGCCCGACTGGGTGACGAAGGCGAGTCCGCCAGGCTGCGGGTTGAGATGGGCAAAGCTCGCGTTCAGCCCTATCCCGGGAACCAGGATACCAAGACAGTTTGGTCCCACGATGCGCAGCGTATGCGGCCTGGACGCGTCCAGCATTGCCTGCTGGAGCGCTTTGCCGTGTTGTTCCGCGCCTTCGCCGAAGCCCGCGGTTATGACCACCGCGGCTTTGGTACCGCGCGCGCCAAGTTCCGCAATGAGTCCCGGGACGCTGTCGGGCGGCGTGGCAATCACGGCCAGATCGGGGGTCGCCGGGAGGGCCGCTACATCCGGGTAGGCCCACACGCCGCGGATCGATCGGTGCGCCGGGTTGACGGGCGCGATAGGGCCGTCGAAGCCGCCGCCGTAAAGATTTTCGGCAAGCATCGCGCCAACCGACGTGGCCGTGCGGCTCGCGCCGATCAAGGCCACCGATTTCGGTTTGAACAGGCACTCAAGATTTCGGATCGTCATGGTCTGTGCGGTGCTTCGGTATCGCCCTCAAGCAATTTCAGTTTGATCGATCGGCGGCGCTTGAAGGGACAGATGAACAAGACCGGGGGATGTAACGCAAGAGTCAAAGTGAGTCGATTCATACCGCAACAAGCGCGCGAGCGGGTAATTGCGAAGCGTTGCAACACCGCAGCAGACCACACATAAACCGGCTAGAAAAGAATTTTTACCGCGTCGCTGCCCCCTGGCGCTTTGGCCTTCGGGACCGCGATGCCGACGGCAATGTGGGCCCGAACCCTGAGGAGATTGACCCAGCGAAACCGGCGCAAGCCGAGATCCCTGGAGTGAAAAGTCTGCAGTTCGCCCGTCACTCCGATGCGCCCGGCTGGATAAATCGGAATGTTATCGTTTAGCAACCAGGTGCAGCTTGATGCGCATCAAATCCCGGCGCGGTGGTGAAACCACCGTAGCCGAGTGGGAGACTCTGCGGTCGGCGTAGCGGAAGATATGGCCACGCCTACCCGGTGTATGTGATTGCGCCGGCGCCGCCCGATCCGGCCGCTGACAAGGGCACACAACACGCTCGCGGCATCTGCGTCGTGCATTAGCGTGCGATCGCCATCAGAATCGATCACGGCGAAACCACCCAACCCTGGAGAGCACAATGAGTAAAGTATTGTTCGAGATCCGCGAGCAGATTGCTTATGTCACCATCAATCGCCCGGAGCGTCTGAACGCCTGCGACAGCGAAACCTACGCGACGCTGGCCGAAACCTGGTCGCTGGTCCAGGCCGAACCGGCACTGCGTGTTGCGATCCTGACCGGCGCCGGCGAGCGCGCCTTCTGCGCTGGCAGCGATATCCGTGAAGCAACGTTTGGCGATCCGGATCGCATTCCGGGCAACGGCCTGTTCGCGGCCATGCGCGCGATGCGCAAACCGGTTATCGCCGCCATCAACGGCCACTGCAACGGCGGCGGCCTCGAGCAGGCGCTGGCCTGCGACATCCGCGTCGCGGCCGAACATGCGCAATTCGGACTCGGCGAGGTCCTGCTGGGTGTACTGCCGGGCGGCGGCGGCACCCAGCGCCTGCCGCGCCTGATCCCGCTCGGGCGAGCACTGGAAATGTTGTACACCGGTAGCCGTATCGACGCCGCCGAAGCACTGCGCCTGGGCCTGGTCGACCACGTCGTTCCGGCCGCCGAACTGATGGATAAATGTCAAACGATTGCGGCGGCGATCTGCCGCGGCGCGCCGCTTGCAGTGGAGACTATCCGCGCCGCCGCCCTGCAGGGACTCGACGTACCGCTCGAAGATGGTCTCGCGCTGGAACGCAAAGGTTTCGAATTCCTGCGCCGCACGGCGGATGCCGAAGAAGGCGCCGCGGCATTCGCTGAAAAACGCGAACCCGACTGGCGCGGCTGTTGATCGCAGTCAACCACTCGAACCTGACGACCCATGGACACTTCAACCATCCTGCTCGATGTCGCGATCATCCTGGTCTGCGGCCGCGCCGGCGCGGAACTGGCCGCGAAACTCAACGCCCCGCGGGTGATCGGCGAATTGTGCGCCGGGATCATCATCGGCCCGAGCCTGTTCGGCTGGGTCCTGCCCAGCGACGCGATCGCGTTGCTGGCCGAGATCGGCATCATTCTGTTGCTCTTCGAAGTAGGCCTCGAAACTGATTTCGGCCGGCTCATTTCGGCCGGACGACACGGCCTGAGTGTCGCCGTGATCGGCTTCGTCGCGCCTGCGCTGCTGGGCTTCGGTCTCAGCTACTACACGTTCGATCTGCCATTGCTCAGCGCCTTTTTTGTCGCTGGCACGCTGACCGCGACAAGCATCGGGATCACGGTACGGATCCTGTCCGATCTCGGTCAGCAATCGAGCCGCGAAGGTCAGATAGTGCTCGGCGCCGCGGTCGTCGATGACATCCTCGGCGTGATCGTGCTCGCCGTGCTCTACGACTTCGCGACGCGTGGCCAGGTCAACATCAGCAATACCGTCCACATCATCGTGTTCGTCGCGGTTTTTTTTATCGTCGCCCCGATCGTCGCGAAAGTCATGTCGGGCCTGATCTCACGTTTCCACAGCGCGAGTACCGCACCGGGCGTGATCCCGGTCGCCCTCGTCTCCCTGGTCCTGGCCAGCGCCTCCGCTGCACATGCCTTCGGTGCCCCCGAGCTGCTCGGTGGGTTTGCCGCCGGCATCGCCTTGTCACGACGCTTCTTCCTGCCGTTCGGCGCGAGCTTGCGAGCCGATCCGGATTTCCATCGCGCCGCGCATGAGCAGATGAAGCCGATCATCCAGCTTTTCACGCCGATATTTTTTGTCATGGTCGGTCTGTCGCTCGACCTGTCCGCGGTCGACTGGAGCCTGGCCTTCATCTGGATGTTTTCGCTGGCCCTGACCGCCGCCGCGATCGCCGGCAAACTGCTCGGCGGCCTGGTCCTGCCGATCAATCACCACGCACGCATCGCAATCGGCATGGCGATGGTGCCGCGCGGCGAAGTCGGGCTGATCTTTGCTGAAGTCGGGCGTACGGCCGGGATCTTTGATGCGACGGTCTACACCGGCGTCGTTATCGTGATCGCCTATACAACCCTATTATCGCCGTTCTGGATCCGCAGCTATTACCGCATCTATGGTGACCGGTTTGCGGAGCCCGTCGGCGCCATCGGCACACGTCCCGGCGAGCACCGCTAAACAGCCGCGGCGCTCGGTGCCGAATCTGGCGCGCGGATCGCAGCCCTCGCGTCGCGCACAACAGCGTCAGACGGTTCGCGCCCGAACCCAGCGCGAAAGTTCGAGCGGATGAGCCATGCGCCGGTCGGCGTCGGCGAACACCTTGCCGATGCCGATCAGGATTGGCGCCCCGGCAGGCAGGCTTTGTATGCCCAGCGGCAGCGCGGCGAGGGTCCCGCACCAGCAGCGTTGCGACCGGCGCGACAGATCGGCGACAGCTACTGCCGGGGTGGTCGCGCAACGGCCGCTGGCCAACAGCTCCGTCGTTAATGCCAGCGCTTGTCGCGCACCCATGTAGACCACCAGGGTAGTGGTGCGGACATCGCCGTCGAGTTCGCTGAGCGCGGCGACGCCATCGGTGGTGTGGCCGGTAACGAACTGCACTGATTGCGCACAATGGCGATGGCTGAGACTGGTGGTCGTAGCCGCCGCGAGTGCGAGCGCGGCGGTGATCCCCGGCACGACCTGCACCTCGATGCCGGCAGCCTGCAGACAGTCAATCTCCTCGCCGCCGCGCCCGAATACCATCGGGTCGCCCGATTTCAGACGCACGACGTGGTCCCCGGCCTGTGCGAAGCGCACCATCAGGCGATTGATCTCGGACTGTGCGCGACCACCGCGAAAGCCGCGTTTGCCGACGTGCAGACGCCGGGTGGGTGGGCGGATCAGGGCCAGAATCTCGTCGCTGACCAGTTCATCATAGAGAACGATGTCCGCCGCGCGCATTGCCGCCAATGCTTTAACCGTCAGTAAGTCCGGATCACCGGGTCCCGCGCCGACCAGCGTCACACGGCCCGTCGCCGTACCGGGCAGCGCCGCCGTCATCGTACTCGCCGCGCTGCGCAACACCCGTTCATCCGACCTCAGCCAACGTATGGTCGTTGATAATGCGCTGGATATCGCCGCGGCAGGAACCGCAGTTGGTGCCTGCCGCCGTGGCCGCGCCAATCGCAGTGAGACTCTGTCTGCCGCTGACGATACTGGCGACGATGACGTCACGCTCGACCTGATTGCAGGTACAGACGATGTCACCCGCGCCGCGGTTCCCGTCTGCGACCAGCGGGAAACCCGCCACCAACGCCTGCCAATCATCGCGCTCGAGCGCGTGCCCGAGTTTGCCCGCCACCCAATTGCGCATCACCCCGACCGGCTCGCGCGCCGCAAACAAGGCCGCAATCAATTTGCCGTCACGGGTCGCGACCAGGCGCTGCGCGCCGCGCGCGGCATCGTTGTATTCCAGCAGTTCGGCGCCAACCACCGCGCGCGCCGCCAGCGTCTCGAACAGGGCGCGGAAATCGCGCGGTGCAACGGCGTCGGCAAGTTCCATGCGCCAACCCAACGGCGCCTGCATCCGCGCCCAATAGGCGGTTGACGGCGCTGCAGGACGCGCACCGAAGATCCCGAACGCGTACCAGTTTGCGGGGTATCGACGCAGCCTGACGCGTGCCGCCTTGAGTTCCGGCTGACCCGAATACGGATCGGTAAGCGCGGCGACGAGCGTGTTGACCCGGGCCGTGGACGCGGTCTGTCCGCTCCAGTGCATCGGCACAAAAAGACTGTCCACAGACTGGCGCTCGGTAACTGCTACGCGGGCAATAATGCGAGCCGTATCGGTTTCCAGAACCGCCAGATCGGCCGCTTTCAGTCCGTGCGCACGCGCCGTGTGCGGATGCATCTCGACGTGCGGTTCCGCGGTATGCGCGGCCAGACGCGCGACCCGACCACTGCGCGTCATGGTGTGCCACTGATCGCGCAGACGCCCGGTATTCAGAATAAGCTGCTGCTGGGTATCGATTTCGCTGCGCTCGCGGTAGCTCACCGGCACGCAACGTGCGCGGCCGTCGCCAGTAGCAAACACGCCGTCAGAAAACAGCCGCCGTTCGTGACCGCCACCATCCGCCAGTGGCCAGGTGCGGGGACGCAGCGCTTGGTATTGGCCCTGGTTGATGTCCGCGTCGCGAGCCAGGTCGAGCCGGCAGCCGAAACCGCGCGCGATCGAAGTCAGCGCGGCGAACTCACGGTAGATCTCGAACGGATGCTGGTAATCGAACGCCGCGCCGTAGCCCATGCGGCGCGCGACCCCCGCCAGCGCCCACCAATCCGGACGCGCCTCGCCCGGTGCCGGGGCAAATGCGCGCTGGCGAGATATGCGGCGCTCGGAGTTGGTTACCGTGCCGTCTTTTTCTCCCCAGCCAGCGGCCGGCAGCAACACGTCGGCCAGGGCGGCGGTATCGGCACGGGCGGTCAGATCGGACACCACGACAAACGGACAGGCAGCGATTGCGGCGGCGACCTTGTTCGCTTCCGGCATACTCACCGCCGGATTGGTCGCCATGATCCACAGGGCCTTGATGCGCCCCGCGGCGACCGCGTCGAACATTTCCACGGCTTTCAGACCCGGTGAAGTCGGCAGGCGCGGACTGTTCCAGAAAGCGCCGACTGCCTGCCGGTGACGCGGGTTATCGATTTCCAGGTGGGCAGCGAGCATAGTTGCCAGGCCGCCGGTTTCGCGTCCGCCCATCGCATTCGGCTGGCCGGTCACCGAAAACGGCCCGCTGCCGGGTTGACCAACCCGGCCCGTGGCCAGGTGGCAATTGATGATCGCATTAACCTTGTCGGTTCCGGCGCGTGACTGGTTGACCCCTTGAGAGTAGACGGTCACGGTGTTCGAGTGAGCCGCGAACAGTGCATAAAACGCTTCTACGTCGTTGCCGTTCAGTCCGGTCAGCGCGGCCACCCGCGTGACATCAAAATTCTCTGCTTCGGCGAGCGCGGCCGGAAGCCCGCTGGTATGCGCGGCGATATAGCGCTCGTCATGCGCACCATTGGCACACAGGTACCGCAACAGACCGTTGAACAACGCAACATCGGTACCCGACTTCAGCGCCAGGTGCAGGTCGGCGTCGGCGCTGGTGGCGGTCGCGCGCGGATCGATAACGACGATGCGCGTGCCACGCACCGCACGCGCGTCCATCAGCCTCTGGTGCAGCACCGGATGACACCAGGCGAGATTGGAACCGACCAGCACCACGACATCGGCGAGCTCAAGATCGGTGTATACGCCGGGGACAACGTCCTCGCCGAACGCGCGTTTGTGTCCGGCGACCGAGGAGGCCATGCACAGGCGACTGTTGGTGTCGATATTTGCCGAGCCGATGAAGCCTTTCATCAACTTATTGGCGACATAGTAATCCTCGGTCAGCAGCTGTCCGGAAACATAAAACGCCACCGCATCCGGGCCGTCGTTGTCGATGACGGTACGGAACTGTTGGGCAATGGTCGTGAGCGCGGTGTCCCAACTGACGCGTGCGCCGTGGACCTGCGGATACAGCAGGCGATCCTCATGGCCCATGGTTTCGCCCAACGCCGCACCCTTGGCACACAGGCGGCCGTAGTTGGCCGGGTGCTGGGCATCGCCGCGGACGTCGAAGCCGCCTTCGCTGCGCGCCGTAACTGTCAGCCCGCAACCCACGCCACAGTATGCGCAGGTCGTGTGCACGCGTTCGCCCGCCACAGCGGTCATGCAACGCGCTCGTGCAGGTCCGGCAGACCGAGATACAGGCGGCCGTCTTCGTTGCGTACCGGCAGGGTCTTTACACAGCCCTTATCGGGGCCCTGCACCGTCCCGCTCTCCAGGCCGATCACCCAGTTGTGCAACGGGCAGGTCACGGCGCTACCGTGCACGATGCCCTGGCTCAACGGCCCCTGCTTGTGCGGGCAGCGGTCCTCGAGGGCAAAAACCCGATCGTCAGCGGTGCGAAACAGGGCGACCCGCAGCCATGGCGTATCGACCTGGCGCGCGCCGCGCCGCGGGATGTCCCTGACAAATCCGACGTCAAGCCACCGGGGCGGGTTCTCGTGCATCGCGCTTCTCCACGCGGGTGATCCGCGTCAGGGGTCTGAATTCGTTGATCTGGCGGCCGTGTGCCCGGTCTGCCCAGGGATCGTGTTGCGCGTAACGTTGCGAGCGCAGGAACCGTTGGTACAGTTCGCCACGCTTTTCGGGGTTGGCCACGATCAACTCGCGCACCGACTCGACACCAACGCGCTCCACCCAGCTGTAGATCCGCTCGAGATAGCGGCCCTGTTCGCGGTACAGCTGGATGGTGGCGGCCGCATATTCCAGCACTTCATCTTCGCTTGCCACACTGCACAGAACCTCGGTTGCGCGCAGGTGCATACCGGCGGCGCCGGCGAAATGCAGTTCGTAGCCACTGTCGACGCAGATCACGCCAAAGTCCTTGCAGGTGGCCTCGGCGCAATTGCGCGGACACCCGGACACCGCGAGTTTGACCTTGTGCGGGGTCCACGATCCCCACAGCATCTTTTCCAGCTTGATGCCAAGACCGGTCGAGTCCTGTGTTCCGAAGCGACACCAATCGGTGCCGACGCAGGTCTTGACCGTACGCAGCGCCTTGCCATACGCATGTCCGGACACCAGGCCGGCGGCATTCAGATCGGCCCATACTGCCGGCAGGTCGTGTTTCTTCACCCCGAGCAGATCGATACGCTGACCGCCGGTGACCTTGACCGACGGGATCTGAAAACGATCGACGACATCGGCGATCGCACGCAGCTCGCTGGCGCTGGTCATCCCGCCCCACATGCGTGGCACGACCGAGAAGCTGCCGTCTTTCTGAATATTGGCGTGGGCACGCTCGTTGATGAATCGTGATTGAGCGTCGTCGTCGTATTCGCCCGGCCAGCTCGACAGCAGGTAGTAGTTGAGCGCCGGTCGGCACTTCGCGCAGCCACACGAGGTCTGCCATTCGAGCGCCTGCATCAGCGCCGGGATCGACTTCAACGCCTTGGCGACAACCAGGCGACGAACCTCGTCATGTCCGAGGCTGGTGCAGCCGCACATCGGCTGCACGGCCGCAACCTGGTAGCCTGCACCGAGATTGAGCTGCAGGATCTGCTCGACCAGACCGGTGCACGAACCACACGACGACGAGGCCTTGGTGTGGGTGCGGACCTCGTCGAGCGTAGTCAGGCCGTGGGCCGTAATCGCGGCGCTTATCCGACCTTTACATACGCCGTTGCAGCCACAGATCTCCGCCTCAGGCGGCAAGGCTGCAACGGCTGCCGTAGGGTCCGGCGAGGCTCCTCCCTGGAAATCCTGCCCGAAAATCAGCGTCTCCCGGATCGCGCTGATATCGGCCTTGTCGCGTAGTTGCTGGAAAAACCACGGCCCATCGCGGGTATCGCCGAACAGCACGATGCCGACGATGCGGTTGTCCTCGATGGTCAGACGTTTGTAGGCCTTGCGTGCCGCGTCGCGCAGGACGATTTCCTCGCGCTGTTCACCGTCGGCGAACTCGCCCGCCGAATACACGTCCATGCCGGTCACTTTCAGTTTGGTTGAGGTCACCGACCCGGAATACGACCCCGCCTCACCGCGCAGCTGCTGCGCGACCACCCGCGCCATCTCGTAGAGCGGCGCAACCAGTCCGTAACAGACCCCGCGGTGCTCGGCGCACTCGCCGAGCGCGAAGATCGCCGGGTCCGAAGTCCGCAGGTCATCGCCGACAATAATGCCGCGACCGGTTTCCAGATCGCTGGCCTGGGCCAGTGAAACGTTGGGCCGGATCCCGGCCGCGACCACGACCAGGTCGGCAGCCAGGCGACGGCCGTCCTCGAGTTCGATCGACTCGACCCTGTCACTACCGTGGAAACACCGGGTACTCGCCGCCAGTTCGAGTTCTATCCCGCGCTCGCGCAGCGCTTCACCGAGCAGGTAGCCGGCGGCGGCGTCGAGCTGGCGTTCCATCAGGGTCGGCGCGAGGTGAACAACCGTCACTGCCATGCCGCGCGCTTTAAGACCGGCAGCAGCCTCGAGACCGAGCAGGCCGCCGCCGATCACTACCGCGCGCCCGCCCGCTGCCGCCGCGGCCAGCATGGTCTCGACATCATCGAGATCGCGGTAGGTGACGACACCGTCGAGATCGGCGCCCGCAACCGGCAGCATGAACGGGGTCGAGCCGGTCGCGATGATCAGTTCATCGTAGTGTGCGGTGGTGCCGTCAACCGCGCTCACCGTCTTTAGCTGGCGGTTGATATTGACTACCGGCCGGCCCTTGTACAACGTGACCTGGTGTCGGGCGTACCAGGCCTCGTCGTGGATAACGATGTCGGCGTAGGTTTTTTCACCGGCCAGTACCGGCGACAACATGATGCGGTCGTAGTTGACGCGCGGCTCGGCGTTGAAGATCGTGATCTCGTAGTCATTACAGTCGTGTTCAAACAGCTCGTCGAGCACCCGTCCGGGCGCCATGCCGTTGCCTATGATCACCAGTTGACGTGCCATTTTCATCGTCTCCGGGGTTTAGTTGTCACGCCGCTTCGAGCGAATCGTCATCATCGGCAGCATCGGCGACCGACGGATCCGGGGCGCCGCCGCCTTCGAATTCGGCGAGGAAATCGAGTAGTTCCTGGCGATATTCGTAGTAGCGGGAATGTTCGAGCAGGCTCTGACGGGTCCGTGGCCGCGGAATGTCGATGTCGATGATTTTGCCGATCCGCGCGCGCGGTCCGTTCGTCATCATGACCACGCGGTCGGCCAGCAGGATGGCTTCGTCGACATCGTGGGTAACGCAGACCGCGGTCACCTGGGTGCGCTTCCAGACATCCATCAGCACTTCCTGCAGTTCCCAGCGGGTCAGGCTGTCGAGCATGCCAAACGGTTCGTCGAGCAGCAGCAGTTTCGGCGATAACGCAAAGGCGCGCGCGATGCCGACGCGCTGGCGCATACCGTTCGACATGTCGTCGGCGAGCTTATTGAGCGAGTCACCCAGACCCACCCGTTCGAGATAGTATTCGGCGATCTGCGCGCGCTCGGCGTGCGTCGCCAGCGGGTAAACCCGATCGACCCCGAGCAGGACGTTCTCGCGCGCGGTCAGCCACGGCAATACGTAACCAGCGCG
>CALOBG010000020.1:0-106391 GCA_942490995.1 uncultured Gammaproteobacteria bacterium
CGAATTCATCGGGCTGAACGGCAGTCTGCGCAAGGAGCTGGTGGTAGACCGCGAAAAGATCCAGAAGGTCGATGACCATTGGGTGCCGTTCCACGTCACCATGCACGACCTCAAGCTGGAGACGAAAAGTATTTTTTTGGTCGAGGAAATCGATATCGACCCGGAACTCGATGACAACCTGTTCGAAGTCCAGGCCTTGAAAATCGGCGGTCATTAATGCGCTGTTGCCGCGCCCACGCCGCTCCCGAGTGAGCGCGCCCGCAAGGCGTCGCCAGCCGCCCATGCTGTAATACCCCCGCCCGGCACTGCGCCGCGATAGGGTCCGTGCATGCTTGAAGCGAACGCCCAATACGTCACCGCCCTGATGTTGCTCGGCATCGGCTGGGCATTCGTGCGCGCCGACCCGCGCACCGCGACCAGTCGCGCGCTGGCCGTGGCACTGGCCGCCGGTGGCCTGTCGGTCATCGCCACGATGACCCTGACCACCCTGATCGCGGACGGCCCTCTGCCCGGCTGGGCACGCTACCTGGTGGTACCGGAACTGCTGGCGCTGGCTGCCGCCTTCGAATGGGTCTACCGCGTGCGTCGTACGATCCCCGCCAGCGGCCTGCGAACGCGCTTCGGCGACGGCGTGTTGCGGGTTGGCCAGGGCCTGCTGGTGCTATATGCGCTCAACAGCTTCCTGCATCCGGACCTGCGCGTGCGCTATTTTTTTGGCGGCCTGGACGGCGGCGCCCTGTGGTCGGCCTCGGTCGTGCGTCTGTTCGTGGCCCCGCTGGGGATCGCCATGCTGCTATGGGCGCTGTCGATATTCATGTGCCTGAAACGTGACCCGGAACCGGCCGAACGGATCCGCCTGAACGCGTTTCTGATCGCGGTACCGCTGATGATTTCCGGATTGGTGCTACCCGTATCGGTCGCCCCGGTGACGACTGTGCTCGGACTGACCATCCTGGTTGCCGGCGCTCTCCATCACGCCCAGCTCAAAGGTCGCCAGGGTCAGTTCATGAGCCGCTTCCTGTCGCCGCAGGTCGCGACGCTGGTCAACCACAGTGGACTGCGCGCAGCGATGCGCGAGCAGCGCCGTGAGCTTTCGGTGGTCTGTATCGACCTGCGCGGCTTTACCGCGTTCGCCAGCGCCAACAGTTCGCAGGCCGTGATCGAACTGCTGCGCGATTACTACGACGCGGTTGGCGCCGCGGCGCGCGAGTTCGAAGCGACAGTCAAGGATTATGCCGGTGACGGCGTGCTGATCCTGCTCGGCGCGCCGGTGCCGGTCGCCGATCATGCCCGCCAGGCGGTCGCGCTGGCGTTACGGATCCGCGCGCTGGTGGCGCCGGTAACCGCGGCCCGGCAACAACCCGGGTTCAGTCTCGACAGCGGCATCGCCATCGCCAGCGGCGAGGTCACGGTCGGCATCATCGGTGGTGAAGGACGCCTCGAATACGCGGCGGTGGGTCAGGCCGTCAATCTCGCCTCGCGCCTGTGCGAGAAAGGCCGCCGGCGGCGAAATCCTCATCGCCGCGGAAACGCGTGCGCGCCTCGACGACGACGCGCCGTGCGCCGTGCGCGAGCCGCTGGAACTGAAAGGATTTCCGCAGCCGGTTGCCAGCTATTCCCTGCACGCGGCGCCCGCGGCGTAACGACATCGGGCGCTGACTACCGTGGCGGATTGCTGCCCGGTGTTTCGGACCTCGCGCAACTGGCGCTGCGCCGGCAGCGGCTGACGCCGACGACGGCCGGCAGCAGCAGTAGCAGCGACGGCGGCACCGGCACCAGGGTGCCGGTTTCGAGCTGCACCCGTCCGAGGACAATATCGGCACCGGCGCTGCCGGTGTTGTCGCCGAGGAATACATAGTTGGACAGCGTATACGGCGCTCCGCCGAACGCTGAGTAGTCGCGCAGCGCGCCCGATCCCAGGGTTACGCCGCCGGCTGAAAGCGTATAACCAGCGGCAGCGATATCGAGATCGTAGCTGTGTTCGGCCGCGCCGGTGTCGAACGCGTAACCCTCGGCGTGAGTGAACAAGGGGCTTTGCGCCTGCGCCCAGATCTCGTTGCTCCAGAAGCCAAGCTCGATACCGAGTCCGTCGCTGGCCAGCGCAATCACGCTGAACCCGGCACGGTTATTGTTATTGTGGCTTTCGCCGAGTACCTGCAGCTCGAAGCTGAGACGGAAACCGGCGAGGCGGTCGAGCACCGGAAAGGCCGGATTCTTGAAGCTGTTAACGAACGGCACGGTATTGCTGTAGCCGGCGGCGACGCCGTTATCGGTCACCAGCCCCGCCCCGCTGCCGGGGATCAGACTCTGCGTAGCGACACCGGTACCCAGAATACTGTCACTCGCGTACAGCAGCCACGGTTGCGCACCAGGCAGGCTTGCGAGGGTGTCATCAAACAACGTGACCGGGGCGGCAGCGACCTGCACCGACACGGCCAACACGCAGCACATACCAACCATCGACTGAACCTGTCCATCGACACTCCCGCAGCGATTCCGGAATATGGCAACTACTGTATGCCATCGCGCGCGCCTCGATCGGGGCCTGTTCGACAAAAACTGCCACTGCTGCCGGCGAAGTACCCACAAGTTTGAAAATTTTTGTCAGCGCCGGTGGCCCGATGAGCGAACCTCGGCGCACCGGGACGGTCGCCGCCGCACGTACCCCGTCCGACGTCCTTACCGGGATCAGCCTCGTTGCGGCAGCCGGCAGTGGCGAACCGTTGGGTGCGCTTTTCCGACACCGGCGCGGCAGTGTATCTTTAGCGCCCTCTCAGACGCGTTTCGCAAAGGAATCAGACCATGTTCAGAGTTTTTGCCCTGTCAGTCACTGTCGCTTTCGCCAGCGCTGCGCACGCCGCCGAGGAGAGCGACGGCGTCCACCCCGGGATCTTCATCTGCAACGCGGTCAATGTCTCCGAGCTGGGCCCTGAGGGCACGCTGACAAAAACCAACTTCGCCAAGGCTATCGCGGTCTACGAATCACGTTTCGCCGTCGATCGCAGCAACGGCGTCGCGGTCGGTGGCCCGTTCGGCACCTGGGACGCCAAAGATGTGCAGGTCCTGAGCCCCGGCACTGAAACCGAAGGCTTCAAAGTCCTGTGGCTGGCCAACGCCGCCTACACCCATCTCAAGTACCTGTCGGTCAAATCCTATGTCGAAGGAAACAAGAAACCTTTCCTCGGCATCACCGGCGACATAGTCATCACCGGGCTGTGCGAGGCCGGGCCGCAAATGACCGACGCGAAACCGTAAGCGCGACGTCACTGCAGCCCGTGCAGCGCATGGAAAACACCATCGAACGAATGTTCTACGCCAGCCGCTGGCTGCTGGCCCCGATCTATCTCGGCCTGAGTCTCGCCCTGCTCGCCCTCGGCGTAAAATTTTTCCAGGAACTGTTCCACCTCGTACCGCAGCTGCTGGCGATATCCGAATCGGACCTCGTACTCGTGGTGCTGGCGCTGATCGATATCGCCCTGGTCGGCGGCCTGATCGTGATGGTGATGTTCAGCGGCTACGAAAATTTCGTTTCGCGCATGGACCTCGACGACAACAACGACAAGCTCGACTGGTTGGGTAAACTCGACGCCGGGTCGCTGAAATCCAAGGTCGCTGCATCGATCGTGGCGATTTCATCGATCCATCTGCTGAAAATTTTTCTTGCCGCGGAACAGATCGCCAACGACAAATTGCTGTGGTACGTGGTTATTCACATGACCTTCGTGTTTTCCGCCGTCGGGATGGTGATGCTCGACCGCTGGAGTGCGAAACACTGACCACCGCGATCGCCGCGCGCTGAGTATTACTGCCGGCCGAGCACGATGCGCAGCCCGGCAACCACCGCATCGCCGACGTCCGGCGCCACCGCCGGATCGAGGATCAGCTGCACATCGGGTTGTACGACCAGCCAGGCATTGACCTGCCAGGCGTAGCTCACCTCGATGGCGGTTTCGGCACGCGTGTCGAGTCCCAACCGCGCGGCGGTATTGACGCGACAGCGCCGCGCGCGCCAAGCCTACGGTGAACACGTCGTCGGGACGCCGCGCGAACGGGCCCTGCCAGTGCAGCCCGGCGCCGAAATAATGCTGAATGTCGCTGCGGCCGGCGCGAGTGAGACCGAACTGGGCAAAAAATCCGAGGCTGTCCCGCAGTGGCGCGATCGGTACCGGCGCCTCGACGATGAGGTAGGCGCCGCTGTTGGCATTGCGCGCGTTGCCAGCGCTGTCACGGTAGCGAGCGCTGGAGTACCACACGCCGAAGGCCGCTTTCATGGCCCCCGCGACAGCGTCGGCGGTACTCAATCCGCCCTCGGCGATCACCAGTACGCCGTCGCCGTCAGCAAATTTGATATGCGTACCGTAGGGGTCGTCGAGGTCGCCCGGGACGCCGTCATAAGCCGCCGCGGACAGGTAGAACGGCTGCTCGGGGTCGTAGCGCAACACCACGCCGGCGGCAGTGGTCGGAAACTGCGAGGCGTTCGCCTGCGAGAGATCAGGACCGAAACCAAACGAGCTGTGCAGCAGGGTCGCGGCGCGCTCGAGCACGTAGAATTCGCGGTTCAGGTCGTGCAGACCGATCAACAGCGTGGCGCTGGCCTGCTCATAGGCATACCAGGCTTCAAAAACCTTGACCGTATCGGGCGCCTCGATGCTGCTGACCACCTGCAGGTCGCCGCTCCGCTCGACGCTCAAGTCGCCGCCGAAACTGCCCTGAAGATTGAACCAGAACCTATGCCGGCCGGCCTGCGGCCGTGATTGGTAGCGGCCCTCGGCGATGAAATCGACCAGTCCCGGGGTCTCCACCCCTCGGCTCAGGCCCCCGCTCAGGTTGGCGAGCAGGTCGACCGTCACCAACGCGCCCATGGCCAGTTCGAATTCGTCCTCGTCGGCCGCCATCGCGGGCTGCTGGTCGAAAACAGCCATCAGCACAACAAGTATCGGCGTGACCTGAGCCCGCCATGGGAACCATCGTAGCGTACCAAACATGAGGGCTTTGCGGGCCTGCTTGTGGATCTGATCGCGCGGCGAGCAGGGCGAAAGTGCGGTCCGAGCTGAACGCCTGCGGTGCAGTCTACCTGCTTCTAAAGTGCGCCGCTGCGCAGACGCTAACCCTTACGGGTGATATGGCGGCGAATATGCGCCGTCGACAACCGTACAAGGTGCCGCAGCGCCGAGCCTGGGAAGTGGTTCATGCAGTTAGTCCATAAAGGTGATAACTCGGTCGCGATCGTACGCAAGGCCCTGCCCGAGATGTCCCGTCACGGGATCCCCATTACGCCGGCCAACTACGCGGTGTGGTTCGAGTACCTGCGCGCCGACAATGTCCAGCTCACCGGTGAAATGGATGAAGCGCTCAAACATGGCCGCATCACCACCGCCGTCATCGAAGATCTCTACCGGCGCTATATCGATACTGGCGATCGCGCGCCGCCAGGCACGATGCGTGACGGCCTGCGTGCCCTGATCGACGCATTTCGCGAGCAGCTGAAACACGCCACCGGCGAGCTATCCGGCTACAACGCCGCCCTGGAAACGTTCATGGGCCAGCTTACGCACGAGGTTCCGGCCGGCGACCTGGCGCGTTTTGTCGGCGAACTGGCCGACCAGACCCGGTACATCGCCCGTCACAATGCCGACCTGCAGCGCGGCCTGGAGCAAACTTCCGAGAACGTTGGCGCGCTCCAGGCACAACTCGACGGCGAGCCCGAGCCACGGTTCAGTGACGCGCAGATCAAGCTCGCCACGCGCGAATCGTTCTCTGAAGTCCTGCGCCAGGCCGGCCAGCGCGCGCTCGATGACGACACCCATGGTCCGTGCCTGTTGTTGATCGATATCGACCATTTCGGCACCGTAGTCGAGACCTGCGGTGCCGCAGCAGCAGCGCGGGTCCTCGACACGGTCGCCGCAACGCTGCAGGCGAACATTCGCGAACAGGACACCATCGCGCATTTCGAAGGCAATCTTTTTGCGGTGCTGTTGACCGACCTCGCCGTCAGCGCCGCACCCGCGGTCGCCGAACTATTGCGCAAGGCAGTCGCGGCGGCACCCATCGACCCGGGCCAGGATCTTCAGCCGCTGGCCGTCACGGTCTCCATCGGCATGGCCTGGCTGCGCCAGGACGAGTCTCTGGACGACCTGCTCGAGCGCGCCGACACCGTGCTGTTTCTGGCCAAGGAAGGGGGGCGGAATCGGGTCACTGTCGACCGCTAGCAGGGTGGTAAAAAACTACTGCGGAGGTCGGGCGCAACGCGGCCGTGATACAAAGTTCAATCAAGCCGCAAGCCGGATCGGCAAGCACGCATAACCGGAGACATGGGTCTGCGCGATGCGTTCCGCTTTGCCATGTAATGCCAGGCGCGGCAGATGCGGCAGGAGTGCCTTAAAGCTGGCCATGAGCTCCGCCCGTGCGAGGTTTGTACCGAGGCAGAAATGGGCGCCGAAACCGAAGGTCAGATGCGGGTTGGGATGGCGCGTGATATCAAATCGATACGGATCGTCGAACACCCGTTCGTCGCGATTGGCTGAAGGATAAAACAGCGCCACCGTGTCGCCCGCGGCGATCGGTGTCCCCGCCACTTCGGCGTCGGTCGCGGCGGTGCGCAGGAAACTTCCCACCGGCGACGTCCAGCGCAGGATCTCCTCCACCGCGGTGCTTAACAGTCCGGGATTGGCGCACAACAGATCGCGCTGCTCGGGGTGTTCGATAAGTGCCGCGACGCCACCGGCCAAGGCGTTGCGGGTGGTGTCGTTGCCGGCCGCAATGAGCAGGAACAGGTAACCGATGAGCTGCTGGTCATTGAGTGGCTTGCCCTGTACTTCATGATGGACCATGTGATCGATGAAGCCCCCGCGCGCGGCGCCGTTGCTGCGGCTTTCGTGGATCAGCCCCTCGAGGTAGCTGCGCAGTTCGTACATGTTGCGATAGCCGGCCGCCCCGCGGCTTTCGCCGGGGCGGCGATCGGCTTCGTCGATGTCGCCGACCAGGGCATTCGACCACACCAGGATCTGCTTCCAGTCGTCGGGGGCGAGCCCCATGATCTCGCCGACCGCCGCCAGCGGCAGCTTGCAGGCCAGGCCACTGACGAAATCGCCGCCCTCGTCGCCGTTCCGCTCGAGCTCGGCAATGTAGGTCGCGGTGAACGTTTCCGCGAGATTGGCGAAGTGGTCGGCCATCCTGCGCATGCCGCCCTGGGTGTAGGCCCAACTCGACAGTTTGCGCATGTGACGATGTCGCGGGTTATCCATGAAAACCATGTCGGGTGGTTCCTGCGGGTCCCAGCCACGCGCCGCGCCGAATGAATCGACCCCGGCGCGCAGGATCTCCGGTTGCCCCTTGAGCGTCATGCGCAGGCGCGGACCGCTGTTGATGAAAACCTCGGGGTTGTTGGATACCGCCAGGATATCGGCGTAGCGCGTCACCGCCCAGAATGGTTCGATATCGTCGCGTTCGTACCAGAATACCGGCGCCTCGCGGCGCAGCAGGTCCCAGGCCGCAAACGGAAAGCCATGCGCGGCGTAGTGATCGGGACGGTGGATATCGATAGTGTCGAGGGTCAAGGTCACGGCCGTGCTCCCGGGCAGTGCTGGAAACCGGGATCATGATAACCCCGGTTATGCCGGGCGGCGGTGGGCGCGCCAGTCGCTGCCGCCGGCGTCACTCGGTTATGATGCGCCGGCCGTGGATCGAGCCGGTTCGGTCCCACCAAACCGGCCCTTCAGCTGAGGTGTTCTGACTATGGAATGGTTGCTGCAACCCGAAGCGCTGATCGCGCTGGCGACGCTGACCGCGCTGGAAATCGTGCTCGGTGTCGACAACATCATTTTCATCTCGATCCTGGTCGGCCGCTTGCCCCCTGCGCAGCGCGAAAAAGCCCGTCGCCTCGGGCTCGGCTTCGCAATGCTGACGCGCATCGCGCTGCTGTTGACCCTGACCTGGGTCATGCGCCTCAGCGCACCCTTGTTCACGGTACTCGAAAACGCGATATCCGGACGCGACCTGGTACTGCTCGGCGGTGGTCTGTTCCTGCTCGCCAAGTCAACCCTTGAGATCCACCACGCACTGGAAGGCGACGAGCAGAGCGCGACGCCGGGCACTGCGTCAGGTTTCGCCTCGATCATCGCGCAAATCGCGATACTCGATATCGTGTTTTCGCTCGACTCCGTGATCACCGCGGTCGGACTCGCACAGCATCTGGAAACCATGATCACCGCGATCGTGATTTCGGTTGTCGTGATGCTGGTTGCGGCTAAGGCGATCGGCGACTTCGTCGATCAACATCCGACGGTAAAAATGCTGGCCTTGAGTTTTCTTGTCATGATCGGCATGGCGCTGGTCGGCGAAGGTCTGGATTTCCATATCCCCAAAGGCTACATCTACTTCGCGATGGCATTCTCGGTCGGGGTCGAAATGCTGAACCTGAAAGTGCGCCAGTTACGCGACCCGGTGGCGCTGCGTAAACGCATGCAGGACTGAGACGATGGCTTTACTACTCATTCGACACGGCGAAACGGATCTCAACGCGACCCGTGTCGTGCAGTTTCCGGATACCCCGCTGGGCGCGGACGGTAAACGCCAGGCCGAACAGCTCGGGCTGAGCCTCGGCCGGCGTTCCATTGGGCTGGTGTTAAGCAGTGACTACCTGCGCGCGCGGATGACCGCCGAGCGCATCAGCGCACACACCTCAGCGCCACTGCTTAAATACAACGATCTGCGCGAACGCAATTTTGGCGAGCTCCGCGGAACTTCCTACGAAGCGCTCGGAGACCTGGATATATTTGCGCTCGACTACGTGCCGCCCGGCGGCGAAAGCTGGGCGGTATTCAACGCGCGCGTCGACCGCGCCTGGCGGACCGTGCTGGGCCACGCCGCAGGCATGCGCGACGACCTCGCGGTGGTCACCCATGGTCTGGTATTACGCTCGCTGCTCGAACGCGTGCTGGATGTCTCCAATCACGTACTTCTGGCGGACCTCGTGGTCGCCAATACCTCGGTGACAATCGTCGATCATGCGCCGCCATGGCGGGTCCTCGACCTGGCCAGCACCGCGCACCTCAGCGACGGCGCCAGGGCCGGCGGCCCGGTCTAAACAGGCGTGCGGAAACTTCGTACACGATTCGTGGCGTGCGGGTCGCACGTCCGGCTAGCGTTCGACCGTGCTTCCGTGCACGCTCTCACTGCCCTCGCGCTGCGCTATACCATCCATGGCCCGCTTGCGCTCGAGGCCGCCTGACGCGCAACCCGCACGCCACCAGCGCCTGCGTGTCCGATTTTTCCGCAGACTTACTTAGCGCAGTTGACTGTCCTTGCTGGCCCGGCGATTGATCGTGCCGCCACGCGACTGCTCGGCGTCGAAACGTTCCTGGCAGCTCACGCAGCGTCGTGCACCGGGCACGGCGCGACGTCGCGCGAGCGGGATCGGCGCCTCGCAATCCTCGCACTCGCTCAGTCCCGCGCCCTGCTCGAGTTCGCTGCGCGCGCGTTTGACCGCGTCAGCGACGCTGGCATCGATTTGATCCTGTACCGCGCCATCTTTCGCCCAGCCACTCGCCATTACGCACCTTTACCGATATCTGTTCTGAAAAGTATAGACCGTCAGCACGGCGGCGCGCTCATTCCTCCGCGGCTGGCACACAGTGTTGTCCGCGAGCAGCCAGCAGACCGCCCGGCGCGCGGCGATCGCGCCGCGACAGTTCGACGAATCGCCAAGTCAGGAGGGCGACCGCGATGCCGCTGCAGATCAGCAGCGCTTCGAACAGGCCTTCGCTGCGGTGTTCGAGCTCGAACGCGAAGTACCAGGCCAGCGGGACCATCAGCATCAGGTAGGCAAACACGTGCACGAAGGTCGGAAACCACTTGTCGTGACGGCTGCGCAGCGCATTCGACCACAACATCTGCGAGGCATCGAACACCAGCGCCAGGCCACCGAGCACGTACAACGGCGCGGCCAGTGCGATGAGCGCCGGATCGTCAGTGTAGATGCGGGCGAACAGGCCGGGTTGCACGACCATGGCAAGCGCCGGCACCACCAACGTGCCGGCCATCAGCGACCAGCCAATCCAGCCCGCGAGGGCAATGTCGCGGCCGTTGCGCCGGCCGTAGGCAATGCCGACCTGCACCGCGGTCGCGCCGGCGATGCCGCTGGCTGCCATAAAAAACAGCGCAAACGTGTTGAAGATGATCGTCACGGCAGCCAGATGCAGCGTGCCGAGCAGCCCGGCAAACATAAACAGCATCACAAATGAGACGTGCTCGATACCGAAACTCAGGCCGGCGGCGTAGCCGAGTCGGCGCTGCTCCTTCCAGGCCTGGAAACCGCCTTTGTAGCGCCGCCGCACACCCATGATCCGCGCGCCGGGCATGGTCCAGATGTAGTAAATCAGTCCGGCCGTGATGAGCGTGCGCACCACGCTGGTGGCCCAGGCGGAACCGGCCGCGCCCATCGCGTCAACACCACAGTGCCCGTAAATCAGCACCCAGTTCAACGCCGCGTTGAGCACATTGCCGAACAGCATCAGGATCATGGCCGGGCGCGGCCGCTTGATACCTTCGAGAAAATACTGACTGGTGACATACAGCAGCCCGCCGAGCGGCATGCCGTAGGCGTAGATGCGGATCAGTTTTGCGGCTTCGCTGGCCAGCGCCGGCTGCTGTCCAAACAGCAATAACAACGATTCGGCGACCAGGCTCAGGATCACGATCAATACCCCGAGACCAATCGCGTACGGAACCGAGCGTCGCCACACTGCGCCGATTGCTGAATACCGTCGTTCGCCAAACAGGTTCGACGCCACCACCAACGTGCCCAGCATCATGCCCATCATGGTCACGTACGCCACCGACATCAGGCTTGTGGCGAGGCTCATGTAGGCCAGCTCACTGGTGCTGTAGCGTCCGACCATCACAATGTCGACGAAGCTCATGAACATCCAGCCCAGACGAGCGAGCACAATCGGCGCCGCGAGGCGCACGGTACTGCGCACGTGGCGTGCTATCGTTACCCGCATTGCTGACTACCCGGGATCGCGATCGACATGTCAAACACCGAGCCGACCCCTATCCTGTTCATTCCGCACGGCGGCGGTCCCCTGCCGCTGCTCGGCGAACCAGGCCACGCCGCCCTGAGCGATTTCCTTGCCAGCGTAACGGAACACATCACCACACCGCGCGCAATCGTGATGATCTCCGCGCACTGGGAGGAAACCCGGCCGACGGTATCCACCGCCGCGATGCCGGGCATGATTTTCGATTACTACGGCTTCCCCGATGCGGCATATAAGCTCAACTACCCCGCGCCCGGCGACGGCACGCTCGCGACCCGCATCGTCACACTGCTCACCGCTCATGGCATAGCGGCCACCAGTGACGCTGAACGCGGCTATGACCACGGCACTTTCGTACCGCTGATGCTGATGTACCCGCAGGCGACGATCCCGGTGGTGCAGCTTTCGCTGGTCGCCTCGCTTGACGCTGCCGCCCAGATGGACATGGGCCGCGCAATCGCTGAACTGAGCCGCGACGGCGTGCTGATCGTCGGCTCGGGCATGTCATTTCACAATATGGATGCGTTCAGATCGGCGGGACCGGATCTCGCCGCGCGCAGCGCAACGTTCGACACCTGGCTGAACACGGTCGTGATCGAACAGGCCGACGCGCCCGACAGCCAGCGCAAGGCGCTCGTCGACTGGGTGCAGGCGCCCGAGGCGCGCTACTGCCATCCGCGCGAAGAGCACCTGCTGCCGTTGCACGTCTGCGCCGGCGCCGCCGCCGAACTCGGGCTGACGGCGCACAACGTTTTTAACGACAGCGTCCTCGGCGCGCGAGTGTCGGCGTTCCTGTGGCGCTGATCAGGCGTAGTGCGGCGGGCGCCGCTCGGACCACGGTAACGCCTGCTCGAGCTGCCCGGCCAGGCTGTACAAGGTCTCTTCGTCGCTCATGCGTCCGACGAACTGCATCGCCATCGGCAAGCCGGCTTTCGACTGCCATAACGGCAGCATGATCGCCGGCTGACCGGTGGTATTGAACAACGGCGTGAATTGCGAATAGTCGTGCATCATCTGCTGCCACCAGTCCATCGGGCCGACGCCCTTGGCGTTTTGATCGAGCACACCGAGTTTGGCGACTTCCTTGCCGAGCCCGGGTGTCAGCAAGACGTCGTAGTCGCGCATCAGCGCGCCGACGTTACGCGACGCCGCGTTCTGCATCGTCATCGCCCACTCGACCTGCATCGCACCCAGTGACCTGGCGTAGCGGTATACCTCCAGGGTTACCGCTTCGACCGTACGCGAGTTGATTTTGCGCCCGGTGAGCTGGGCGAACTGCTCCATAAAAAATCCCAGCGTCGCCGCCCACAACATGACCGAGGACTCGTTGAACGTATCCGCGTCGTAGCTCAGCCGTACCGGCTCGCAGCGATGCCCGAGGTCTTCGAGCAGCTTGCAGGTGTCGGCCAGGCGCGCACGGTTTTCCTTGGCCGCCCGTGCGGTCCCCGGCAGTTGATCGAGAACCCCGATGCGCAGGCTGTCCGGCGGCGTCATGGCCGCACTCAGGAATCCGCGACGCGGCGGCATGGCGGTGTAGAAATAGCCATCATCCGGTCCGCCCACGGCATCGAGCAGCGCCGCGGAATCACGCACGCTGCGCGTTTCCACAAATTCGATCGCCATCCCCCACAAAAAGATCCCGGCGTCCGGCCCGGTCGGGGTGCGCCCGCGACTGGGCTTCATACCGACCACGCCGTTGCACGCCGCCGGGATCCGGATCGAACCGCCGCCGTCGTTGGCATGCGCGATCGGCACCATGCCCGACGCCACGGCGGCGCCGGCGCCGCCCGACGAACCGCCGACCGAATGACCGAGGTTCCAGGGATTACGCGACGGCCCGTAGACCAGCGCTTCGGAATTGGCATTGAACGCCATCTCCGGCGTGGTCGTGGTACCAACCGTGACCAGCCCGGCGCGGCGCATACGCGCCATCAGTTCGGTATCGCTGTCGAATTGCACCCCGGCCGCGAGACGCGAGCCGGCCGACGTTTTCATACCCTTGAAATGCATGCCGAACTCTTTGACCAGAAACGGCACGCCGTGGAACGGTCCCGGCGCGAGCCCACGTTTGATCTCAGCCAGCGCTTCGCGACGCAGGGTCTGAACCACGCAGTTCAAATCCGGATTCAAGCGCTCGATCGCCGCCAGCGCACAATCGACCAGCTCGCGAGCCGAAACTTCCTTGCGACGAACGAGATCGGCCAGTCCGAGGCCGTCATATTTACTGTATTGATCAATGCTCATACACACCTGCTCCCCTGAAATTCGTTCTTTTTGATCCCTCGTGATTCCCAATTTGCGTGCGAAAACCGCCTACACGATTCGTGGCGAGCGGGTCGCGCGATCCGCACGCCGCCAGCCCCTGCGTGTCCTATTGTTCCGCACACTTATTCAGATCGGGCATTGTTGAACAAGATCAATCCTGCCGTCCATCGGCGCCGCCCGGCACTGCGGGCGAGCGTGACCAGTTCGCTGGAGCCGGTGGCTTGATTGCGCTTAAATGCTCCCCCGATTCAAGCTTGCGGGTCACCGCCATGCGTTCTTTTCCGTCAGCGCTACGATCAGACTGGCAGCAGCGTCCGTGGTGGATGAACCTGCTGTTCTATTTCTGTGTGTATATGACTTTCATCTACATGCCGTTCGACGTGTTTCTGAAACCGGTCGCCGACGATCACGAGATCTGGTTCGGCTTTGCCCTGAGCGGCTGGTGGGCGAAGGCTACCGAACCCCTGCACTGGTTGATCTACGCCGCCGGCGCCTACGGATTCTGGACCATGAAACGCTGGATGTGGCCGTGGGCCGCGGTCTATACCGCGCAGGTTGTGATCGCCATGCTGGTGTGGAATATCATCAATCCCAACGGTGGCGGATGGCTGGCAGGCATCCTGGCGGCGAGCGCGTTTAGCCTGCCGATGATTGCGCTGTGGCGCTCGCGCAGCCGTTTCTCCGAGGAAAACCCGACGGCTGCGCTCGAGCCATAGTGGCAGCCCGGTAATCAATTTATAGCGCAAGCGCTTCTGACCACTGGAGGATACAGCTATGAACATCATTCGCAGGCAATTCTTGATCGGCGGCGCAGCGCTGCTGTTCGGCGCGTCGAGCGTCCCGCGGCAGCTATTCGCCGCAAGCTCGGCAGCGGTCGCGGCGCTGGATAAATCAGCCCTGATCTACCTCACCCCGATCGTCTCCGGCGGCAAGGAAAGCACCTGCCATGGCGAGGTCTGGTTCGTGCACCACCAGGGCGAAATTTATGTCTCGACACAGAGCGGCGCCTGGCGGGCGGAGGCGATTCGACGCGGATTCACCACCGCGAAAATCTGGATCGGCGAGTTCGGCGTGTGGAAAAGCGCCAAGCAACGCTATCGTTCGGCACCGTACCTGGAACTCAGCGGCGCAATCGAAACCGATCCCGCGCGCAACGCCGCGGTGCTGGAGGAATTCGGACGCAAGTACGTTGATGAGTGGGGTTCCTGGGGACCGCGGTTTCGCGACGGACTGGCCGATGGTTCGCGCGTGATGCTGCGCTATCAGATCGCTTCCTGATTGATCCGGTTCGGAATACAGCGCTTGAGCATGGCGTCGAGCGAGGTCAGCGTTAAGCCCAGCGTGGCCGCGGCGGCGGTCGGATCGATATCGTCGTCGTGGTCGAGTATGCGCAACATGTCACGCGTGAACGGTGGTTTTGGCGATAGCAATTCCAGGCCACCAGCGAAAGCCAGGCCGATCCACAGGGGCAAAGAAACGATCCTCGGGCGCCGACCCACGGTCGCCGCCGCGCGCACGATCAACTCACGCCGGCTGACCGATTCCGGGCCGGCAAGGTCGAACACGGCGTTCGCCGCCGGCGCAAATTGCAGCGCGTTCATGAGCGCGGTGATGACGTCACCGGCGTAGATCGGCTGCTCGCGGCTGGCGGCACGAAATACGGTCACGCGCCTGGCCATTGCGCGCCTGGCCAGGGCATAGCTTGCGCGATCGGCCTCGCCGAGCACCATCGGCACGCGGATCACGGTCAGCGCGGGTCCCGCGCTGCGCAGGATCTGCTCAACAGCGAACCGCGCGCGCAGGCACTGACTCCCGCTGTCCGGCCCGGCGCCGAGTATGCTGACATACACCACCTGCTTCAGCGCCGCGTCCGCTGCCGCCGCGGCCAGCGCGCGCGCCGGACGCTGGTGGCTGTCGACATAAGGATTGTCGCGGGTGGCCTTGATGGTGCCGACCAGGTGCACGGCGCGCTGACAATCCGCGGCCACGGCGGTGATGGCAGCCTCGTCACCGGGATCGGCAAGGGTAACGGTGCAGTGCGGCCGCGCGCCGATATGGCGCAGCAACAAACGCCTGGCCCGCTCGCTGCGCACCACCGCCGCAACGGCATAGTGCCCTGGCAGGGTCGCGATCAAGCGCCGGCCCAGATGGCCATTGGCGCCGGTAACGAGGATTTTTTCCATGTCAGTAACGCGGCGCTGACGAACCATGAAACGAAATGGCGTTCAAATGCATGTGCTGACTCTCCCCAATATGCTGAGTTTATCGCGCATCGGGTTTGCCGCGGCGATAGCGTGGTCGCTGCTGCGCGACCTGCCCTGGCTGGCGCCGGCGCTGTTTGCCTGCGCCGTGGCGACCGATTTCATGGACGGCGCGCTGGCGCGACGGCGCCGACAGGTGACAGCGCTGGGAACGCGCCTCGATCACGGCTCCGATGCGCTGTTTGTGACCGCGCTCTGCGCGACGCTCGCTCACCTCGGCGTGCTGCCATGGCTGCTGCCCGCGCTGATCGCACTAGCGGCCTTCCAGTACCTGTTCGACTCGCCACCACGCGCCGCGCTGCGCGCCTCGGGCATCGGTCGTGTGAATGGTATCGGCTACTTCGTAATCGTTGGCGCGGCCATCGTTGTCCACGTTTACGCACCCACGCCGGGCAATATTGCTGCCTTGAATCTGTTCGCCTGGATCGCGATCGTCACGACCCTGGCTTCGATAGCCGAGCGCGCCATTTACGCGATTGCCGCCAGGCGCGGCTGAACAAATGAGCGCAAACGTCGTGTCGGATCCGCGGCGTGCGGTTCGCGCGTCCGGCTTGCGTTCGACCGTGCATCCCTGCACGGTCTCTCACCCTCGCGCGGCGCTAAACCATCCATGGCCCGCTTGCGCTCGGAGGCCGCCTGACGCGCGAACCGCAGGCCGTCAGCGCTCAGGATGAATCCCGCTTTCCGCGCCTGGTCAAGCGCGCGCTTGACCAGGGTCACTGAACAACTCGCGGTTGGCCTGGGACAGGAACAGCAGCCCGATCGCGGCGTTGAATAAAACAAAGAAAGTATGCATGACCAGGCTGAAAGCGCCGACTTCCGGGTAGTCCGGAAACAGCACGGTCCACAGCAGCAGGGCGCCGGCGTGAAACGGCAGCGGCAGGGCCGCGGCGAGGAAAATCACCGGCAGAAACGCCAGCATCTGCCCGAACTCGACATCGACATTAAACAGATCGAGAGCCAGGGTATAGACCACCACCGCACCGGCAAGATTGGGCGCCTTGAACAGCACGATGAGCAGGTAGTGGCGCAGGCGGGCGAGGCGGAACGCGCGCAGGATCTGGATTTCGCGCAGCTTTGAGCGGGGCAACAGCACACCGGAGAAATACGCCAGGTGGAGTGGGAAGTAGGCCGCCGCGACGGCGAACACCGCGAGCAGGATCGTGTCCAGCGGCAACTGCGTTGAGGCCTGCACGACGAGATCAAAATAGAGCAGGGTCCCGAGCGCGGAAAACAGCAATAGTTGATAAACCTCCATCATGCCGAGCAGAACCATCGACGATAGCGCCTGCCAGGCCGGTACCGCGTGACGCCGCCACAGGTAGAGCGTAATCGCGCCTTTGCCGACCTGTTCGTTGAGAAGGGAAAGAATATAGGCGCTGGCCCGAATCGGCAGCATGCGGCGGAAACGGAAATCCGGCGCGTTGAACCAGCGTACGACTCGCCAGGTGACGTGCGCATCAACGAGAAAGAAAAACAGCGAGTACGGGACCATCAGCGCCAGCCACGCCGGCCAGTTGGCGTCGCCGAAAAAACGCACCAGGTAGTCGAACGCAGCCAGATTTTCGCGCGCGGCAGCGGCCTGGATTTTGAGGAAAACCAGGTAGAAACAACCTGCGGCCAGCAGCCAGGTCGTCGCCCGCAGAACGACAGCTTTGGCAGCTCTCATCCTGGCTGCTGCCGAGCGACGCCGTTCAGCTTACCGGGGTCAGGTCGGCGGGCGGATAGTACGCTTGATCACCGATCGCATCGACCGCAGCCCAGAATTCCGGCCCGGCATTGAGTTCGCCGATACTTTCCGGATCGAGCATCATCGCCTGACGGCGATAATTCCATTTGTCCGGGCACAGCGTGACCGCCGCGTCAAAGTGATGCTTGGCTCGCTCGAGTGCGCCGCTGGCATAAAGGTGTCGACCGAGCCGCACATGCGTGGCCGCCAGGACGTCGCTCTCGGCCGGACCGCGGAGTCGCCGGCGCACCTCTTTGGCCGGCAGTGCATAGGGGCTGTCGGCGCCATTGCGCACCCAGTCACGCAGCGCATCGACATAGGCGTTACGCACGGCAAAACCCTGTTCGGCAGCCGGATCGGGGATCTCAAACGTTGCCCGGTCCATGTGCCGGACCATGTCGCAGGTCCCGGCCGATTCCGGCGGCCGCACGATGCGGCCATTCTCATCGATCCAGACGCCCTGCGGCACGTTGACCATGCCGTAGAGATCGGCGACCACGTGGGCCTCGTCGATCAGGCAGGGGTAGGTCGGCGGCGCCTGGCGCTGCCACAACGCCGGCGACCAGCCCATCAGGCGGGCCAGAACTTCGGGACGTTCGGCGATATCGGTGGCGCGAATTTTTGCTTCGACCGCGGCCTTGCCGCCGGTATCAAATGCCACGGCAATGATCTCAAGGCCATCGCCGCGTAACTCTTCGTAAATTGCCTGCCACACGGGCAGGTCAAAGCTGCAGCCTCAGTAAGAACCCCAGGAATACAGATAAACCTTTTTGCCCCGGTAGTCGGATAAGGAATGCAGCTTGCCATCGATGTCCGGCAGCGTGAAGTCCGGCGCTTCGAGCGAATACATCGAGTCATGCCGGTTACTGAGGGACTCGCCGAAGGCCCACACCCGGTCTCCTTCGCGTACGACCGGCTGTCCCATATGCCGCGCGAACGCGGCCAGATCGATATTGCCGTCCTGGTCGAGCCAGCGCTGCTCGGTACGCACGCAGGCGTCGCCCCGGCACAGGCCCTGGGTTTCGAGTTTCCAGCCGCTGGCGCGCTGCATGTCGGCTGGCGTGAGCCACAGGTGCTCAGCATCGCTGCGGGCGCTGTTCAGCGTCGCGCTGTTGTCGTCGTAAAGTACCGTCACGCTCATGGTCGGACTCCTCCGTTTATCGATGGCTTATACGCGCATGCGTCTAATGTAACGTCAGTTGCGCGTAGCGCAAAGACATCCGCTTGCCGGCAGCAGTAACTATTCCGCGCGGCGACGTCCGAGCAGGAAACGCGCGCCTTCTGCGCCATAACGTTCACGGTGCGGTATCCCGCTGTCGAGGGTAAACGTATCGCCGGCGCGACAGGTGGTTGTGCCGCTGGCGGTTATGACGCTGATCTCGCCGGCCAGGATCAGGGCCGAGGCGGAGAAATCGTGGCAATGTTCGTCGTTGCTGAGGTTGGCCGGTCGTTCGAGTACTTCCGGTTCGTCATAACCCTGCTGCCGCAACTGCTGGCGAAACTGCGCTTCGTTCATGCTCGGGCTCCGTGGCATCGTGACGATTAGTCGCTGCGTTCATCTCACTGATCGCGGGCGGATCAGAGCGGCGCAGCACCGCATGGCGGCGGGCAGGAATATAGCGCGAAAACCGCGTATCCGCATCCGTCATGCCGGTGCCAGCACTCACCGCGACGCTTGATCGACGCGATGCGCACTGCCGGCGCACCGCGGCGGCGTTTACTCGAACCAGACGCTCGTTCCCGTCCAATATGGACGCTCGAGGTCGAGCGCGGTCAGCCCCAGAACCAGTTTTCAAACGTCAGTGTCTGCAGGCGCCGCGCACGTCTGCGGACCGGTAGAAGCCAGGCCAGCTCGCGCCCGGCGCGCCATCGCGGGCGCGCGCCGAGCGTGCCCGGACGCCGCGCAATCCGGCGGCTTTCACGCGCGCGCCGATGGCCTGGCACGGCGCATGTTCGAGCACCTTGCCAAGTTCGTCGTAAGGGTAGTTGGGGTGCAGCCCGGCGCGTACCACGCCCAGACGGGTGTGTACATCGCACACCGTTTGTTGGCGCGGCAGTCGCGCGCCGACCAGCAGCGGACCGGTATCGACCCGCAGGTCCTCCGGCTCATAAGGCCAGTTGCGGATAAACTCGCGCAGATTAAGGCGCGCGGTGACCTGGTCCTCGTTCAGGTACAGGGTCGGATGACTGCCGGGCGCATTCCAGCGCCCGCCGTGTTGGGCCGCGAAGCCGGGGTCGAGCGGGTCGTGCCAGTGCCGTTCGGCGATCCGCCACCAGCTGTGGCCATCGACCAGGAGTTCCTCCTGTATCGCCATCCCGATCAGCCCAGCGCGTGCTCGAAACCAAACATCTCGCGGCAGGTTTCCAGCACCTCTCGGCTACGCCCGCGGTGCAGCATGTCGAGCAGGGACACACCGTCGCGCGCCGCGATCGGGCGCCGCACGACGGCCGGGATACGGTCGCGTTTGAGGTAATGAACAAGAATATCGGTTGCCGCGGCGAGGTCGCTGATAAATTCGATACGCTCAGCGGGTGCGCCGCGCTCCAGCCATTTGCCAACTGCCTGACGGCTGATGCCGAGCAGTCGTGCGGTCTCGGCCTGGCTGAGCCCCCACACCGCCAGCGTACGCGCCAGTGATTGCCCCGAACGATGCCGATCGAGGTGCTCGGTGAAAGCGTCCAACCAGCCCTGCTCGCCCTTATGGGCGGCAAACATCTGTTCGGCGGCGGTGCGTGGATCGGGTGCGGTAGTCATTGCGGTAGCGCTCATCGAGGGTTGCCCTGTGACTGCAACCTTATGTCAATCGCTACCATTTGTCAATCTGGCGCAGGGCGCCGTGAGGCGATGGCGCTGTCGGCAAAAGTGCCTGATTTGTAGGCCAGCACACCACTCTCGAGTGAAATTGCAGCAGGTTGAACGCCTAAGGTCTTGTTTTCGGCGCCTGCTGGCAGCAAGATTCACCCTCATTCAGGTCAGGGGCACGCTGTTGCAACGGGTAGACGCACGCGCGACCGCGGAAGTCATCGCCCGCGCCGGACCGGGCGCGCTGGCCGCCTCCGGCGCCGCCGCGATCCTGATCACGGCCTTCGCCTGGAATCTCGGCCACGGCATGGCCACCCTGGCGTGGCTGACCGCGGTCCTCGGGGTGGCGGCGCATCGCTTCGTCATGTTCGCCGCTTACCGGCGACAGGTCGCCGCCGCGAACGTAGACACCTATCAGCATTGGGTCAAACGCTTCGACCGCTCGATCACGCTCAATGGCGCGGTGTGGGGAATCGGCGGCATCATCTTCGGACTGATCCCCGATTTTCTTACCCACGTGTTGTTCGCATTGTGTCTGTGCGGACTGTTCGCCGGCACAATTGCCAGCTACTTCGCCCACCTGCGCGCCGCGTTCGCTTTCGCGGTCCCGGCCCTGACCCCGTTCTCAATGTTCATGCTGACCCACGGCCCGCGCGAAGACATGGTCCTCGGCGGCTGCATACTGATGTTTTTCGGCATCGGCTCGATTATCGCGGTACAGGTCAGCGATTCACTCGAGTTGAGTCTGCCGCAGGACACGCCGGCGCCGACACCGGGCGCGGGTCGCGCGCTGGAAAACCTCGAACAGCGGCGCGTCGAACACCTCTACCGCGCCGCGGTGCTGACATCCACCGGCGCCCTGCTCGGTGCGGCTGTACTGATATATATATTGCGCGCCGAGCTCGACCTCGTCCGCAGCGCGTGGTGGTTCACTGCGCTCGTCGGTGCCGCCGGCCTGCGCCTGAAAAAAGTTGCGCAATACCGCCGCGACAGCGAACACGAGGCACGCCCGGGCTACTGGTTGACAAATTTCAACTATCCACTGGTCATCGTCGGGCTGGCATGGTCGACCGGCGCCATCGCGCTGGCCGAAACCACGCTCGCCGAGATGCTCATGATGATGTGCATCTTCGGTCTCGTGTCCGGCGCGGTCGCGAGTTTCTCGTCGCACCCGAGTGCGGTGCTCAGCCTCGCGGTGCCGGCGGTCCTGCCGTTCAGTATCTACCTCATCGTCGCTGACCACGGCGTATCCCAGCTGCTCGGCATTGCGCTGCTGGTATTCAGCACACTACAGGTCATGGCCGGCGCACGTGCCGGGCGCATCGTCCGTGAGGGTCTGGTCCACGAACTGGACAACGAACGGCTGATCGGGCGATTGACCGAGCAGGTCGATGTCAATGCCGAACTCAACAACCAGCTCGAGACCCGCGTCAAGTTGCGCACCGAGGAACTCAACCTGCTGGTCGGCGAACTCAGCGAGCGTTCGCAGGAACTCGCACGCAGCCGCAAGCAGTACCGCGATATCGTCGAATATACCCGCGAGCTGATCCAGAGCACCGATGGCAGTGGCCGTATCCTGTTTGCCAACGACGCCTGGAAAAACGAACTGGGTTATGACGACGACGACCTGCGCCGAGGCCTGAATGTCGCCGCCCTGATTGCCCCGCAACACCGCGACAACTGCGCCTCCCTGTTCAGTGCCAAAGCACCCCGCGAATCCGTTACCGATACCGAATTCTCGGTGACCGCCAAGGACGGCCGGCGCGTCGATCTCGCCGGACGGGTTTACGCCGGTTTCGACGAAAGCGCCGACGACGCGACCTTTGCCATCTTCACCAACGTTACCGAGGCCAACGCTGCGGATGCCGCGCTGCAATCCAGCGAAGCGCGCTTTCAGGCGATTTTCGCGCGCAGCTCGCTCGGCATCCTGATAGTCTCGCCGGACCTGACCATCATCGATGCCAATCCCTGTGCCCATGCGATCCTCGGGCACAGCCTCGATACCCTGTGCGGCAACGCCTTGCGGACTATCGTCGGCCCGCAGCAGCGCGCCACCCTGGAACAACAGTTACGCGCGTTCATCACCAGCGGCGAATCGAGCCTGTCGCTGGAAATCGCCTGCACGCGCGGTGGCCAGGAACCGTTCTGGGCCGAACTCGATTTCTCCGCGATCAAGGACAGCGATGGACGGGCACGCTTTCTCGCCGTGATCGTGCAGGACGTCTCGCAGCGCAAGGCGCTCGCCGATGTCCTGGAACACAATGCCTCTCACGACTACCTGACCGGTCTGATCAATCGCCGCGAATTCGAACACCGCCTTGGCGAATACCTCGCTTCGGCGAGCCCGCAAGCGCCGCATGCCCTGGCTTATTTCGACCTCGACCGCTTCAAGTTGATCAACGACACCTGTGGGCACTCAACCGGCGATGCGCTGCTGCGCGTGCTCAGCGACACGCTCGCCGCGGTGGTACCGCCGGACTGTGACCTGGCGCGCATTGGCGGCGACGAATTCGGACTGCTGATCCCGGCCACTTCGATCGGCGAGGCGGATATCGTCACTCGAGCCCTGGTCGGCGCGGTCGAGAATTTTCGCTTTGAACACGAAGGACGCATCCATACCATCGGCGTCAGCGCCGGCGTGGTGTTGATCCGTGGAGACGAATCGATCAGCGACGCCATGCAGAGCGCCGATGCAGCCTGCTACGCGGCCAAGCGCAGCGGCCGCAATCGCATCGAGTTCTACGACATCAACCGCACGGAAATGCGCCTGCAGCGGGATCAGATCCGCGCCGCCGCACAGCTCGCCAACGCGCTCAAGGAAGACCGCCTGCGACTCTACGCGCAACCGATCGCGGTCTGTGGCCAGAGCCGTCCGGGGCCGATCGTACGCTACGAACTGTTGTTACGTATCCTCGACGAAAACGGCCGCATCACCGGACCCGGCGAGTTGCTGCCGGCGGCGGAGAAATACGGCTATGCCAACGAGGTCGACCAGTGGGTGGTGCGCAATGCGCTGGCGGCGCTTGCTCAGTACGAGTCGGACACCGGCTTCAATCTGAAATTATCGATCAACCTGTCGGCGCAATCCCTGCTCAGCAGCCAGTTCGAGGATTTCCTCGCCGACCAGTTGCGTACGCACCCGTTCAGCAGCATGTTGTGTTTCGAGATTACCGAAAACGAATTCATGTCCAATTTCGAACGCGCGACCAGCTTTATGCAGCGCATGCACCGCATGGGCTGCCAGTTCGCGCTCGACGACTTCGGCACCGGCTTTTCGTCGTATGGCTACCTGAAATCCCTGGAACTCGACTTCCTCAAGATCGACGGCACCTTTGTCCGCAATATCGACAGCAACCCGGTCGACCGCGCCATCGTCAATTCGATCGTCGATGTCGCCCGCGCGATCAAGATGACGACCATCGCCGAATATGTCGAACGCGACGCGCAGGCTGAGATCCTGCGCGAGATCGGTGTCGACATGCTGCAGGGATACGCCATCGGCCGTGAGATGCCGCTCACCGAAGTGCTGGGTAAACACAGCAGCCGCAGCGCCTGATCGGCGGCCCTCAGGTGGCCTGGCGATTGTGCCGACACAGCGCACCCGGCATGCTGCGCACAGATCCGGAAGCAAATCCGGTAGCGCCGCTATGAATTCGATCGAACAGGCATGGTGAAGTTTGTATTCAGCCCCGCGGGCCGCCTGCGGCGTCGCGACTACTGGTTGGCCCTGGCCGGCGCATGGCTGGTATTCGCGTTCGCGTTCATTGCCCTGGCTGCGCTCTCCACCACCCTGACACTGGTGCTGTACCCGCCGTTTCTGTGGATCCTGTTCGCCCTGACCAGCAGGCGACTGCATGACCTGAACAAATCGGCGGCGTGGATGCTGCTGCTGGCAGTGCCGGTGATCGGCGTTGCGTGGCTGGCAATTGACACACTTTGCCGCCGCGGCCAGGCCCTGCCCAACCGCTATGGCGATGATCCGCGCAGCGCCGGGCTCGATTACCTCAGCGTCGATATCCACCGCCACCACCAGCCGTGAACAGGACCGAGCAGGTCGTCAACGACGTCACGGAACTCAATCCGATCGCGGTGCTGGCGGTGGCGCGCCCACGCAGCGTCGAGGAACTCCGGCAGCTGGTCCGTGCGACCAGCGCACCGCTGTCGATCGGCGGCGGACACTTTTCCATGGGCGGGCAGACCGCCAGCCCCGGCAGCGTACACATCGATATGCGCAGCCTGAATCGTGTCGTCCAGTTCACGCCGCCGAGCCGCACCATCCGCGTCGAGGCCGGTATCCGCTGGTGCGATATTCAGCGTTTCATCGATCCGCACGGGCTGGCGCTGACGATCATGCAGACCTATGCGAATTTCACCGTCGGCGGTTCGCTCAGCGTGAATGTGCACGGACGCTACATCGGCGCCGGCCCGCTGATCCTCGCGGTGCGCTCGCTGGCGGTGGTGCTGGTCTCCGGCGAACTCGTCGAAACCAGCCCGGATCGCGATGCCGAACTGTTCTACGCCATCATTGGCGGCTACGGTGGCCTCGGCATCATCGTCGAAGCAGAATTGCAGCTGAGCGAGAACGTGCGCGTACGGCGCGAATCGAAACTGATGCCGAGTACCGACTACGGTGAATATTTCCGCGCCCGGGTGCGTGGCGCCCGCAGCGTCGTTTTTCATAACGCCGATCTTTATCCGCCACACTATAAACGCGTACGCGCGGTCAGTTGGGTCGAGACGGACGCCGCCCCGACCGAGCCGCAACGGCTGATGCCGCTGCGACGCCACTATCCGCTGCAGCGGTATTTTTACTGGGCCTTTACCGAAACCCCGCTCGGCCGCTGGCGCCGCGAATACATTATCGAGCCGCTGCTTTACCTCAAGGAAAAAGTCCATTGGCGCAACTATGAAGCCGGCTACGATGTGGCCGAGCTGGAGCCGGTGTCCCGACGCGAGCGGACTTATGTCCTGCAGGAATATTTTGTTCCGGTCGCGCGTTTCGACGAGTTTGTAGAACGCATGGGTGAGATCCTGCGGCGCCATCGCGTCAACGTCGTCAACGTATCGATACGTCATGCCGTTGCCGACCCCGGCACGGTGTTGGCGTGGGCTCGCGAAGAGGTATTCGCCTTTGTGCTGTACTACAAACAGCGCACCCGCGACAATGCGCGCGAGCGGGTCGGGGTATGGACCCGCGAACTTATCGAAGCCGTGCTCGCGGTCGAGGGCACCTACTATCTGCCCTATCAGATCCACGCCACCGCCGAGCAGTTTCATCGCGCCTACCCGCGCGCGCGAGAATATTTCGCCATGAAACACCGTCTCGATCCCGACTACCGGCTGCGCAATGGTTTGTGGGATACCTATTACGCACCCAGCCTGGAGGCCCCGGCGCATGAGGCGTGAGGGAGAATTTCACCGCGTATACGACGACGGCGCCAGCGCCGATCGCTTTTACCTGTTTTTGCAGAATGTATTTCACCTTTATGCCGAAGATCGCCTGCATACCCTGATCAAACACTGCTGCGACCAGTTTGCCGACGACGAAAGCATTTACCGGGAGATCCAGCGCCAGTTGCCCGACATCACGCCGACCCTGCAGCCACTGACTTATGCGCTGCCGGCGCTGGCCAGGCAGAAGCGTGAAATGCGCGATCAGACCCTCAGACTGCTGCAACCACGGCGTGGTTTCGACGGCTATGTCGAAATCGGATCGAGCGGACGCTACGTCGGCGCGCTGCGTAAAGCGCTCGACGTGCGCGAACCGGTCATGCTCGTCAATGACCTCGCGCCGGGTTACTCGCCCGTCGACCTGATGGAACGCGGGGGCCTGCGCAAAGTTGGCACCTACGTACCGCTCAACGACTATGCGCCATTATCCGCGCAGGCGGTCCCGGACCACAGCGTCGACCTGGTCAGCTGTTACATCGGCCTGCACCATGCGAGCGCGGCGAACCTCGACGGATTTACCGCTTCGATTGCGCGCGTGCTGCGTCCCGGCGGCGTGTTTATCCTGCGTGATCACGATGTGCGGGATCTCGCTATGGACGCCTTTGTCTCGCTCGTGCATACCGTCTTCAACGCCGGCCTGGGCGTACCCTGGGCCGACAACGCCGCGGAAATCCGCCGCTTCCGCGGCATCGCCGAATGGGTCGAGTACCTGGACGAATTCGGCCTCGCCGCCGGCGACGCCAGGCTTACGCAACAGCACGACCCGTCGAACAATATTCTGATCGCCTGTCAGCGCGCGTAGATGCCCATGAAAGCGCCCTTGATCGCGACCCTCGTCCTGACCCTCGGACTACTGACTGGCGCCGGGGCTACGGCCGAGACCCTGGTCATCGCCGATGCGGACCGACGACCCGCCGAGCAGACCTACCTGACCGTGCCGGAATGGTTCCTGGTTTTCAGTCCCGAGGAATACGCAAGCTACCTGGGATCCGGTGCGGCGCCGAGCGAATTCCCCTTCTGGGGTCATATCCGCCAGTTCTGGCGCAGCTATGCCGCGGTCAGCGCGGCCAGCGCCGAGCACTACCCGATCAACTGGGGCTATCACGTCATGGTTCTGGTCATCGGCACCAGCACCACGCTGGAATACGGACTCAAGTCGGCCTACGAAATCCTCATCGGCCGCCTCGCCGAACTGACCCGCCGTGGCCCCGCGGTGGCCGAAGAGCGGCTCGCCGCCGAGGTCGCGCGCGATTACGTCAGTTTCATCCTGACCGCGCCGTGGTACGAATTCGATTTCGCCGCGCGCCTCGAGGAACTGTGGCGCACTACGCCCTGGTGGGGCGCCGACCCGGTGCGCAAATGGGAACGTCGCTATGTTCTCACCAGCGAGTACGCCGCCAAGGCGGCGTATGCCTGGCTCATCGGTACCCTGACCCGCCTCGGCTATGCGCCACCCTCACCGCACACCGCTGTGATCGTACGCGACATGCCGGCAGTCGCGACCCGACTGCTGCCGCAACTCGAGGTACTTCGCGAGGACGGCGCGGGACGCAGCCTGATCCGCGTGCCGCGCTACGCGCCGTTCGCCAGCCATGCCCGCAAGCTCGCCCAGCTCGGCGCCGAGTTCGAAAATATCGCCGGTAATCGTGGCGCGATCCTGGTCAGTGTCTTACACCGCGATGCGGACCTCGCGCAGCGCTACGCGGCGCGCACCCTGTATACCCAGCCGATCCTGACGCGCACCGGCGTGTCGCGCCTGGTGCTGGTTATCGAGGTGCCGGAACTGGCGACAACGCTGCGCGACCTGGAACGCGCCGGGGTCGAGATCGAGCATATTTATGATTACTAGAGAAATCTTATGAGCGTACCAAAACCCGCCCTCAGCCTTGCCGCCGTTCCCGGCCGACGGCGCCGTACGCTCGAACTGGCGCAGGAGATCGAAGCCCGCGGTTATGCCGGGATCTACTGCCCGAGCTTCGGCGATGGCCTGGCGCTATGTGAAGCGATTGCCTTGTCGACCAGCCACATCCCTTTCGGTACCAGTATTACCCCGATCTACTACCGCCAGGTCGAGGATTACGCGCAGACGATTGCCTTTATCAACGAAATCGCACCGCAGCGTTTCCGTTTCGGCATCGGCGTCGCGCACGCCCCGGCGCTCGCCACGCGCGGCATCAGTGCCGGCCGGCCGCTGGCCGATACGCGCGATTTTGTCGCCCGCCTGCGCGCCGTACCGCGCGTCGGCGAACTGCCGCCGCTGACCCTGGCGGCGCTGCGTCGCAAGATGATCGCGCTGGCGGCCGAAATCGGTTCCGGGCTGGTGTTTGCCAATGCCGCGCGCAGTCACATGGCGTTTTCACTGCAGGCGCTGCCACCGACGGCGCAACGCGGCGAAGACTTTTTTATCGGCAACATGATCCCGACCTGCGTGGCCGATGATCTCGAAGCGGCGCGCGCGGTCAACCGCAAGACGCTGTCCAGTTACGCGTTGTTGCCGAACTATCGCAACTACTGGCGCGAAGCCGGTTATGGCGCAGAAATGGACGCTGTCGAGCGCTGCATCGCCGACCAGGCGGTCGAGCGCGTCGCCGCCTGCCTGTCCGATCAATGGCTCGACGACACCACCCTCGCCGGGCCGCCACAACGTATTCGGGACGAGCTCGAACGCTGGTACGCGGCCGGTGTCAGCACCCCGATCCTGGTACCGAGTTCCGCTCACGGCGGGCAGTTGCAGGCCTTTGAGGAACTGTTCGCGGTGTTTGACTGAGACGTTCGGCTCGTCCCATTGCGGGGTGTGCCGGAGTTCTGATTAAATAAAATTGCGCTCTGGCATCAGTACTCTCGGGAGTCTCCAATGTTGGTTGACGGCACACCGATCCAGCTCGGCTACCTCGGACTCGGCGTCAGTGACCTCGCCGTGTGGTCGGATTTCGCGCAGCGCATACTCGGCCTGGAGCTCATGCCGGCCGAAGACAGCGGTGACCTCATGCTGCGCATGGATGACCATTATTATCGCTTTATCCTGAGCCCCGACGATCGCGACGATCTTATCCTGATCGGTTGGGAAGTCGCCGACGAAATGAACCTCGATGCGCTGGTAGCGCGCCTGGCCGCTGCAAGAATAAAGTATCGCGAAGGCGATGAGGAGACCTGTAAACGACGACGCGTGGTGCGCCTGATTGAATTCCAGGATCCGAACGGGATCGCCAGCGAAGCCTACTGCGGACCATCGATCGACCGCGCTCACCCGTTTCATTCGCCGCGTCCGCTTTCCGGTTTTGTCGCCGGCACGCGCGGTCTCGGCCACATCACGATGACAGTCGACTCTCTTGCCGACAATCTGCACTTCTATCGCGACGTGCTCGGCTTCCGCATGAGCGACTGGATCCGCCCACAACCCGAGCGTGGCGTTGATTCCGGCCTCAACCTCGCTTTTCTACACTGTAATCCGCGCCATCATTCGATTGCGTTCTGGGAAGGCAAGATGCCTAAACGCCTGCATCACTTCATGCTCCAGGTTAACGAACTCGATGACGTCGGTACGACTTACTACCTGTGTCAGAACAACCACGTTCCCATCGATCTGACCCTGGGCCGCCATACCAACGATTTAATGCTGTCGTTCTACATGAAATCGCCAGCCGGATTTGATGTCGAGTTCGGCTGGGGCGCAGTCGAAATCGATGACGCCAATTGGACGGTTCAACTGCACACCAATGGCTCGAGCTGGGGACACCTGCCGAGCGAACCGAACTGAGTGGAGACGAGTGATCGATTTTGCGACGCTCGTTGACCTCGAACGCTGCACGGTCAGCCCGCGCGTGTTCAGTGACCAGGATGTCTACGATGCGGAGATCGAAAAGATTTTCACGCACAGCTGGCTGTTTGTCGGACACGTCAGCCAGATCCCCGAACCAGACAACTATCTGACCACCTTCATGGGCGCCGAGCCCGTACTGCTTACTCGCGACAGCCACAACCAGGTGCGCGTATTCATAAACTCCTGCCGCCATCGAGGCATGCGGGTCTGTCGTCGCGACCACGGCAATACGAAACTGTTCACCTGTCCATACCACGGCTGGGCCTACGACACCGGCGGGCGCCTGCGGGGAGTCCCGCAGATCGACACCGCCTACCACAACGAGCTCAATCGCGATGAGTGGGGGCTGATCGAAGTCCCCAGGGTCGAAACGTTTCGCGGTCTGGTGTTCGCGAATTTCGACCGCGAAGCCGACAAGCTTGCCGACTACCTTGGCGATATGGCGTGGTACCTCGACATCGTACTCAATCGTTCCCGCAGCGGTATGACCGCGTTTCCGGGTTGTCATCGCTGGCGTCTCGGCGGTAACTGGAAGCTGGCTGCGGAACAGTTTGGCGGCGACAACTACCATACCGGCGCACTGCACCGTTCCATGACCCAAATCGGCCTCGGGCCACAGGGGGATTACCGCGGCAACAGCCCGTGGGTGCGTGACTTCGAAGTTAAATGCGGAAACGGCCACGGCTGGATCAATTTCGATGTCGACGTCGGTGCCGCGCCGCCTGCACAAGCGAAGTTCTTTGAGCAACTGCGGCGCGAGGCACGCGAGACCCTGACGCCGGCGCAGTCCGAGCTGATCCTGACCGTGCACGTTGGGACGGTATTTCCAAACATGTCAATCCTGTCATTCATGGGCTTTACCACGGTGCGCGTCTGGCATCCGCGTGGCCCGCGCGAAATTCACGTCCATTCCTACGGCCTGGTTGAACGCGACGCGCCGGACGAAGTGCGCGACATCACGCGTAAGGCCATGGGATTGACGTTTTCACCATCCGGGATCTTTGAACAGGACGACGGCGTGGCATGGGGCGACATCGCCGATTTTCAGGGCGGCCCGGTGCGCGGCCAGTACCCGCTCAACTACCAGATGGGTCGCGGCCATGGCCGCCGCATGGACGACAAGCCTGGCCTCATCCATCCACCCTCGACTGAGATCGGCGTGTTCGGGTTGTATGAGAAATGGCGCGAGATGATGAGCAGATGAGCAGCGGCCTGCGTCACGAACTCGAATCCGTGCTGATCGATGAGTACTGGTTGCTTGACAATAGCCGATTCGAGGACTGGCTCGATCTGATGAGCGACGACATCCGCTACTGGGCGCCAGTGCGCGAGAACCTCGGCCGCGACGAAGAATGCTTTGAACAGCGCGACCTGCTGACCCATTTTGACGAAGATCGGACCACCATGGGTCTGCGTGTCGCACGTCTGCGCACCGGTTCGGCCCACGCCGAAGAACCCCCGTCGCGTACCCGCCACTGTGTATCCAATGTAAAAATTGTCAGCGAGCGTGAGGGCGGAATGGTCGAAGTGGCCTCCAACTTCATGATCTTCCGCAGCCGGCCCGGACATGAGGAGCATTGGTTCGTCGGCGGCCGCCGTGATCACTGGCAGCGTTTGAACGATGCGTGGCGACTCAAACAGCGCATGATCGTTTTTGATCACGACATCATCGAGAACATCACTGTGTTTATCTAAGGGTGACCCGACCATGAACAAACTGTCTCAGGCCCTGTTCGATCTCAGCGGACGGGTCGCGATTGTTACCGGTGGTGCGCAGGGTATCGGTCGAGGCATCGCCGAAAATCTCGCCCTGGCCGGGGCGAGCGTGGTCGTCGCCGACATCGATGCGGCGGCCAACGACGCTTGCGCAAACGCTATCAATGGCGCCGGTGGTCGGGCGCTGGCAGTAAGGTGCGACGTCGCTGATGAGCAGGCTATCCAGACGCTGGTGACAGCCACGGTGTCGCATTTCGGCGCCCTCGACATCGTGGTCAATAACGCCGCGATCTACCCGATGTCGCCGATCGCCGAAATGCCGACGGCGTTGTGGGACCAGGTACTGGGAGTCAACCTGCGCGGGGCGTTCCTGCTCACACGTGAAGCCATGCCCCTCCTCAAGCGCGCCGGGCAGCGCGGCAGGCTGATCAACATTTCTTCCATCGATACATGGAAAAGCTACGTCGGCATGGGTCATTACGACGCCAGCAAGGGCGGCATAGAGGCGTTCACCCGCTCATGTGCCCTGGAATTGGCAGAGTTCGGCGTGACTGCCAATGTGATCGCACCCGGTGCGGTCAAGACTCCAGGCTCACTTACGGTGCGCGGCAATCTCGCCCGCCAACGCGGCGATTCCAACACAGACGCAGTTGATGCCGAGTTCGCGACCCGTATTCCGCTCGGCGCATGGGCCAGCGGCGACGATATCGGTCAGGCTACGGTACTCCTGGCAACGCCAGCCGCGCATTACATAACCGGCCAGACCTTGTACGTCGACGGCGGTCTGAAACTCACGATGTGACGGGAAGGCGACGTTGCCTGAGTAGCGAGTTGCTGAAAAACATCCGAAATTAGGATCAACTTATGAAAGTACCGTTCGACAAAGGCGAGGCACGCGCCTGGGCGCGCGAAAATCTCCACGGCGTAGCAAATGTGTTGACCCCGACCTTCACGTCCGATCTTTCGACGCTCAACCACGCGGCGACGCGCCACGATATACGCCTGGAAATCGAATACGGTTTTTGCGGCACACTGATGGTTTCCGAAGTGGCCATAACGCTGGAAGAATACGCTGCTTTCGTCGCGACCGGCGCCGACGAAGCACAGGGGCGCCTGCATCTCATCCATCACGCCAGTTTTAATTCGCTCGCCGACAACATCGCTGCCGCGCAACTGACCGAGACGCGCGGGGCGACACTGGCACTACTCGGCTACCCGCCGACCTTCTACCCGAAATCCGCCGACGAGATCTTCGCCTACACCAAGGCCTTCTGCGATGCGACCAGCCTGGGTGTGATCCTGTTTCCCGTGCCGCTGTGGGGTTTCGAACGTATCCACCCGTCGGCCGGATTCAGCCCTGAACTGATCGCAAAACTGCTGGACTCGTGTTCGAACATTGTCGCGATCAAGGCCGAAGGCGGCATGCCGACGGTAGGCGGATTCGTCGATGTGTACAACCGTTTCGCTGACCAGGTCATCGTCATCGAGCCGATCGAAGGTAACGGACTGCCGCTCGCCACACTGCTCGATCTTCAGTTCATGGGCACCAGCAACTACGAGTATTTCGGTGCCAAAATCCCGCGCATCTTCGGGCTCATACGAGCCGGGAAACACAACGAGGCGATGGACGAATATTGGAAGATATTTCCTGGTCGTCAGGCCAGTACTCAGGCAATGGCGGTTCTGGCGGGCTCCAACTTTCTGCACCGCATGCTGTGGAAATACCAGGGCTGGCTGCAGGGTTTCAACGGCGGACCGCTACGGGCACCAAGCATGCGACTGGTCGACCGGCAGATGCAAGCGCTGCGACACGGCTTGCTTGCCAGCGGATTTACGATCGAAATTGAAGATGACGCCGAATTTTTTGTCGGCCGTAACCCCGCCTGAGGCCTACTGTCCATGCCGCTGATACTCAATCCCGCCGAGGTTCGCGCCGCGAGCGACATGAGCACGATGATCGAGGTCATCGAGGCAGGGCTCCGGGAGCAGGCCGAGGGCGGCGTTGAACTACCGCCGCGTCAGAATCTCGTCACGTCGAATGGATTTTTCCGCGTCATGCCGTGCGTGATGCGCGCGGGTGGGCGCATGGGTATCAAAATATTCAACGGCTCGGTGGAGCACGGCGTACGTTATGTCATTCTGATCTACGATGAACCCGGCGGCGAATTGCTATGCATGATGGACGCCGCTTACCTCACTGCCGCGCGGACCGGCGCAACCACCGGCATTGCGACGCGACTGCAGTCACGCCCCGACGCGGCCACGGTCGGCGTTATCGGATCCGGGCTCGAGGCGCGTACGAACTTCGCCGCGGTGTGCGCAGTACGCGATATCGTTTCGGCCAAGGTGTTTTCGCCCAACCCAGCGAACCGGGAACGATACGCTCGCGAGATGAGCGCGGAATTCGAGGTCGATGTGCGCGCCGCCGACTCGGCGGAAGATGCGGTCCGGGGCAGCGATATCGTGGTCGTGGCGACCAATACCACGGGCCGTGGCGACCTCATTGCCTACCGCGGCGCATGGTTCGAAGACGGCCAGCACGTCAACTCTATCGGTGCGACCGGCGGGCATCTGCGCGAAATCGACCCGTCCGCGTTTGAGCGTGCCGAACGGATCCTGGTCGACACTGCGGTCGGGGTCAAAGAAGAATCCGGCGACGCCCTCGCGGCACTTGAGGCGGGTACTTGGGACAGCGCTAAAATCGTTGAACTACCGGCTGCGGTGGCCGGCGTCGCGGTGCGAGATTCAGCGCTCCAGCGTACGCTGTTCAAATCGGTCGGTACGGGTGTGCAGGATGTCATGGCCGGATTCTGCGTGTACGAGCAGGCTCTGCGACTCGGCCTGGGTACCGAAATCGAAAGTTTCCTCGAACACAAATTATTCTGAACCACCTCCGGCGCTGCGCGCCGATCAGGGTATCCCTTACACGATACCCAGCGCGCGCCGCAGCCGGTCCTTCAGCGCCGGCCCGTCGCGCGGCGGCAGCACCATGCCAGGATTGGCGGGGTCGACTTTGAACACGCCCAGCAGCGGTGCATCGGCGCCGTGCAGGCGCCGGCGGAACTCACGGACCCCGAGCATGTCCTCAACCAGCACGGCGGACGCTATGCCGGCACCGCGCGCGACGGCGACAAGATCGGTGTGCCCGGCGGTGTGGGTGAGCTGGTCACCGGTTTCGCCGTAGCGTTCGTTGTCGATCACGGCGATGGCCAGATTCGCCGGCTGCTGTGCGGCCACGGTCGCCAGCGAGCCGAGCCCCATCAGCATTTCGCCGTCCCCGGTCACCACCAGTATTCGCCGGCCGGGCTGCGCGAGGGCCAGTCCGAGACCGGTCGAAACCGCCAGCCCCATGCCGCCCCATAAATAGAAATTGTGGTCGTCGTCGCCCAGCGCGGCAGCATCCCAGGTGGTTCCGCCCAGTCCGCTCACCAGCAGCAGTGAACCACGCTCGCGAAGGAGTTCGGCGACCACCGCGCGGCGCTGAAGGCGGGTACCAGTCATCGCCGGAATGCCTTGGCCCCGATTAGGCGCTGGGCGAGCAGCACCGCGACCGGTGCGCCACCGGCAAAACACTGCGTGCCGGCGGCCAGGGCGGTGTCATAGGCATCAGCGGCCTGCTCCAGGCGCATGACCTTCACCCCCAGGGTTTCGAGTACCGGCGTCACCGCGCTGCCCATAGGAACCTGCCACGGATTCCCTTCACCCCATTCGCCGCGCATGGTGATCAGCATCAATAGCGGCAGGCGACAGGCCTGGGTCAGCGAAGCGATCGCATTGACGCAGTTGCCGACCCCGCTCGATTGCATTAACAGCACGGCGCGCGAGCCGCCCAGCCAGGCGCCGGCACACAGCGCAACCCCTTCCTGTTCGCTGGTCAGCGCGACGCCGCGCATGGCCGGATCGCCAAGCACCTGCTCGAGCAAAGTCTTGTGACCGGCATCGGGCACATAGGCGACCTGGCTGATCTCGAGCGCGGCCAGGGCACGATGCAGATCGTGTGGCCAGGCCGGCGCCCGACTGCCGGTCATAGCCGGCACCGGTCACGATTCGAGCGCGCCGACCGCGATGGCTGCAGCAGCGGTGCGCAATTCACGGCACAATGTCGGCCATCCGCGCGGGTTCGCACACCCACCCCCGGCTGCCGGTCAACGCCAACCGGCTGGTGCCGGGATACCCGCTTCGCCATCTCTGTTTACCCGAGGCCATATGCCGCCCGCACCGTGCGCGCGATCGCGGTGGATTGTACCGAGCCGTTCCGACAGGAAGAAGCACCACACTGTTATGACCTACGATCAAAGCCGCCGCACGGTTGCTATCGCGCTCACGGCAACCACCGGCGTACAGGCGCTGGTGACCATGGTCACGTTGACGGTGTCAGTGATGGCGCCGCAGATCGCCCGCGAACTGCAGGTAGCGCCGGCCGCGATCGGCATCTATGCGTCATTGTGTTACGTCGGCGCCATGGCCGGTTCGCTGACCGCCGGCGGCTTCGTGCTGCGCTACGGTGCGGTACGCTTTTCGCAACTGCTCATGATCGGCTGCGCGCTGGCCCTGCTGATCGGACTCGGCGCGCACTGGATGGCGTTCCTGCTGTCCGCGTTGCTGTGCGGACTGGCCTATGGACCGACGACCCCGGCCAGCAGTCAGATCCTCGCCCGCCACACGCCACCGCGTTACCTGTCCTTGAGTTTTTCCGTCAAACAGACCGGTGTACCCCTCGGCGGTCTGCTTGCCGGCCTGCTGGTCCCGGCACTGCTCGGCGTGCTCGACTGGCGCGGAGCACTGGTCGTGATCGCTGGCGTGGTAGCCGTCGCGAGCATCGCGCTGCAACCGCTGCGGGCACGCTTCGACCACGGTCTTGAATCGCGCGCGCCGCTGTTGCGCGGCAATATCCTCGCGCCGCTACGGCTGGTTTTTTCACGCCCGGAACTGCGACTACTGGCCATCGCAACGTTCTTTTTTTCCGCCACCCAGCAGTCGTACATCTATTTCCTGGTGACCGTTCTCGAGACTGGCAGCGGCTGGAGCAATCGACACGCCGGCCTGGCATTGTCTTGTGTCGGCGCTGCCGCGGTCGCTGGCCGCATTGCCTGGGGCAGACTCGCCGACGTCAGCGGACGCAGCCAGTGGCTGCTCGCCCTGCTGGCGCTGGGCATGGCCGCCAGCGCGGCGGCAACCGGGCTGGTCAACGCCGCCTGGCCGGCGTGGTCGGTATTCGCCTTGTGTGCGCTGTTCGGCGCCACCGGCGCTTCGTGGAACGGCGTCTACCTGGCCGAGATCACGCGTCGCGTGCCGCCTGCGGAGGTCAGTCGCGCAACCGGCGGGGGTTTGTTCGTGACCTTCGCCGGGGTTGTGGTTGCACCGCCGTTGTTCGGTCTGGCGGCGACGATGAGCGACAGTTTCACGCCCGCCTACCTGGTCCTGGCCGCGGCGACCGCCGTTATCGGCATCGTGCTGCTGCGCGCCGAGGCGGCGCAGCGTGCACCGAGCGCGGCGCCCTGAGTTTACATATGCCGAGAGCAGTATCAGAATTGCGCTCCGTTCCCGATCCCGGAGACAGGCTATTGCACTGGCGATATGCGGTCCTGGTTGCGCTCTCGACAGCGCTGCTCGCGGCGTCGAATGTGGCCGCCGAACAACAGCCAATCGATGTCCTGCGCGAACATATCGCGGCCGGCATCGCAGTGCTGACCGCCGCCGAGCGCCGCGACAGCGACACCGAGCGCGAGCAACTGTGCGCGCTCACACGCGAGATGTTCGATGTCGATGCGTTTTCGCGACTCGCACTGGCGGGCAACTGGAAAACGTTTTCGGCGACCGAACAGGCCGAGTTTGTCAGCGTGTTCGGCGAGTTTCTGTGCCGCTACTATATTTCGCGCCTGCAGGCGCGTTATACCAGCGAAGAGGTGCGTTTCCTCGGTCAGACGTTCAGCGCCGAGAATCGCGCCAGCGTCAAGGCCAGCGTGACCTGGCAGGACCTCGAGGTCCCGGTCGAAGTGCGCATGGTGCGGCGTGACGGTCGCTGGAAAGCTTACGACCTGGTGGTCGCCGGCATCAGCGGCGTCCTCGTCTACCGCGCGCAGTTCGAAGCGACATTACTGCAGTCCACACCTCGCGATCTGATCGCCGATCTGCGTCGACGCATCGAGGAACAAGGCTGAAATAGCCGGCGCTGTCGTTGCGCCACCGTAAGGGCTCTGCAACCATGTACGCTGGTCGCCGAATGAGTCAACCCTCATGAACACAGGACACCGGGTCGCCATCGTCACCGGCGCGTCACGCGGCATCGGTCGCGCGATTGCCCTGCGTCTCGCCGCCGACGGCGCGCGGGTTGCAATCAACTATGCCAGCCATGGCGAGGCCGCCGCCGAGGTCGCCGAAAAAATTGCCGGCGCGGGCGGCGAGGCGATGCTGATCCAGGCCGATATCGCAGACCCACAGGCGGCCGGGGAAATTGTGCGTCAGACCCTGGCCCGCTGGCGGCATATCGATATCGTGGTCAACAACGCCGGTATCTCGTCGAACGACACTTCCATCGCCGACACCGATTTCGAAACCTGGCAGCGCATGCTGGACATCAACCTCAACGGCGCTTTCCATATGGTGCGCGCCGTGATCCCGCATATGCGCGAACGTCGGGTCGGACATATCGTCAACCTGTCTTCAAACGTGACGCAACGCATGCCGGCCTCGTTCGGCCCTTACACGGTCTCGAAATCGGCGCTCGAAGCGCTGACCCGCATTCTGGCCAAGGAAGAGGGCCGCTACGGGATCCGGGTCAACGCCATCGCGCCCGGCCCGATCATGACCGAGATGCTCGCTGCACTGCTGCAGGAAATGGGCGAAGACAAGGCCCGCGCCTTCGTCCAGTCCGTGCCGCTCGGGCGCACCGGCGAACCGGAAGAAATTGCCGCGATGGTGGCCATGCTGGTTTCCGCGACCGCGAGTTTTCTCACCGGGCAGGTGATTTACGTCAACGGCGGTGGTCCCGGCGGCTGAATGCGGGCGGTCATTCAGCGAACATCGTTCGCACACAATAACGCGACAGCGTGATCGGCCATGCGCTCGAGTGCGGCGCGCGATTCTCCCGCGCGTGCGCGCAAGGCCAGGGAGTGGAGGACGGCCTGAGCGATCCGCGCCGCTTCAGTGGCGGAAACACGCGCCGGGAATTCGCCGACTTTCTGGGCCGCCGCGAAGCGCGCGGCCAACATCGTATCGACTTCGGTCAACACCGCACGCATATCGGCACGGATGTCGGCGTGGCTCAGGGCTTCGACCGGCGCGGTACAGAACACGAAGCAGCCGGGCGCCGGCCGACGCTGGAAATAGACATCCAGTCCGCCGGCGTAGAAATTCTTAAGCGCAGTGGCCAGGTCATAATCTTCGCCAAGGACAGCAGCCATTTCGGCGCGCATCATGGCCGTGAAATGCGCAAACGCGTGGCGGTAAATCGACTCCTTGTTGCCGAACGCGTTGTACAGGCTCGGCCGGTTCATGCCCATCGCCGCGGCCAGGTCGTCGAGTGAGGTCGCGGCAAACCCGCGTTCGAGAAACACCGACATCGCCTGACCCAGCACGACCTCGGGCTCGAACTGTCGCGGGCGCCCGCGCGAACGCCGAGGCCCTGGAGTACCGGTACTGGTCATGCTCGACAGTTTATATGCCGCTTTGCATAAAAATAAACCGGTGTTGTCCGGCAGCCCCTCCGCTGGCGCCGCTCGTACCCGCCATCACCACGACCTGATTTCAGGGCCGCCGGCGCACCACCAGGGTAATGCCGGCACAGACCAGCGCGCCGCCGACGAAGTGATACGGCTGTACGCTTTCGTCAAGCATCAGGACCGCAAACCCGGTCCCGAATACCGGCAACAGGTTGATGAATATCGAGGCCCGGCTCGGGCCGACCACGCCAACCGAGATGTTCCACATCGTGGTCGCCAGCAGGGTCGGGATCAGGGCCATGTAAAGGACCGCGCCGAGGACCGGCAGGTGGCTTTCGAATGGCGCCACGAACAGCGTTTCGAGAATATAGAACGGCACCAGCACCAACAGGCCGCCGAGCGCGGTGAGGTACATCATCAGGACCGGCGGCAGCCCTTTGATCCAGTGATGCAGGTTAATCGCATAAAGCGCGTAGAAAACCACCGCGAGCAAAACCAGTACGTCGCCGGGATTAAGCGACAGCTCGATCAGGACCGTTACGTCCATGCGCGCGACCATCACCACCATGCCGGCCGCGGCGGCGGCGATGCCGAGGATCTGCACCGGCGCCAGGCGTTCGCGCAGCACCACCCATGCCAGCACCGCGGTGACGGTGGGCTGCGCTGCGCTGACCAGCGCGGCGTTGGTCGCGGTGGTGTATTGCACCGACCACACCAGCAACGTACTGCCGCCCGCCATGAACAGGCCGAGCAAGGCAAAATGACCGAGCCGGGCGCTGATATAGGGCCAGTTGCGCAGCAACTGACGTCCGGCCAGCGGCGTCAGCACCGCCACCGCAACCGCCCAGCGCCAGAACGAAAACCCGATCGGCGGCGTGAGTTCGTGGACACCGCGTGCGACGATCACACCGGACGCCCACAGCATCATCACTATCGTCAACATGGTGTAGGCCGTGCGCGCAGGGAGCACGGCCTGGCGCTCGGTGTGGTTCAAAGCGGATCGCCCACGAGCGCAACGGCAGTGGCTGGCGACTTGACTAGCTGTCCGCGGCGGGCAATAAATGGCGCTCGGATGGCAGGAGCGACAGTGCCGCGGCGGCGGCCCGGGCTCCGGCCACAATCGTAGTTCGAACTCGAAAACTGGGAGCCACCATGATCACCAAGGGCATCAAAGAACTCTGCGCCGAAGCTGAACAAGAAATCGAAACCCTGAGCGTTGAACAAGTGATGGCAGTCAAGGATGATCCCGATGTTCAACTCGTAGACATCCGCGACATCCGCGAACTGTGGCGCGACGGCGCGATTCCGGGCGCCTCGCACGCACCGCGCGGCATGCTCGAATTCTGGGTCGACCCCGCCAGCCCTTATCATCGCGAAGAATTCGCCTCAGGGAAAAAATTCATTTTCTATTGTGCCGGCGGCATGCGCTCGGCGCTCGCGGCGCAGTCCGTGCACCGTATGGGACTGGCGCCGGTTGCGCACATGGCCGGCGGTTTCGGCGCCTGGGTCAAAGCGAACGGCCCGGTCGAAGAGAAAGAAGCCAAGCTGCCGCAGAAAAAATCCTGAGCGATGGACTGCGCGGGCGCCCGGAGCCCGCGCAGTCCGCTAAGCTTAGAATTTCAGGCCGGTCCCGGCGCTGAACTGATTCATACAGAAGTAGTCGCGCCAGGCGGTGATCTTGCCGTCCTTGACTTCGAATACACCGGCCACCGGCAGGCCGTAGGCTTTACCGGTCGGCGGGTCGAAATAGTCCAGCCTTTCGTTCATGACCAGGTCGCCGACCGCGACCTGCTTGAGGGTCTCGATACGCACCGGGCCGGTAACCTCAAAAAATCCCGCCAGGGTTGCGCGCACACCTTCGGGGCCGTGGACCGGCGGAAACGGCATGTTCTGGTAAACGCAATCGTCGGCGATGTAGCGCAGCGACTTTTCGAGGTCATCATTCAGCGCGGCGCAGAAGGCGTTGACGGTTTCTTCCGGGCTCATGGCGGTTACTCCTGGTGGGAACTAGGTGAGGCGGCAGTGTAGCCGCAGGCAGGCAGCGGGCAAAGCGTGGCGCGCTGCAGCCGGTCTCGAATCGTCTGCTCAGCTCCATTGCCCGCCGCGCGCGGCGCGATAGCCGCCGCGGCGGTGCCTGGCGCCACGCCGTTTACGCGGCGTGCGCGGGCCGGCCGCGGCGGGAACCAACTGCGAGTCACCATCGCCAATCAGGTCGCTGCGTCCCATCGCCTGCAGGGCTTCGCGCAGCGTGTCGAAATTCTTTTCATCGTGATAGCGCAGAAAAGCCTTGTGCAGACGCCGCTGCTTGAGATCTTTGGCGACAAAAACCGGCGCGCTCTTGTAACTCAGCTTTTTCAGCGGGTCGCCCCGAGTGGTACATCGCCGTCGCCAGGGCCATCGGCGAGGGATAAAAGGTCTGCACCTGGTCGACGCGGAATTTGTTCCGTTTCAGCCACAGCGCGAGCTTGACCATGTCGCTGTCCTCGCAGCCGGGATGGGCAGCGATGAAATACGGGATCAGATACTGCTTCTTGCCCGCCTCGCGCGAGAGACCGTTCGAACAGCTTCCTTGAACTGGTAGTAGCTGCCCATACCCGGCTTCATCATCTTCTGCAGGGTGGCGTCTTCGCTGTGCTCAGGGGCAATCTTGAGATAACCACCGACGTGGTGGGTGACCAGTTCGCGCACGTATTCCTCGTCGAGCACGGCGAGGTCGTAGCGCAAGCCGGAAGCGATCAGCACGCGTTTGACGCCGGGCAAAGCACGCGCCTTGCGGTACAGCGCGGTGGTCGGCGCGTGGTTGGTTTCGAGGTTGCTGCACACGGTCGGATAAACGCACGACAGGCGGCGGCAGCTGGCCTGGATGTCGTCGTCTTTGCAATTCAGACGGTACATGTTGGCGGTCGGGCCGCCGAGATCGGATATAACCCCGGTGAAACCCGGCACCTTGTCACGGATATCCTCGATCTCGCGCAGGATCGACGCTTCCGAGCGGCTCTGGATGACCCGTCCTTCGTGTTCGGTGATCGAACAGAAGGTACAGCCGCCGAAACAGCCGCGCATGATATTGACCGAGGTTTTGATCATCTCGTAGGCCGGAATGGTCGCCTCGCCGTAGGACGGGTGCGGGCGACGTTGATAGGGCAGGTCAAATACCCCATCCATTTCCTCGGTCGTCAACGGGATCGGTGGTGGATTGATCCACACTTCGCGCTTACCGTCACGCTGCACCAGGGCACGCGCATTGTGCGGATTCGCCTCCTGGTGCAGCACGCGCGAAGCGTGCGCGTACAGCGCCGCGTCCTTGATGACTTTCTCGTACGACGGCAGACGGATGCACACCTGCTCGCGCTGGCCGCGCAGCTGGCGGTGCAGCGGCATCGGGATCACGCGCACCGGCCTGGCGCCGTCGTCGCTGCCGGCGTCGTTGCCGCAGGCGCTGGTCGGATCGACATACTCGTAAGGGTTTGGCAGGCTGTCGATTTGTTTCGGCCAGTCGATGCGGGTCGAATCGAGTTCGCTCCAACCCGCCGGCACCGCCGCGCGGACCACGGCCGTGCCGCGGATATCGTTCAGTGTCGACAGCGGGTGCCCCTGGCCCAGCTTGTGCGCCAGCTCCGCAATTGCGCGTTCGGCGTTGCCGTACAACAGGATATCGGCGTTGGCGTCGAGCAGCACCGAGCGCCGCACCTTGTCGCTCCAGTAATCGTATTGCGCGATCCGGCGCAGACTGGCCTCGATACCACCGATCACGATGGGGGTCTCGCGGAACGCTTCGCGGCAGCGCTGCGCGTAAACGATAACCGCGCGCTCGGGACGTTTGCCGGCCGCGCCGCCCGGCGTGTAGGCGTCGTCGCTGCGCAGGCGCAGGTCAGCGGTGTAACGGTTGATCAGCGAATCCATATTGCCGGCGGTGACGCCAAAAAACAGGTTCGGCTGGCCGAGCGCGCGAAAGGCATCGACGCTGCGCCAGTCGGGCTGGGCGATGATGCCGACACGAAAACCCTGCGCTTCGAGAAAGCGGCCCATCACCGCCATGCCGAAACTGGGATGATCGACGTAGGCGTCGCCACTGACCAGCACGATGTCGCAGCTGTCCCAGCCGAGGGTGTCCATTTCGGCACGCGACATCGGCAGCCACGGCGCGGTGCCGTAGCATTCCGCCCAATACGGCGAATAGTCAAACAAATGGGGTGCGGTAACTGGCATCCGGCTATTGTACGTGTTCCCCTCGCTCACGTACCGACGACCGCTCCTGCCGGCCTGGAGCGGGCGATGATCGTGCGGACAGCGGTGTTCGGGACTGACCGACCGCCGGGTTGACCGATATCAAGCAGCCCTGCGTACTGCTCGTTACAGTGCCGCTGCACTCGCACAGCACGGAGGTTCACGATGGGCGCAATCAAACATCTCCTGGTTCCGATCGACGGATCCGAGGGCGCCATCGCCGCCGCGACCTTCGCCGGCGAACTCGCCCGCGGCCTCGGCGCGCGAGTCACCCTGCTCATCGTCCACAACGAGGACCAGCTCGTGCCCTACGCGTGGGGCGCAGGTGAATGGCCGGTGATCGCGGCCGATGCGGCGGTGTCTATCGATGAGCTGCGCGAAATCACCGAAAGCGCCGCCGTCGAGAAAGAACTCGCGGCCGCGCACAAGGCGCTCGGAAAACTCGACACCGATGCCCAGCTCGTGCAGCGCTGGGGGCATGCTGCCGAGGAGATCTGTCGCTACGCGGTCGACAATGAAGCCAATATGATCGTGATGGGTTCGCGCGGGCGTTCCGGTTTCACACGCCTGCTGCTCGGCAGCGTCAGCAGCCAGGTCGTCGATCATGCCTACAGCGCGGTGACCATCGTGCGTTGATCGATAGCGGGGTTCACTCGTCCTCACGCAGGGCGGCGAGATAGCGGAACAGCTGGCGAGCCGCTACCGGCGCGCGGCCGGCGCGTTGTTCGGCCTGGGCCTTGCGGACGAGTTGCATGAGCTGCTGTCGGTCGAGGCCTATGTAGCGCTTACCGAGTTCGTCGATCACGGCGCTGTCACCGGCCAGCAGCGCGTCGCGCCAGCGTTCCACGCTATGAAAGTGACGCACCTCGTCGGTATGCGGGCGCTTGAGCGCGGCCAACGCCGTGGCCACCGCACGATAATCTTCGCGCGCCAGCTGGGCGCTCGCGTAACGCAGCTGGCGCTGTCGCGCACGTCGCTCCAGACGGCCAGCGGCGAGCAGTGCGGCGCGGGTCGTTTCGCTCAGCGGCAGACGTTCGAGCGCGTCGCCGCCGAGGCCGATAAGCTCGAGCGCCAGCGCCTGGACCGCGGCCAGTTCACGTTTGACGGCCGACTTGCTCGGCCCGGCTTCGTCGTCAAAATCGCCGTCAGCGGCCTCTTCCGGCGCGGCTGAAGACAGTAACCCGGGAACGGGCTTGCGTCGTCGCGGACTCATGTCGGAGAACGCCCGGAGCTTTTTTTGCGATCACCGCTGCCTGCGATGGCGGCGATCAGCGCGTGCCGGTGTTGACCGAAATGGCGCATCGTGTTCTTGTTTGCCATACAAATCTGCGGACCTCGAACCGGGTTGCACCGCGCGGAAGGCGCGCTGGATTTCACTATCGAGCGATCCTCGTCGCCGACACGAATCAAACTGAGACCACCGCTGCCATGCACTACCGCACTGTCGAATCCCTCGCCCGTTGGCTCGAGCGGATCGTAATTGGCCTCGCCGTGGTGGCGGTAGTCTACCGCGCAATCCTCTACCCGCTGATCGACAAGCCGCCGGGAGCGAGCTGGGGCAATGGTGACGTTATCGATTTTGCCCTCGGTCTGCTGCTGTTTCTCAGCGGTGGCCTGTGCGCAGCGAGCGGTATTGCACTGTCGGCGATGGCCGACAATCGTGATCGCGGCGCCGCCTACCGGCCGGTACTGATCGGCATGACGACCTTCGTGGTCTACTATCTCGTTCACCCGTATATCCCATTCCTGCTCTGAAGCGAGAGTCGACCATGCCCGCACAACGTCATTTCGAACAGATCGAAACCAACGGGGTAACACTCAACACCGTTGTCGAAGGCGAAGGCCCGCTGCTGATCCTGCTGCACGGCTGGCCGCAGTGCTGGTACCTGTGGCGACACCAGATCGATCCCCTGGTCGCGGCCGGCTATCGGGTCGCCGTTCCCGACCAGCGCGGCTACGGCCGGAGCAGCAAGCCGCAGGCCGTCGAGGCTTACAATATTCGCGCCCTGGCCGGTGACATCAACGGTCTGGCCGGCGCGCTCGGCTATGACACCTGCACCGTTATCGGTCACGACTGGGGCTGCCTGGTAGCGTGGAATACCGCCCTCCTGCACCCCGAGACCTGCACCGCCGTGATGGGTTTGTCGGTGCCGTTCTGGCGACCCACGCCGGCAACCATCGACCCGCCCGGCTACGACGATCGCTTCTGGTATATCCGCTATTTTCAGCAGCCCGGGATCGTTGAACAGGAACTCGAGGCCGATCTCGAAAACGCGCTGCTGCAACTTTACTACGGTCTCGCCGCCGATTCGCCGTTCGGCGCCTGGATGCAACAGCTCGAACATCCGGCGACGAGTTCGCTGCTCGACGCACTGCCGCATACCGATCATCGCCCGGCGTGGCTCAGCGCCGAAGATTTCGCGGTTTATCTCGACAGCTATCGGGCCAGCGGATTCCGTGGTCCGTGCAACTGGTACCGCAATCTGCCGACCCAATGCGCGCTCACACCCGAACTCGAACACGCCCGCTTTACTCAGCCGGCGGCGTTCGTGGCCGGCGCCGAAGACGACGTTCTGCTCTATGACCCGGAATGGCGCAGCAGCTTTCCGCAGGCATTCGACGATCTGCGTTTCATCGAAATCATCGACGGCGCCGGGCATTGGCTGCAGGTGGAAAAGCCGGCGAGACCACCGCCCAGATCCTCCGTTTTTTGAAGCAGCTCGAGTAATACGAATCTCGCACGACCTAACAGGTTGGTGAAAAACGTCGCGAGGAAGGTCGAGCGCAAGGCGCGGGCGCGACGAGGACCGGAGTTTACTGGTGTAAATGAGGACCGCAGGCGAGTGCACAACGCCGCCCACGGTATCCGCAGTAGTTTTTAACCTGCCCTGCAGCAGGGTGGTGAAAAACGTAGCGAGGAAGGTCGGGCGCAAGGCGCGGGCGAGACGAGGACCGGAGTTTACTGGTGTAAATGAGGACCGCAGGCGAGCCCGCAACGCCGCGCACGACCTCCGCAGTAGTTTTTCACCACCCTGCTAGTGAGCGCGCCCCGGACGTAGCTGATAACAACCGCCTTCGAGTTTGCCGAAATAGTCGGGGACGTCGGGATGATTCACCGGTTCACCGCTTTCGTCATGCAGCAGGTTCTGTTCCGAAACATAGGCGATGTAACTGGTTTCGGCGTTCTCGGCGAGCAGGTGGTAGAACGGCTGGTCTTTGCGCGGACGCACTTCGGCCGGGATCGACTCCCACCACTCGTCGGTATTGGCGAAAGTCGGATCGACATCATAGATGACACCGCGAAACGCATAGATGCGGTGCCGGACAACCTGTCCGATCAGAAACTTCGCGTTGCGTACGATGTCAGTCATGGTGGTCCGGGTGCTGCTCGCTCGAGAGCCTAGTCTACCCCAGAGCGCGACGCCAGAGCGCCGATCACCACTCCCGATCTTGGTTAAACTGCACACTCGAATGCCACCAACAGCCATCAATATGCTCGCCGACCTGCATACCCATACCACCGCGTCCGACGGCAAACTCGCCGCGTCCGAACTGCTCAGCGCGGCGAGCGCCGCCGGCGTAACCCTGCTCGCGATCACCGACCACGACACCGTTGCGGCTTATAGCGGGCTCGATACCTGCCGCCACGCCAACCTCAACGTGGTCGCCGGGGTCGAGTTTTCGTCGTGGTGGGAGCGCACCGGCATCCATATCCTCGGTTTGAATATCGATCTGGCGAGTCCGGCCATCACTGCAGCCTGCCGGCACCAGGGCCAGGCCCGCGACGACCGCGCGCGGGCCATCGGCGAGCGACTGCGCAAGCGCGGCATCGGCAACGCCTATGAGGGCGCTGCGGCCTATGCCGGTGGTGGGGCCATTGGGCGGCCGCATTTCGCGCGCCACCTGGTCGCCGTTGGCGCGGCGGTCGACCCGGCCGACGCGTTTCGTAAATTCCTCGGCGGTCGCCACGAGGCCGGCGGCTTCGACCACTGGGCGCCACTGGCCGCCATCATCGCCTGGATCCGCGACGCCGGTGGCACCGCGGTACTCGCCCACCCGGCCAAATACAAACTCACCAACGGCCGACTCAACGCGCTCCTTACAGCCTTCCGGGTAGCCGGTGGTCAGGGTCTGGAGGTCATTTCCGGCCAGCAGACGCCGGACCAGACGCGTCACCTCAGCGCCCTCGCCCGCGCCCACGACCTCGCCGCCTCCGCCGGTTCAGATTTTCATCAGTCGGGACTGCCATGGGCGACGCTAGGCAAGGTCGCGCCGCTCGCTGCCGACCTGCGCCCGGTGTGGGATCTGTGGTGATCGACCCGCACGCCACGGATTTCGAAGGAAGTTTTCGCGCTTTTTTTAGCGCCCGGTGACTGTCCGCGTGGCGGCGCGAAAGCGCTGCGCCTGCTCGTCGCTGCCGCGCAGTTCGCGGTTGATGTCGTTTTCGGCCGCCACTGCCGCCTCATCGATACTCGCCGCGTCGATGACCCGTTTTGACTCGCGCACCGCGCGTGGCGAATTGGCCGCGATTTCCTGGCCCAGGGCGAGCGCCGCCGGCAACAACTCGTGATCGGCGCAGACCCGGTTCAGCATGCCCCATTCCAGCGCCTCGGCGGCGTCGAACCGGCGCGCGGTGAAGATCAGCTCCTTGGCGCGCGCGGCGCCGACCAGGCGCGGCATCATCGCCGCCCCGACGACCAGTCCGTAAGCCGCGCCCGGCAGGCGGAACGTTGCCGCCGGACTGGCCAGACGAATATCGCAGGCGATCGCGAGCAGCGCTCCACCGCCGAAACAGTAGCCGTTGATCGCCGCGATCAGGGGTAGCGGAGAAGCCTGCAGGCGTTCGACGGCGCGGTAGGCCGACGAGGTACCACTGTCGCCGTCACCGCCCTCGACACCGCTCGCCTCGAGCATGTCCTGACCGGCGCAGAACGCCTTGGCGCCGCTGCCGGTGACGACAATCGCGCGCACGCTGTCGTCAATCTCGGCGGCGTCGAGTGCAGCGATCAAAGCCGCGGCAAGTTCGCTGTTAATCGCATGATGACGTGCCGGGCGATCGAGCGTCAGGACCAGTACCGGCCCGTCGCGGCGTTGCTGCAGGACGCCCGCCATGCTCAGATCAGAGCGGTCCGGGGCGGACCGGGTCTTTACCGTCCCAGCCTTTGGCGGCGTCTTCAACGAGCGAGAACAGGTCTTTGAACACCTGGTTGTTATCCCACAGTTCGATGAAGTGTCCGACCGTATCGACGGTGTCGAAGTACACCAGTGGCGCGCCGCCGACAGTACATTCAAAGGCCGCCTCATGACAGCGCGCCTTGTACTCGGCAACGGTGGCGGCGTAGTCGACCGGCATCATGCCGAAATGGTGGACGCCGGTGCGGCCGGCATCGAGAAATTCCTTGTACACCGACGGCGCATCGGTTTCGCAGTAAATCAGTTCGATCTGAACATCGCCGGAATTGCCCAGGGCAAGAGTAACGTCGGCATTTGACGGCCCGCCGCGGTAGCGCTGATTTTCCAGCGGGCAATGTTCGAACTTGAAGAACGGGCCGACCTTCAGCGCCTCGGTCCAGTATTTCAGTGCGGCGTCGAGGTCGCGCACCACATAGGCGACCTGGCGAATGGTGTAGAGCGGCTGTGTCATGGGTTTCTCCCCGGTTTCGCGTTGGGAAACTTGCGCGCGTCCGGTGTTCCAGCCGCAGCAAAGCTGTCCTTGAGAACGATGACAGTAACCCGAACGACCGGTCACGAAAAGTACCCGCGCCGACTCGCGTTCACAGCCGCGCCCGGGCCTGTTACTTTACTCACCGTCGGACCAGTTATAGATCTTCAGCGCCGGACTGTTCCCGAGCCAGCTTACACCGCGCCAACCGAGAACCGCACATGCCCGATTTTGCCCGCGCGATTGCCGTCGACCAGGCTTATGCCCGTCACCTCGGCATTGAACTGGTGTCCGCCACCACCGATCATGCCGTGCTGCGCCTGCCGTATCGCGAGTTCCTCGGCGCCGACCGCATCAACGGCGGTGCGATCAGTTCGCTCATCGATCTGGCCGCGACCTGTGCGATCTGGACCCACCCGGACGTTGGCGCCGGTGCCCGCGGCGCAACCGTCGGTTTCAGCATCAACTATCTCAAGCTCAGCGTCGCCGTCGATTTGACCGCCGCGGCCCGGGTCCGGCGCCGCGGCGGCAGCATCTGCGTCAGCGACGTATCAGTAACGAACCCCGACGGCGACGAGGTTGCGCTGGCCACGGTGACCTACAAACTCAATCCCTGACCAGCCCATCGCGTCGGGCCGGCATGCCATTTCAACACTCAAGGACATTCACTATGCGCTACCTCACCCTGCTCCTCCTGCTGTCGGGCCTGACGCCGGCAAGTACCCTGGCGGCAGACGCCGCCCTCATCGCAGCGGCCAACGGCAAGCATCGATCGGCGGCCAATATTGCGCGCAACGACGCGCGCCACCCCGTGGAGACGCTGGAATTTTTCGGCATCCAGCCAACCATGACCGTGGTCGAGATCTGGCCGGGCGGCGGTGGCTGGTACACCGAGATCCTGGCGCCATACCTGCGCGAGGACGGGCTGTTATACGCGGCCAATTACGACGGCAGCACCGGGGTCAGCTACTTCGAAAAAAACGCCCAGGCATTCGTCGACAAACTCGCTGCCAATCCCGACGTCTACGACAAGGTCAAGGTCGGCGCGCTGATGCCGCCGGCCAGCCTCAGTGCGGCGCCGGCCGGCAGTGCGGACCTGGTCGTGACGTTCCGCAACCTGCATAACTGGGTGCGTGACGGGCGCGCCGAAGCGATGTTCGCGGCGGCCTACGCGGCACTCAAACCGGGCGGTATCCTGGGGCTCGTCGCGCATCGCGGCAGTGCTGAGATGGTCGGCCCCGAGGCTGCCAAAAGCGGTTACCTGGCCGAAAGCGAGGCGCTGCGCCTGGCCGCCGGCGCCGGCTTTGAATTCGTCGCAAAAAGCGAGATCAACGCCAACCCCAAAGACACGCGCGACCACCCGCAAGGCGTGTGGACGCTGCCGCCGAGTTTTCGTGCCGGCGAGGTCGATCGCGACAAGTATGCCGCGATCGGCGAAAGCGACCGCATGACGATGAAGTTTGTGAAACCGTAGACGCTCGGCGCGCCGGCCGCGCTAGATTTTGGTAGTGCCTCACTTTGAAATTTCGCGCTTCTTGTACGGTCCGCGCTTCTTCGGAGCCGGGGCCAGCGAGTCCATGAAGTCGATAATGTCTGCCCACTCCCAAACATTATCAGTCAGGCCCGCTTCCTGTGCTGGAGTAACTTTCAGCGTTTTGTGAATGCGGAGCCAGTTATAGAACACGGTGTAGATCGCGACCATATGGCAGTGGTTCGCGAACTTCTTGCTGAACGCATCGGTTCGCCGAGGATACCTCCGCATGTGCATCCGTATGCTGAGGTTTGCCCGTTCTACGTGGGATGTGGACACTTTCGACGGATTCGGCTTTCCCTGGACTATCGGCATGTGCGCCGCGGTGCATTCCGCCGGCGAATAACGGCGCTCGGGTGCGCCTTCCATAGACGCGCTGTAATGCTTGATTAGTCGGGCGAAATCCACGTCCGGGCCGAAGCTATCTTCCACGACTTCAACGTAGACGCTATGACCGTCAGCGGTGAGCTGGAAGCGGCCTTCGATTCGGTTAGCCAGATCGGACATGAATGCAAGGGCGTATTCCGAGTCGCGCTTACCGACGAGGTACGAAATTAAAAGCTTGGAGTCGCTATCTAGCGCGGTCCACGTCCAAGTGTCGCCAGCACCATCTGGAGCGGCCGCAGCAGTAGAGCCGTTCCACTGCTTGGCATAGGTGAACGACCAGATTTCATCGGCTTGGACATTTTGAGGGGTAACGCCCCGAACCGTCTTGTCGTGGAAGATAGCGCAAGCTTCGCCCGCTTCGACCAATAGTTTCGCCACGGTATTCTGTGAAACGTCTGTCAGGCCAGCGGCGGCGCGCATGCTCATGCCCTCGCATAACATCGCAAGGATCTGCGCGCGTTGCTTGGTGTCCAATTTATTCATACTGAACATTATACTTGAGCGCTCTTGCATCTAAAGCATTTTGTTACTGTTGGTCGGCGCGATAATCTCTCACAAATTCGTGAACAGCTCGGTTGCAAATAATGCGGATCTTGACTTAAATGTCAATAATAGAGTTATGCAACTACTGGAGTGCTCAAGGCGAGTTACACAACTACGTACCTCAGCTATCGCATGAATCGCGTAGTCGTAAATTGTATGTTTCACAATCAGTATCGGAATTGCTAAACGGAAACGAGACCACTCTAGAACTACGTGGCGCTAGACTTCAGGCTGACCTTGATTTCTATGTTTCCGGGGGGCTTTTGCAGATGTGCCTAACTCCGCATAAAGCACAGGCTGCGTATTTAGGTCTCTTGGCACCGGTCGATAAGGGAATATGGGACATCCGAAGCAGAGACCCAAAGCCGGGACTCCGTGTCTTCGGGGGTTTTGCGGAGCCGGATACCTTCATTGCCTTAGTGTGGCGACAGCGGGACAAAATGGGCGACAAGAACGATCCGGAGTGGGTCAATGCAATTAATGAATGCGAAACGAAATGGAAACATTTTTTCCATTCATATCGTCCAGTAACTGGAGATCGGATAAGTGACTACATCACAGCTAACGCCATTGGAAGCGGAGATCCTTGAAAGTAAAGAGTTATCGCCGCGAGCTATAACATATTTTCAAGAGCGCCTTCGAAATCGACTCCACGAAACGGTACTTAAAGAGTACCTGCGTCAACACGATCTTAACGGAACGCGCAAATCGCAGATCGCCTTGCGGCTAGGGAAAGACCCCGCCCAAATTACAAGATGGCTGGGTGCCCCCGGCAATTGGACAATTGACACGATCAGCGATCTATTAATTGCCATGGGCAGCGAGCTTTCACTTGGAGTCAGACAAGTGGCAAGCCAGGCCGCTCAAGCAAGCGATTTAGATAACATCGTTAACTTCACAGGCGAGTACAAAATTAGCGCTGGAACTACTGCAAGAGCGTCCACCGAGAACAATCCACAAAACGACTTGTATATCTCTATTGGGTAGCAGAAGTGGATCACGTAACTTCAGCTATCTGCTATAAAGCGCTAGTCGATCAGCAAACCAATTTACTCACGCTAGTTGACCTTAGCGACGTTGCAATCTTTGAAGAAACGAAAGAAGCAATAGAGCAAAAACTTAGCGAAGGCGGCGGGCAGTTTATATTCGGCCCCGTACACTATTCGTTGGTTAGTTTATGGTATCGAACTAATACGGACGTTCCGGAATCAGGTTATTTCAGAATCACGCTTATAGCCCCGGACGGCAAAAAAGTATTGATTGCAGATGCTCAAGAAATCAGCTTGGAAAACGATATAAGCGCGCGGACTATTGCTGTCATGAAGGCATTTCCGTTTAGGGGGTTAGGACGTTATACGTTCGCTATACACAAGCGGGAGAACACCAATGGCCGGTGGACGCTCTGTACAAAATTGCCGCTAATTATTCGATGCCGAGACCCAATTAATCCTTAGAGCTAAATTTCTTCCATCGAGCTTTCGCTGCCTTCTTGGCGATTTCGTGGCGCCGCTCGGCCGACAATTGCTTCGACCTGGCTACACCGCCCTTCGTTCCGCCCTTCCGGCCTAGCTCAACGGCCGCAGGATTTTTTCCTTCGTCTAGATTTTCGTCCTCAGCCTCGCCCGTAGCTATTTCCATGACACGCACGGCATTCCCGATAACGTCCGCCGGGCGCTTTGATTTCCTGAGTTTGTCAGTCATGGGCTTATTATAGCGCCATGGGTCGATTTCTCTTTTTTGATTTCAAACTGAGGCACTACCTAGATTTTTATCGGTTTGAAACGTTCGAAACCCGCGCCGTCGGAGTTGCGCGCGCCGCGTTGCGCGGGTGATTGTTTGCCGAGCGTTTTCCAGTCACTTTTACCGAACAGGGCGGCGTCATAAGCGCGGCGCTTGCGCGTATCGCTCAATACCGCAAACGCCTGGTTGATCACCGCGGCGTTCCATTCGTCACCGCCGAGATCGGGATGGGCCTTGAGTTTCTGCATCAGGGTGCGGTAGCTGGCTCGCACGATTTCCAGCGGCGCGTCCGGCTGCACGTAGAGTACGCGGTAGTAATTTCGCTGGTTCGGCTTGGATTTCCCGTCGGCCACAGTCCTGCATCCGCGCTCTCGACTCACTCCAGATTAGCGGCGCCGTGGCGCGTTCCTTAACCTGTGCGGATCAATGCAGCTTGCCCGGCGCGTCGGCGATGGCCATGCGCCTGCGCGCGAGTTCCGCTTTCAGGGCCGCATTCGGCGCCAGTTCAAGGGCGCGGTCGAGTTCGTGCCTGGCCATGGCCGGGACCCCGGCAGCGAGCCATAAATCGACGCGGTCGAGGTGGAACGGAAACGGGTCGGGCGCGATCAGGATCTGGTAGCCGGAATAGTCGAGGGCCAGTGCATGCTCGCCGCGCTGCAGCGCCAGCACGCGCAGATTGTTCAACATGCGCAGCACGATATCGCGTGCCGAGGCGGGCGCAAAAGCCTGCTCGGCGCTGAGCCCAAGGGCGCTCAGCCAGGCCTGCCGCTGCGCGTCACTGACGACCGCCATCTGGAACGGATCGACCAGCTCCGCGCCGACCGAAACCAGGAAATGCTGGGGAAAATTGACCCCATGGCCATCGATGCCGAGCACCTCCGCAACGCCCAGCACGACCAGCGCGAGGCTGATCGGGATCCCGCGACGCTTGCGCAGAACGTACTCCAGCGAGCTGTTATCGCGGCTGTAATAGGCCTCGGCGCCGGCGAAACCCGTTTCATGCAGAAACGCGACCAGGGCCGCACCATCGTTGCATGGCCCGGCGGCGTCGGCCAGGCGGCGCAGTTCGCCGCGTACCCAGGCGCTATCGGTGGCCGGGTCTATGATCCGCGCGACCAGCAGGCCGCCGTCAACCGGGGTCGAGTGGCCGGCGGCAAAGTCGCGGAATGCCGCGGCGAGGGGCAAGTCATCGTTGGTCACTGGTTCACTCCGATTACAGCGGCGCGGACCGCATGCGCATGGCAGTGCCATGCCGGCTTCAATTGGTTAGCATAGCGCGCTGCGCAACCCGATCAGGAAATGACCAGCATGAGTGACCCGATAGTAGAAGCCAGCACCAAAGGCTGGATCGCCAAACACCGCGAACTGTACCTGGCCGACGGCAACGCCGGCCACCTGTGGGATTCCACCGTCGGCGGTGGCCCCGGTCCGCTGCCGACCCTGTTGTTGACGACGCGCGGGCGCAAATCCGGCAAGGAATCGGTGATGCCGCTGTTGTACGGCGAGGTCGACGGTGGCTACGCGATTATCGCTTCGAAAGGCGGCGACCCGAAACACCCCGGTTGGTATCACAATCTGCAGAACCAGGACCAGGTTACCGTGCAGGTCGCGACCGACCGCTTCGCCGCCACCACCCGCGTCGCCAGCGGTGAGGAACGCGCGCGGATCTGGAAGCAGATGGCGGCCATGTACCCGCCGTTTGCCGACTACCAGGTCCGTGCGAGCAAGGAAGGCGGACGCGAAATCCCGGTCGTGGTACTTGAAAAGGCGGAATAACCTCCGCCGCGGCGCTTATCGACACGGTATCCACCGCTGATCTCAAGGCCGCGGCCGGCGCCGCCGGCAGCACGCTGGTATACCGCGACGCTGGCGGGGAGCGCGCCATCGAGATCCGCGAGGACGGCGGTCTGCGCTGGCTGTGCGCCGGCGGCAGCGAGATCCAGTCGGCCATTCGACTCGACGCCCGTGACGAACTCGTCCTGCCGAATCATCGCTATATGCTCGCCGCCCTGGGCTGGTGCGCGCAGCCGCCGCGGATTTTGAATCTCGGCTTCGGCGGCGGCGCCTTCGAACGCTTTTTCAGCGCGCGCTGGCCGCCCGCGCGAGTGACTTCGGTCGAGCTTGACGCGCGCATGGTCGAGCTCGCGCGGCGGCATTTTTTTGTGCCGCTCGACTGGCCGGTGACCATCGCCGCGGCCGCCGAGTACCTGCGTACCTGTACCGACCGCTACGATCTGATCCTGTGCGACATCTACAGCGGCGAAGCGCATCCACCGTGCCTGTCGGATAGCGATTTTTATACTCACGCCGCGCGCTGTCTGAATGCCACTGGCGTATTCGTACTCAACCTGTCGCCGGGCGCCGAGCGCGCTCTGCTGGACCTGCTGCTGGTCATGCGCAGGCGGTTTTCCGCCAGCGCGCTCGCAACCGTCCCTGATAGCGGCAATGTCGTTGTCGTACTCAGCAACGGCGCGCAACTCGACCTCGACCCGCCCGTCGACCGCGTCGCCGCACTGAGCCGCTTGCTGGGCATCGATCTGGCTGGCATCCTGCGGCGCTTTCAGCGACTGCCGGGAGCAACGGAGGCGCCACCATGAACTGGACACTCGAGCTGGCCGAGCCTGCGGACCTGGCGCAACTGCTGCCCCTGATCCGGGCCTACCATGAATTTGAAGGCGTCACGCTCGACGAGGCGGCGCGGCGCGCCGGCGCCGAACGTCTGCTCAGCGACCCCGCGCTGGGCGCGGTGTGGTTTGTCATGGCCGGTGCCGAGCGTGCCGGCTACATCGCGCTGTGCCTCGGCTACAGCCTCGAGTTCGGCGGTTTCGACGCTTTCATCGACGAGTTTTATCTGCGCGCGGAATTCCGCGGCCACGGCGGTGGCAAAGCGGCGCTGGCGGCGGTCAAAAACGCGGCCCGCGAACGCGGTATCAAGATGCTGCATCTCGAAGTTGCACGCGACAACCTGCCGGCGCGCAAACTTTATGCCGGCATCGGCATGCGCGCGCGCGAAAAATACGTGCTGATGTCGGTCGCGCCGTAAAGCGGCTGCGCTTTCACACCGCTATCCACTCCGCCACGTCGCGCGCGCGCGCTTGTTCTAGACCGTCTGCGAACCACGCGACCAGGAAATCAACAAATACGCGCACCCGTTGCGACAGATAACGACGCTGCGGGTAAACCGCGTAGGCGCCTAGATCGTAGGGGTCCACAGTGAGCGGAAGGCGCAACAGGCTACCGTCGGCGAGCGCGTCGAGGACCACAAACTCCGGGATCAAGCCGATGCCGACGCCGTTGAGCAGCAGGTTGCGCACCATCGTGGCACTGTTGACCTGCACCCGGCCGGCGCTGCGGATACCGCGAATAGCGCCGTCAACAACGAAGCGCCATTGGTTTGCGTTGCGCATATTGGTATCCACCACCAGGGCGTGATCGGCGAGCTGTTCCGGTGTCGCCGGCGTGCCGTGCTCAATCAGGTAGCCGGGCGCGGCACAGCACACCACAGTGCTGGCCGCCAGGCGCCGCGCAATCAACGAAGAATCCTCGAGCAGGCTGACGCGAATTGCGAGGTCGTAGTCGTCGCGGAGAAGGTCGACGAAGCCGTCGGTCAGAACGAGTTCGATGTCGAGCCGCGAATGGCGCGTCATGAAAGCGTGCAGTGCAGCGACCAGGTACAGCTCGGAAAAGGTATTCGGCGCGGCCACACGCAAGCTACCGCTCAGTGCCGCCTCACGGCGCTCGACCTGGCTTTCGATGTCGTCCAGGTCGGCCAGCAGCTGCCGCGCGCGGGGTTGGTAAGCCTGACCGGCCTCGGTCAGACGAACCTGGCGTGTGGTGCGCAACAGCAGCTGCGCACCGAGCCGCGCCTCGAGTTCGGCGATCTGCTTACTGACAGTGGCCTTGGAACGTCCGAGTTGCTGCGCTGCGGCGGAAAAGCTCCCCAGTTCGGCTACGCGGACAAAACTTTGCATGGCACTGATCTTGTCCACGATTGTCTTCAATCTCGAAACAATGAATTTCAATACTAGCCGATTGTTTATCTCCGGTGTGGCGTGAATAATGCCCTGCGCCCTCTCGCAGCGAATTTTTATGCCCCTAACTCATAACATGCCGACTGTCTTCATCTCGCACGGCGCACCGACTATCGCCCTCGAAGACCAGCCGTCGCGCCGCTTTCTCAGCGCGCTGGGCGGACGCCTGGCGCGGCCGCGCGCCATTGTCGTGGTCTCGGCGCACTGGGAAACAACCGATGTGTGCGTTCTCGACGGCGCCTCGCTCAACACCCTGCACGACTTTTATGGTTTCGATCCCGCCTATTACGAACTGCGCTACCCGGTCAGGGGCGCCAGCGATGTCGCTGCCGGCATCGCCAGCCGCCTCGGCGCCGCGGGGATCCGCGTCAGCTGCGATTCTGAGCGCGGGCTCGACCACGGCGCCTGGATCCCACTCAGCCTCATGTATCCCGCGGCGGACATCCCGGTCACCCAGATCTCGGTGTGCCCGGCGCAATCGGCCCTGTTTCACTGGCGCGTCGGGCGCGCGCTGTCGGCACTGCACCACGATGGCGTACTGATCCTGGGCTCCGGGGCCATGACCCACAACCTTGAGGAGTTTCGCCGCCATCGCACAACCCCGGACGCGCTGCCGACGCCGCCCTGGGCGCACGAGTTCTGTGCCTGGGCGGCCGAACGCATCGAGAGTGGCGACGACGACGCACTGATCGGCTGGCGCGACACGGCGCCGGCCGCCGCCCTCGCCCACCCCAGCAACGAACACTTTCTGCCGCTGCATGTTGCGATGGGCGCGGCCGGGGTATCGTGGACCGGCGAGCGCATCCACCACGGCTTCATGTATGGTGCGATCGGTATGGACGCCTATATTTTCAAACCGCGCAGCAGGCACACGCACTGAATGCGCTTTTTTAGCCACCAGCAGAGGGAAACTCTATGAAATCAATCGTCCAGGGACTGTTTATCGGCGCTTGCGCGCTTTTTGCGGGGCAACTCGCCGCCGCCGATTACAAGATCGATCCGACCCACTCGTTCGTCGAATTCCGGATTCAGCATCTCGGTTTCAGTTGGCTGTACGGTCGTTTCAACGGCATCGACGGCAGCTTCAAATACGACAGCGCGAAGCCAGAAACGAGCAGCATCACGGTCACCATCGACACCACGTCCATCGATACCAACCACGCCGAGCGCGACAAACATCTGCGCAGCGCCGAATTCCTTGAGGTCGACAAATTCGCGGCCGCGACGTTCACCAGCACTGGCTACAAGGGTAATGCCGAGGAAGGCGTGCTGAGTGGCGTGTTGAAATTCCACGGGGTTGAGAAGGCCATCGAGATCCCGCTGAAAAAAGTCGGCGAAGGTAAGGATCCGTGGGGCGGCTACCGCGCCGGCTTTGAAGGCAAATACATCATGACGCGTGCCGATTTCGGCCTCGACTACGAACTCGGACCGGCCGCCACGACCGTCGAACTCAACCTCGGCATCGAAGGGATACGCCAGTAAGCGCAACTCGCCGCCGTCGGCTTGCAACATTCAGGACCAAGGAGAGATCACCATGACTGACCCAGTTCGCGCCGCCGATACCCCGTTTGCGATCGAAGTTGAGGCCGGTAAAAGCTATTACTGGTGCGCGTGCGGCAAGAGCGCCAAACAGCCGTTCTGTGACGGCTCGCATGCCGGCACCGAGTTCACACCGCTGAAATATGACGCCGCCGACAGCAAGAAGGTGTTTTTTTGTGGTTGCAAGGCGACCGCAAAACAGCCGCTGTGTGACGGTACGCACGCAAAGTAACCAGCGCCGAATACGCCGCGTGCGGACCCGCGCTGTCCCGCGGTCCTGCACGCGGCGGCTGCCGGTCAGCCATCCGTTGCCGCGCCGTCGAAACCGCTCAGACCTTCGTCGAGTTGCACGCCGAAGGTGTTGAGTGCCATCGAGACGAGGTTGTACTGGCCGACCGCAAATACCAGGTCCATCATCTGCTGACGATCGAGGTGGGCCGCCAGCGCTGACCAGGTTGCGTCGCTGATAAAGGCATCGGCGTGCAGTTCGTCGGTGGCCTGCAGCAGGGCGCGATCCAGCGCGCTGATGCCGGGCGTCTGAGGACCGCTGCGGGCACTGTCGATGCCAGCCTCGTCGAGGCCCAGCTGGCGCGCGATCACGACATGCTGACCCCATTCGTATTCGGCCCGGCACAGGTAACCGATGCGCAGGATAACCAGCTCGCGCTCGCGCCCGCCGAGGGTCGATTTGAACAGCACATGATTGGCGAACACCAGCCAGCGACGCATCAGATCGGGATGCTGCAGCATGGTTTTAAAAACATTGTGATCGCTGCCGGCGGCGACGAAAGGCTGCATCAGGGCCACCTCTTCGGCGCTCCATTCGCTACGCTCTCGGGGCGGGATCCGTGGTTGATTCAGGCGCATGGACGTGGTCTCCGTGGTCGTGGACGGTAGGTCCATCATGATGCCACGCCGGCGGGCCCTACTCCGCGCGCAGGGCATCGACCGGTTCGAGCCAGGCCGCACGCCGCGCCGGCGCAATGCCGGCCAGCAGACCGATCGCCGCAGCCACGCCGAGCGCGCCGGCCACAAACGGCCATACCAGCGCCAGCGGCGCGTCGGATACAACGGCACCGATCAGTTCGATAAGCGCTGTCGCCAGGACGATACCCGCGGCGCCGCCGGCCGCGCCCAGGAACACGGCTTCGACCACGAATATCGCCATGATGTCGGTCCGCGAGGCGCCGATGGCGCGCAGCAAACCGATTTCGGCGGTGCGTTCGCTGACCGCGATCGTCATGATCGTCGCGATCCCGAAGGCGCCTACCAGCAGCGAAATCGCGCCCAGCGCGCCAACCCCGGCGGTGAGCAGATTGAGGATATCGCCGAGCACCTCGAGCATCTTGTCCTGCGTGATGAGCGTGAAATCGACGCGCCCGTGGCGCGCCAGCAGGCGCTTTTCAAGCGCCGCGGCAACGCTCGCCGAGGCGAGGTCCTCGCGATAGGTAACGTCGATTTCCATGACCCCTTCGCGGTCGAACATCTCCATCGCCTTGCCGACCGGAATGTAGACGGTGTCGTCGAGGTCGAAACCGAGCATCTGGCCTTTCGGCGCCATCACGCCGATGACCCGAAAGCGGTCGGAACCGATGCGCACCCGCTGACCAAGCGGATTGCCGGCGCCGAATAATTCGTCGCGCATGCGCGCGCCCAGCACCACGAAAGCGCGCGCACTGGTATAGGGATCGTCGGGCAGAAACCGACCGCTGCCGACCTCCATGCGCCACACCGCGGGCATGTCGGCGCCAACGCCGATAACCATGGTGCGGCGTTCGCGATCGGCGTATTCAACCCGGGCATTGCCCTGAATAACCGGCACCACCCCGGTTACGGACGGGATGGTGGCGAGCGCGGCGGCGTCTTCGACGGTCAGTGGGCGCACGCTTGAAATGGTCGCGCCCGACACGCCGAAGGTGGTGGTTTTGCCCGGCTGCACGGCCACGATGTTGGTGCCAAATTGAGTAAATTCGGCCAGCACATAGCGCCGTACCCCTTCACCGACGGCGGTCAGCAGGACCACCGCGAGGATGCCGACGGCAATACCGAGCATGGTCAGGGCCGAGCGCTGGCGCTGGCTGGCGACGGCCACCAGGGCGAAACGCAACAGATCACAGCGACGCATGTTCAGCGTTTCGCCAATGCTTCGATGGGATCGAGCGCCGCCGCGCGCCGCGCCGGCGCGACCCCGAAAACAAGTCCGCTGACGAGCGCCACGGTGACCGCAGCAAACATCGCCCAGGGCGGGATCGCGAGCGGGAACTGCGGGTACAAGCGCGCCACGGCGAAGGCGCCGGCAGTGCCGAGCAGCAGACCCGCGCCGGCACCGAGGGCGGCGAGCATGACCGCTTCGAGCATGAACAGGCGGCGGATATCGACGCTGCGCGCGCCGAGCGCCTTGAGTACCCCAATCTCGGCGCGTCGCTGGGCGACCGAAACCAGCATCACGTTCATGATCAGAATACCGGCCACGGCGAGGCTGATTGCCGAAATCGCGGCGACCCCGAACGTGACCGCATTGAGGATCCGACCCAGGGTCGCCACCACGCTGTCCTGGGTGATCACGGTGACATCATCCTCGCCTTCGTGACGGGCGGCGATGATCTCGTGTACGGCCCGGCTGGCGGCTTCCAGATCGGCACCGATGCGTGCTTCGGCGAGAATGCGGAACAACGACTCCTGGTCGAACAGCGCGGCCGCCGACGCCACCGGAATGATCGCCAGATCGTCGAAATCGACGCCGACCGAAACGCCGCCCTCGGCCAGTATGCCAATCACGCGAAAGCGGCGATCGCCGATGCGCACCCACTGGCCGTAGGCCGCTGTGCGGGGGAACAGCTCTTCGCGCAGTTTGAAGCCGAGCACACACACCGCTTCGCCGCGCTTCGGGTCCGCAACCGGCAGGAAGCGTCCCTGCGCGATCGCCAATCGGCGCACGCTGGCCATGGCCGCGGTTGAGCCGAGGACGGTGACTTCGCGCTCGAGGCCGCTGGCGGTCGAAACCGGCGCGTTGCCGACCATGACCGGCGCGACCTCGATAATATCCGGCCAGCGGGTCAGGGCCAGCGCGTCATCGATGGTCAGGTCGCGCGGCGTTTCGCCCATGATCGGCGGCGCGCCGCCGACGGTTTCGCTGCGCCCCGGCAGCACGATCAGCAGGTTGGTACCAAGCGACTCGAACTGACCGGTGACGAAACGCCGTGCGCCTTCACCCAGCCCGGTCAACATCAGCACTGAGCTGACGCCGATGGCGGTGGCGAACGCGATCAGCAGCGTACGGCGCAGATTGCCGGCCAGCGCGCCCCGCGCCAGGCCCACGCTGTCACGCGTGCGCAACATCGCCCGGTTGTCGCTCGTCAGCCGCCACACCGCCGTCGACGATGCGGATCCGACGTGCGGCGCGGCGGCCGAGTTCCGCATCGTGGGTGACGACGATGAGGGTCACGCCCTGCTCGCGCTGCAGCGACTCGAGCAGTTCGATCACCTCGCGACCGGACTGACGGTCCAGATTGCCGGTCGGCTCGTCGGCCAGCAGCAGGCTGGGCTGGTTGATCATCGCACGCGCGATCGCGACGCGCTGCCGCTGGCCACCGGACAGCTCGGCCGGGCGGTGGCTGGCGCGGTCGCTGAGTTTGACCGCCGCCAGGGCCTGCGACACCCGTTCGCGCCTTGCGCTTGAGGCGACCCCGGCCAGGGTCAGGGGCAGTTCCACGTTCTCGGCCGCGGTAAGACGTCCGATAAGCTGAAAAAACTGAAAAATAAAGCCGATCGACATGCGCCTGATCGCGGCCAGTTCGTCATCGTCGAGACCGATCACGGCACGCTGCCGAAAACGGTAGCTGCCGGAAGTTGGCCGATCGAGCAGCGCGATCAGATTGAGCAGACTGGACTTGCCCGAACCAGACGGCCCCATGATCGAAATGTACTCGCCGGCCTGAATGTCGAGATCGATGCCGTCGACCGCGCGCACCAGGCTGTCGCCGACGGTAAACGTGCGGCTGAGCGCGCGCAGTTCGATCATGGCGCTGTCGCCGGCGGCGTCCATCATTCGACCGTATCCGCCTCGGCTCGCACCAGCGCACCGGCTTTAACCCCGGCGCGACCGACCGCAACCACGACGCGACTGCCGGGTTCGAGGCCACGCTTGACCTCGGTGTATTCCCAATTGGCCAGTCCGGGACTGAACTCGCGTTCGACCAGACGCTGGCTCGCGTCATCGATGAGCAGCACCCGGCGACCTTCGATTACCGCCTCGCTCGGTACCCGGATAACGTCACGCCGCGTTTCGAGCATGACTTCGATATCGGCGCTGTAGCCCGGCAGCAGGCGCGCGCTGTCGGCGACATTTTTGAGCGTGACCTCGACATCGACCGTGCGCGCCTGCTTTTCGCGCTCCAGTACATACGGTGCGATGCGCTGCACCTCGGCGTCGCAATAACGATCAGGAAACGCATCGAGCGTGACGCAGGCCGGCATGCCGGCTTCGATGCGCGGCGCGTCAACTTCGTCGATCGGCGCCGAAATGTACACGCAGCGCGGATCGATCAGATCGATCGCCGGCAAGGTCGGAATGCCGGGCGGCGACGGCGTCAGGTATTCACCGAGCTTGGCGTCGACCGCGGCAATGACGCCGGCGAACGGCGCGCGTAACACGGTCCGTTCCAGCGCCGCGCGCGCGACGGCGACGCGCGCGGTACCGACCCGACTGGAGGCCCGCGCCGCACTGCAGGCTGCGGTCGCCGAGTCAGCTTCGACCTGGGCGCGGTCGGCGATCTCCTCGGCGATCAACTGCCTGGTTCTGAGCCTGGCGACGCGATCGGCTTCACGCCTGGCGCCAGCCGCCACCGCGCAGGCCTGGTCAGCACGCGCGCGGGCGGCGTCGACTTCGGTTTCGGCCAGGCGCAGCTCGGCTTTGCGATCGTGATTCCAGATCTCGAGCAGCACCGCGTCGGCTTCGACACGGTCGCCTTCAGCGACATTCAGTAGCGCAACCTGGCCAGGCGCCGACGGCGACATACGTGCGCGGCGGCAGGCCTTGACGGTGCCGACTCGAGTGTTGGAGACCGTCGCGCGCACGTCACCGCGGGCGACGGTTACCGTACGCACGTCTATCGGCCGTTCGCGGGTCGCATACCACACGCCGGCGGCGATGGCGGCGGCAATGATGATCAGCAGTGCAGTGGTTTTCATGGGGCCATCCGGTCAGTCGCCTGCCCCGTCGTGGGACAACGGCTTCGCATGCTACAGAACCGCAGGGGGAATGCGACTTGATTCGAGGCAATTCGACCGCATATACAAGCAATGAACGACGCAATTCATGTCAGCTGCCGGCACTGCGGGCAGACCAATCGCGTGCCCGTCGCCCGGCTCGCCGAGGCCCCGGGCTGCGGCGCCTGCAAACGCAAACTGCTCGAAGGCGGCCCAATCGATCTCGATGACGCCGGCTTCGCGCGCTATCTCAAGCGCAACGATCTGCCGATCGTGGTGGATTTCTGGGCCGCCTGGTGTGCGCCGTGCAAGGCCATGGCGCCGGCTTTCGCAGCGGTTGCTGACGCGCTGCGCGGCCGCGCGCTGTTCGCCAAACTGGAAACCGACCGGGCGCCGCAGACCGCCAGCGCATACAACATTCGCAGCATTCCGACCCTGATCGTGTTTCGCGGCGGCAAAGAGCTAGCGCGAACGGCCGGCGCGCTCGACGAGCGGCGCCTGCAGGACTTCGTCGCCAGCCACCTGTAAGCGACGCGCCACGGTGCAAATGTCCGATCATGCGTGCGCCGCTTCTGCTATGTTGTCCGCACTCGGCCACGGATAAGACACCCCATGTATGCCGCTGCTCTCAGCCTGCACCTGCTCGCCGCCATCGTCTGGATCGGCGGGATGTTTTTTGCCTACGTCTGTCTGCGGCCGAGTCTCGGCGAAACCCTCGAGCCGCCGGCGGCGGCGCGCCTGCTGGCGGCCAGCTTCGGACGGTTTTTCCGCTGGGTGTGGCTGGGTATCGCAGTACTGCTGACGAGCGGGTTTTATATGGCGCTGACCACCTATAACCTCGCCGCGGCGCCGTGGTGGCTGTACCTCATGATCATCCTCGGCATCACCATGATGCTGCTGTTCGCGCACGTGTATTTTGCTCCTTTTCAGCGCTTGCGCAGCGGTCTGGCGGCAGGCGAGCCGGAACAGACGCGCGCCGCGATCGGCGCTATTCGCAAGATCGTCGGCATCAACCTCGCCCTCGGCCTGTTCCTGGCGGTGAGCGTCAGTATCGGACGCTACCTGTGACGGCAAACACGCCAGGTCCGAACCCACGCCGGATCGCGCGCATCGTCGCCGGGCAGCCGACCAGTGACGGCGCCGGGGTGCGCCTGTACCGGGTTATCGGCGGCGCCGAGCTGCCGGAGCTCGATCCGTTTCTGCTCCTCGACGAGTTCGTTTCCGACGATCCGAACGACTACATCGCCGGCTTCCCCGAGCATCCCCATCGTGGCTTTGAAACCGTCACCTACATGCTTGCCGGGCGCATGCGGCACGGTGACAACCAGGGCAACAGCGGCGTCCTCGAAGCGGGTTCGGTGCAGTGGATGACCGCCGGGCGCGGCATCCTGCACTCGGAAATGCCCGAGCAGGAAAACGGTCTGATGTGGGGCTTCCAGTTGTGGGTCAATTTACCGGCGCGGGAAAAAATGCGTGCGCCACGCTACCAGGACATCGCCCCGGCCGACGTGCCGTGTCTCGATCTCGGCGGCGGCGCGCGCGCGCGCCTCATTACCGGCACGCTGAACGGGATCAGCGGTGCGGTCAGTGATATCGACGCCGAGCCGCTTTACCTCGACCTCGAACTGCCCGCCGGGCACGCACTCGAGGTGCCGCTGCCGGCAGCGCACAATGCCTTCGTTTACTGCTACGGCGGTGGTCTTGAGATCGGCAGCGAAACGCCGCGTGCACTCGGCCATCGCCACCTTGCCGTGCTCACCCCGGGCAGCAGCGTTACGCTGGCAGCGGGCGACGCCGGTGCGCGCGCCCTGCTCGTCGCCGGGAGACCGTTTGATGAGCCGATCGCCCGCTATGGACCGTTCGTGATGAATACCCGCGAGGAAATCATGCAGGCCGTGACCGACCTGCGCGCCGGTCGCTTCTGAGTGCGCAGCGGCGCCGGGCCGCTGCTTACGGCCATTCGAACCAGTACTCTTTGCGCTCGTGCTGCGACTGGCTCTGATCCTCGACGTCGCGCAGCATGACTTCGGTATTGGAAACCGCGTAGCGCGGTTTCAAAGTGTTCGCTTCGGTGAGGATCTCAGTGACGCTCATCGAGCGCGCCGAAACGAACTGCGTCGCGGCGCGCCCACCATCGTCCGACCTGCCGCCAAGCTGACGCAACATGCCGCTCACCAGCTGCAGCACTTCCGGGCCTTCGACGGTGGTGGTCATGCGCAGTCGAACGCAGCGCGGACAGTCGTCGCTCGGTGCGGCCGGGCCGAGATGTTCGACCAGCACGTTCTGGGTCAGGTCACGGTTCATGATCGTGATCGGCACCGTGCCGCTCAGGTTCTGTCCGGGATTGAGTTCGATGCCGTTCCAGGCCCCGACCCAGGTGTTCCACACTTCGCCCGAGCGCTGCTGCATCATGCCCTGCACCTGCGGTGAGCGAAAATAATCATCCAGCCGCTGGCGCTGGCCGGCGTCGAGGCCGTCCGGCAAGGCGGCCAGCATGCGGGTCAACATCTCCTCCAGGCCGAGGGTGCCGAGGTAATCGCCACGTGACGACAGACGCATGGTCGGCAGGTTAGCGGTCAGCGCCGCGAGCGGTCCGAGCTGGGCGAGGATCTTTGGATCGCGCGCGTCTTCACCGTTCAGGGTCAGAAATTCGAAATCGCGAAATGCCAGCGCATACTCGCCCTCAGACCGGGCCGACAGGTCTACGACATAGCGCGCACTGCTGGCGTTGCCTTTCTTGACCATGTCGGCGCGCACCACCACGCTGACCGGTGCCGGCCAGTCGAAACGAAATGTCTCCGCACTGAGGTTTCCCGAAGCGAAGGCCACGAACGACACGAGCGCGGCGGCGAGCTGGCGCAGGCAGGAAGTGTAATGATCCATTACACCAGTATAAGGGAACCTCTGAGCAGGGCGTCGCCGCAGCTCACGCGCCCGACTCTGAATACGCGATGGCCACGATGTAACGAAGCTCGCCGCTCCCGCTTTCGACGGCATCGTCAAGATGCCGCCCGAGCAGCCGTTTTGCGAGCGGCGAATCGATGCTGATCGCACCGCTTTCGGGTTGCGCCTCGTCGCCGCCTACGAGCCGGTAGCGGTAGCTTTGCCCGGCCTGGTCCTCGAGCTCGACCATCGCGCCAAAAAACACCCGCTGACGATCTTCGGGCAGCGCGGTGACGATCTCGAGCTGCGGCATACGCTTCTCGAGGTAGCGGATGCGGCGATCAATCTCGCGCAGTTCTTTTTTGCGGTACTGGTATTCGGCGTTCTCCGAGCGATCGCCTTCGGCCGCGGCCGCGGCCAGATGGCGGACCACCTCGCGGCGGCGTTTCCACAGTACCTGTGTCTCATCCTCGAGCGCGGCGTAGCCGGCCGCGGTGATGTAGGGCGCGCCCTGTTCGCCCGCCGGCCGCCAGCGTCCCATTGCAGACTCCGTGATGTCCCGAGCGGACATTATCGCGTGTTGTTGCGGCGCGTCCCAGGCGTCGATACTGGCGCGCGTCGGCCGGCACGGTTATCTTGCGCTTGCGGCGCTGAGCGCGCCGGCAGCGGACACCAACGGGGAGAACATCATGCGACGTGATATCGAATTCAAGGCTGACGGCGTAATCCTGCGCGGCTGGCTGTACAAACCAAACAAGGGCAAGGCGCCGTACCCGACCGTGGTCATGGCGCACGGCTTCTCCGGGGTCAAGGAAATGACTCTCGACGAGTATGCCGAGGTGTTCAGTAAGGCCGGCCTCGCGGTGCTGGTTTACGACAACCGCTGCCTCGGCGCCAGCGGCGGCAGTCCCCGCCAGGACATCGATCCGACCGCGCAGATGCGCGACTATCGCACGGCGATTACCTTCGCCCAGCAACAGAAGGAATGCGACCCCGAGCGGATTGGCATCTGGGGCACCAGCTATACCGGTGGCACGGTGTGCGCGGTTGCGGCCCTCGATCGTCGCGTCAAGGCAGTGGTCAGCCAGGTGCCGTTCATGAACGGTCATCGCAACCTGCAGCAGTTCCTGCCGATCAGCGGGGTGGAAGGGTTCTACCAGATGCTCGATGACGACCGCGCGCGACGTCTGTCCGGCAAGCAGTCGGAAACCATGAAGATGTGTTCACTGGACCCTGACGAACCGCACCTGTTTCCGGGCGAAGAAACCTATAACTACATCCATCGCTTCGTCGACCGCGATCCGGACTGTAGCTGGCGCAACAAGGTGACCCTGCGGTCGCTGGAATACATGGCCGAATACGATGTCAGCGGTTACATGTCGCGGATCGGCCTCACCCCGCTGCTGATGATCCTCTCTCAGCACGACACCACCACGCCGACCGATATCGCGCTCGACCACTACCACATGGTCACCGGTCCGAAAGAGCTGCTCGTCATCGATTCCAATCACTACGGCGCCTACGTCGACAAATTCGACGAAACGAGCACCGCTGCGCGCGACTGGTTCATCAACAACCTGTAGTCATGGACGCGTCCCGGGGTCATCCCCGGGACGTCCCTCATGCCGCGTGATCGCGAAACTCGCCGGCGAGTCGCGACTGGAACCAGGCGCCGAGGCTGATCACACCGACGCCGGCGATCACGAACGCGGTCCCGTAGCCGCTGTGATCGATGATTGCGCCGAAGATCACGACCCCCAGCCCCTGGCCGAGAAACAGCATGAACACCCATAGCGACACCGCGGTGCCGCGCGCGGCGGCGGATAATTCCGTGGCGCGCGTCTGCATGGTGTTGTGAAACAGGTAGAAGCCGAAACCGGCGATCGCGAACACCGGCATACACAGCCACCACACCGGCACCACCAGCAGCACGAGGTAGCTCACGCCGGTGAGTGCGGTGCCAACGGCAATCATGCGGCGCTCGCCGAGCAGTGGCACAAGCCGGTACACCGCCGCGGCGTAAATCAACCCGCCGACGCCGTACATGCCGAGCACCATGCCGATGTAGGCATAACTCAGTGCATGGACGTGGCGCAGGTAAGCGCCGAAATAGGCCAGCACACCGAAAATCAGCATGCCTTCGAGGGTGCCGGTGATGATCAAATCGCGCGAGCGACGACTGCGGAACAGTCCCCCGTACAGGCGCAGTACTTCGCTCAGGCGTTGCGTGGTGGCCCTGGGTTTCGTCGCCGCGCCGTCAGCGTTCAGCCACAGGGCGAGCGCAAACGCGGCGCAGAAAAACGCAAAAAAGTAGAAGATGTGACGCCATTGGAGGAACTCCGCCGCCAGTCCACCGAGCACGCCGCCGGCGATCTGGCCGAGCACGAGGCCGTTGACGTAGCGACCGATGACCGGCTGGCGGCGCTCGTAGGGCACCTCGTCGGCGATATAGGCCATCGCCAGCGGCACCGTCGCGGCCATCGCGAGTCCGGAAAAGAACCGCATCACGGTCAGGCTTTCGAGTGTCTGCACCAGGCCACAGGCGAATACGAACAGGGTCGAGGCGCCGAGCGCCAGTGCGATCACGCGGAGTTTGCCGAAACGGTCGCCGAGCGGGCCGAACAGGATCTGGCAGGCGCCGTAGGGTACCGCGAAAGCCGTCACGATCAGTCCCGCATCGCCGACGGTGGTGCCGAACTCGGCGGCGACCACCGGCAGCAACGGCCCGGTCACGGTCATGACGGCAACGACGATGAAGCCGACGGCGCTGAGCAGGAAAATGGTCGCATTCATGTCGGTGGTCGCCGTGCAGGGGGGCAGCGCTTACAGGTCGACGCCGTCCGCTGCAGGACCACGCAGTTTACTCGAAGCGTACACAAAACGATTGCCGACAGCGCCGGATTCAAGCTCGATGGCCGTGTGACGTTACCTTATGGATTAGTCACACCCACGGCAGGGGTGCCGGTGGCCGGGCGAAAAAACCCGTCGATTCTTCTAAACTCACGCTCGGGTGCCGGATAGTGCGGCGACATTGACAGCAAACACGATGACCAAGACCGCACTGGAACGCCTCCTTGAGATCGGCTTCGAAACAGCCGGCGAGTGGATCCTGGACGACGCCGATCTGCATATCGAACTGCGCCGCTATGGCAGCGCGGCGAATGTCCTCTACGCCTTCGTCAGTGACGATGAATTGCTCTACATCGGTCGCTCGGGGCGCTCGCTGCAATCGCGCATGGACGGCTATCAGAACGGCGGACCACCGCGCTCGGTGCGTACGCTGAATCGCGCCCGTATCAGCGCCATGCTGATGGTCGACCAGCCGGTAGAACTTTATGCCATGCCCGATCCCGGGAACCTTCACTATGGCTCGTTCCGGGTCAATCTCGCCGCCGGTCTGCAGCACAGCCTGATCGAAGCGCTGGACCCGCCCTGGAACCGTGCCGGGGCCGACATTCGCCCGCCCCCGCGCAGGCCGCAGGCGCGCGAAGTACGCAAGCGTCGCAGCCACCTGGTCGACGCCGACAACGCCACCTATACCGATCTCACCACCGACCGGCCCGGCTACCGCTTCCTGGTCGGATACCATTACATGGACAAGGGGTTTTTCAATGTTCCGCTGCGCTATTCACGCCTGTTCGGAGACGATCAGCAGAAAATTCGCATCCTGTGCGGGCGCGAGCGCGACACCATCCATGGCCATATCGATCGCTCCAGCAATACCAACGCCTCGCCACGCATTGTCGGCGGACGCAAACTCAAGCGCTGGTTCGAGGACAATACCGGCATCAACAATCCGGTCGATATCGACATTCTGGCGCCGAACGCGGTCTGGATCCGCAATCCGGGCACGCGCTTTTAGCTACGCTATCCTGCACACCTGCACCATCGCGGAGCGTCCGTGGCGGCGAAAAATACCTCGATTTTGTCGTCCGACATCGCCGGACTGCACTTGGCCTGTGCGATAGATTAAACTTGACCGCGAAGCGCGATGGATAAATCACACACACAGCTTGCCGTGCTCTTCGCCGACGTGTCCGGAAGTACGCGGCTGTATGAGCAATACGGTGACGCCATCGCGCGGGCGGACATGGCCGCGTGTATCGCCCTGCTCGACCGTACTGCCCGCAGCCTGGGCGGCGAAACCCTGAAGACGATCGGCGACGAAATCATGGTCGCCTTCGTCGATCCGGTCAAAGCCGCGCTGTCAGCCGCGGAAATGCAGGCCACCCTGCGCCGCGCCGGCGAGGAAGGCGAATTCCAGATGGGCGTACTGCACATCAAGATCGGCTGGCATTTCGGCAATGTCGCGTGGCGTGGCGAGGAACTCGTCGGCGAAACACCGATTGCCGCCCAGCAGATCATCAACCTCGCCAAGGCCGACGAGATCCTGACTTCGAAAAATTCCATCGACGCGATCCCACCGCAGATGTTCCCCGACGTTCACCTGATCGACACGGTGCGCGCGGAAGCCTGGGATGGCCAGCTGCAGATCTACAAAATGCCGTGGGAACAGACCGGCGACGAAACCCAGATCAGCTCGAAACCACACCTGCAGGTGACGCAGACCGAGATCGTGCTCGACCTCGTTTATGCCGGACAGAAGATCCGCGTTGACGGCAGGAATGACGTCTGCGCGGTCGGGCGCGGTAAACAGGCCATGTTGCAGGTCAACGGGAAACTGACCTCACGACAGCATGCCGAGATCACCTGCCGCAATGGTCGTTTCAGCATCCGCGATGAGAGTACCAACGGAACCTATGTCGTGCAGAGCGACGGTGAACGTACCCACCTGCGGCGTGAGGAAGGTATCCTCAGCGGCAAGGGTACGCTCGGCTTCGGCAGCTGGCCCGAAGACGACCCTGGCGGCACGGTCACCTTCAGCTGCACGACCTGACCCCGACCGCGCTCAGCGGCCGGGCTTTTTGCGCAGACGCAATACGATCTGCACACCGGCATAGATATCCATCACCACGCCGCTACCGATCAGCGACCAGGCCACTCCCGGACGGGCCAGCCGGGGTAGCGACTCCGGAAGCATCAAACCCGCCACGCCGGCCGCAATCAGCAGCATCGCGAACATGCTGAGAATGATGAACGGCAGGATCAGGGCCAACGCGTCGACCTTGTCCCTGGAACCAGATTGCTCAGCCACGCCTCAGCCTTCTCCGCTTTGAGCGACGGACAGTACCGGCTGGGTCTCGCTGTCGCCGACCACTTTCGTCATCAGGTTCATCTCCGGGCGTGCTCGGTGTGCCCGGTCCGCGCCACGTACGCCGCGACCCGCCACGCGACCACCACCGCGACCAGCAGGCACGCCGCCACCGCGTAGTAGACTTCGGTCACCGCACCGGCGTCGAGCATGTGTCCGAACACCACCGGGCTGATAGCAATGCCCAGATCCAGCCCTGAATACACCACGCCATAGACGCGCCCGGTCGCGCCGGCCGGGGTCGCCGAGCGGATCAGCATGTCGCGGGACGGACCAGACAGGCCCGAACCGAAACCCATTACCGCCATCAGGCCGAGGGCCACCACCGCCGGCAGAATTTTCGTCCCGATCAATACCGCCGCCAGCACCGACAGGGTCAGCGCAATAGTGATATTGCGTTCAAGCATGCGGCTGCGCTGCACCAGCCAGCCGCCGACCAGCATGCCGGTGCCGCTGGCAAGCATGTAGATGGTGACGCTGAGCGCGGCCGTGGTCAGGGTCACGCCATAGCCGTCGCTGAAGATGGTCGGCGAAAAGCTCTGCACGCCGCCGAGCGCTGCCGCGACGAAGGTAAAAAACAGGAAACACAACCACACCGCCGGGCTGCGCATGAAAGCGAACTTTGATTCCGGCGCGGGGCGATTTTCCTGCGCCGCGTTGGCCGCGACGCTAATCACGTCGGGCGCCATGATGTCGCGACACACCCACACCACGCCGATCGTCAACAGCGGCAGGACCGCGGCGGCGGCTACTGCAACGCGCCAGCCGAACGGTACCGCCAGACCGACCAGGAACACCGGCGCCGCGGCCCAGCCCAGGCTGCCGGTCAGGCCGTGTATGGAGTAGGCCGGGCCCAGTCGCGGCACGCTGACGCGGTGGTTGATCAGCCAGAAGTCGACCGGATGAAACACCGCATTACCGAGGCCGACCAACACCGCACCAACCAGCAGTGACGGGTAATCGCCGCTGAAGGCAATCACCAATGCGCCCAGCGCCAGGCAGGCAAGACCACCGATCAGGGTCTTGAGCGCGCCGTAGCGGTCGACAACGAAGCCGGCCGCGGCCTGGCCGCAGCCCGAGACCACGAACAAGACGCTCATGATGAAGCCGAGTTCGGCGTAGCTGAGCGCAAACTCGTCGCGCAGCCACGGAAACAGCGGCGCGAGTACAAGCTGGAAAAAATGGCTGACGAGGTGGGCGAACGCCACCACTGACACGATCAGGGCGTCGCGCCGCAGTGGCGGCGCCGCATCGACCGCTTCACCGGCGCTGGCGCTCATGCCAGCCCCGCTCGCGTGGCTCGCGCAGGCGCGCCGGAATTATGGATCGACCAGGGTCCTGCCATACGCCGCGGTCTCGACCAGGGCCGTGTCGAGAAATTCCTCAACCGCGGTGATGCGGCCTTTGTCCACTGAAAACACGAACGCGTAGTCGTTGTCATAGCGTCGACCAAAAATCGTTTTTGCCTCACCGTGACCGAGCGCCACAACCCGCCTGCCCTCGCCGATCAGTTCGTCGACATGCACTACCAGGTCACCGTCGATCTGTTTGCGCCAGGGCACAAAAAACTTGTTGACGATCTCATCGAGCCCACGATACACGCCTGATACGGGCGTGCTGCCTTTGAGGTCATAGACGATGTCCTCGGCGAACAGGGCGAAGGCCTGCTCGGCCTCGCCGGCGGCAATATGATCAAACCACTGTTGCACTATTTTCTGACTTTCGGACATGATGCTCCTCGGAATTTGATCTGCCTGAGCGGCCGCGCACGATAACCTGACGCCGGCCGCGACGCCAGCGAGAAGCCTGTCGGCCGCAAAAACCACGGAGAACCGCATGAAAGCCTTACTCAGCGTCGCCCCCGGCGGCCCCGACACCCTTGAACTGAAAACCGTCGCCGCGCCGGAACCCGGCCCGGGCGAGGTCCGGATCCGCGTACGCGCATGCGGCGTCAATTACCCGGACACCCTGATCATCGAGGACAAGTATCAGTTTCGCCCGCCGCGACCGTTTTCCCCCGGCGGTGAGGTCGCCGGTGAAATCGACGCGGTCGGCGAGGGTGTCAGCGGCTTCAAAGCCGGTGACCGCGTCATCGGCATGACCGGCTGGGGCGGTATGGCCGAACAGGTCGTAACCCCCGCGATCAAGTGCGCGCCAACCCCGGACAGCATGCCCGACGACGAGGCTGCGGCCTTTATTTTCACTTACGGCACGTCCTATTACGCACTCAAGCAGCGCGCCCAGCTTCGCGCCGGCGAATCACTGCTGGTGCTCGGCGCCGCTGGCGGCGTCGGCCTGGCCGCGGTCGAACTCGGGCGGGCCATGGGCGCGCAGGTTATCGCCGCGGTGTCCAGCGAAGAAAAGCTGGCCCTGGCCAAGGCCCACGGCGCCGTCGACGGCGTCGTTTATCCGCGCGGTCCGTTTGACAAGGACCAGAGCAAGACCCTCGCCGCGCAGTTCAAGGACGTTGCCGGTAAAGCCGGCGCCAACGTCATCTACGACGCCGTCGGCGGCGATTATGCCGAAGCCGCGCTGCGCGCCATTGCCTGGGAAGGCCGCTTTCTGGTGGTCGGCTTTCCGGCCGGCATTCCGCGCATACCGCTGAACCTGGCGCTGCTCAAGGGCTGCCAGATCGTCGGCATTTTCTGGGGGTCGTTCTATGAACGCGACCCGGCGAGTAACGCGCAGAATATCCGTGAACTGTGCGATTTCTACCTCGCCGGCAAAATCAAACCGTATGTCTCGGCGCGCTACCCGCTGGCCGAAGCCGCGCAGGGCATCACCGATCTCGCCGAACGCCGCGCGATGGGCAAAATCGTGATCACTATCGACTGAACTGGAAACACGTTCCGGATCGCGACGGACCGTGACGTTCGGCGCTACGCTTCGTTATCGGAGCGCGCGCTGTTCATTCGCGTCCGCGCGCCGTCGGTATTCAGGAACCGCCGTCGTTCATCCCGGTCGGCACCTCGTCCATACGCAGGGCGGTGAAACGACGCGAAAGAAATTTCCAGCCCTCGCGGGTCGCCATATACTCATCCTCGTAATAGCCGGCGCCGAGCCAGTCCATGTTGTTGCGCGCGCTGCGCAAATCGAGGTAACAGCGCCCACTCGCAAACCCGTCGGTGGTCAGTTCAACAACGTGGTTGTGAATATAAGGACGTGGCATGAAGTCGGTCGCGCCGGTAAAAAACTCACGCAGCTTGTCGCGACCGCTGACGGTCGTCGTGCTGCCGTTGAGGATGGCGGTGAAGGTGCCGTCGGTCGTGAACAAGCGGGCCAGGCCGTCGATGTCATCGCGCCAAACACAATCGCAATAGCGGACCGGCAGATCACGGATCGCCTCACGCGCGAGCAGGTCGTTCAGCTGTTGTTCGAGCATCCTTTTCCCTCGGATCGACGACAAGACCGGCAGTATAACCGCGTAAAACCGTTCCCGGCATGATGACATTGGCTACGGCCAGACCTGCCCTATCGGCCCGCGGCGGGATTCTGCAATAATCCCGGTCTGATATCAGCGGGGAGAATCATCGTGGGCGCCAAAGCCAGCATCCTGTTTGTGTGTAGCCTCCTGCTCGGCGGGACGGCGCACGCCGACGATACCGAGCCGCCCCAATTCGACGGCGCGCTGCTGTTTCAGACCAACTGCGCCTACTGCCACGACCGTGAACTGCCGCGCATGCCGTCGCGGGCGGGACTCAGGGAAAAAGACCCGCGCGATATCTTTACCGCCATCAGCGCTGGTGTCATGCAACCCTATGCACGCCAACTCACGCACGGCGAACGACGCGCGGTAGCCGAGTACGCAGCCGGCAAATCGCTCGGCGCATTCGCCTCGGGCGCCGCGGCCATTCCGCCGGCGGCCTATTGCAACAGCGCCCCGGCGCAGGTTCTGACGAACGTCGACTCGGGTTGGAACAGCTGGGGTAACGATCTCGCCAATACGCGCTTCCAGGGTAGCGCCCGCGCCGGACTCAGCGCCGCCGAAGTACCACGCCTGAAACTCAAATGGGTGTTCGGCGTGCCGGCGGTATCGACCATGTCCGGCCAGCCGGTGGTCGCCGACGGGCGACTGATGTTCGGCACGTTTTCAGGCCTGGTGATCGCCCTCGACGCATCGAGTGGCTGCGCGCTGTGGGTGTTCGAGGCGGACGCCGGGGTACGTACCGCGCTGACCCTGGCGACCCTGGCGGACGGCACGGTGCGGGTGTTTTTCGGTGATTTGAGCGGCAAGGTTTATTCGGTCAATCCCGCCACCGGCATCGCTGACTGGTCGATCCTGGCCGACAACCATCCGCACAGCCGCATTACCGGCACCCCGGTATATCACAACAACCGCCTGTACATTCCGCTCTCCTCGCTGGAAGAAGTTGCCGGCGCGATGCCCGATTACGAATGCTGCACTTTCCGCGGCGGCGTGCTCAGCGTCGACGCCAGCAACGGCAAGGAGATCTGGCGCACCTACACCATTCGCGAGGCGCCGAGCAAACGCGGCAAAAACGCCATCGGCGCGCAGCGCTGGGCGCCGTCCGGCGCGGCGGTGTGGACCGCGCCGACGCTCGATCCAGACACCAACAGCCTGTATATCGTCACCGGCGACAGCTATTCCGATCCGGCCGCGCCGGAGTCCGATGCCGTCATGGCGCTGGCCATGGACAGCGGTGAAATCAAGTGGATCACACAAACGCTGGCCGGCGATGCGTACACGATCGCGTGCATGGATCCGTCGCCGGAATCGATGGTGGCATGTCCGGAATCCAAAGGCCCGGATCTCGACTTCGGCAGTTCTCCGATCCTCGCCACCCGCAGCGATGGCAGCCGCATCCTGCTGGCCGGGCAGAAGTCGGGGTGGATGCATGCGCTCAACCCGGCTGACGGCGAGATCGTGTGGCAGCACGAGGTCGGTCCCGGCGGCATCGTTGGCGGCATCGAGTGGGGTTTCGCGAGCGACGCCAGCAAGGTCTACGTGGCGATCTCGGGAGCCTGGGAAAAAGGCCCGGGTGAAGCCGGCGGCATCACCGCGCTGAAACTCGACGACGGCAGCAAGGTGTGGGCGGTGGCGCCGCACCAGGGCACCTGCGCTGACCGCGACGGCTGTAACACCGGCCAACTGGCGGCGGTGAGTGCCATCGACGGGGTGGTTTTTTCCGGCAGCCTCGACGGCCACCTGCGCGGCTACGACAGCGCCACCGGCGAGGTCGTGTGGGACGTCGATACCTATGGCCGCTTCGATACCGTTAACGGCGTTCCCGCCCGCGGCGGTTCGATCAACGGCCCGGGGCCGGCGATTGCCAACGGTATGGTCTACGTGAACTCCGGCTACGGCATGTGGAACCGCTGGATGCCGGGCAACGCCCTGCTCGCCTACAGCGTCGACGGAAATTAAGGCCGGTCAGTCAATCGTGGCCTGTTCCATCGGATCCGGTCCGCGCGACGGCAGACTGTCCGTATAGGTATGTCCGAGCGCGGCACAATATTTTTTGACGACCTCGCGCCCGGCGACCGTTTCAGTTTCGGGCCCTACCACGTGGCGCGCGAGGAACTGATCGCGTTCAACACGCGCTGGGACCCCTTGCCGATCCACATGGACGATGACGCCGCGCGCGCCCGTGGCATGAAGGGCCTGAGCGCTTCCGGCCAGTACACCCTGTGTATCAAGCAGGCCATGTTGAATCAGGCCGACTGGACCGATGCCGTGCTCGGCGCGCTCGGTTTCGACGAACTGCGTTTTCCGCATCCGGTCTATCCGGGTGACGATATCCGCCTCGATATCGAATGCCTGGAAACGCGCGCCTCGCGCAGCAAACCCGACCGCGGTATCGTCAAGTTCGCGTTCCGGCTGACCAACCAGGACGATGTCCTGGTCCTGAGTTATCTCGACACGGTGATGTTTGCGCGCCGCCCCGGCGCGGCGAACTGACCCGCATCCTGAAAATCATGCCGCGCGGCGCCGATGCCGTCAGCGGTGCAACTGCGAGGACCTCCCATGACCACGCCAGCACTCGAACAACAAGTTGCCCGTCTCAGCGCGATCGAGGACATCAAGCAACTAAAAGCCCGCTACTGCTCTCTGTGCGACGCGAACTACGACCCTGACGGCCTCGCCGCGCTGTTTGTCGATGACGGCGTGTGGGATGGCGGACCGGAATTCGGACGCCACGCCGGACGCGACGCGATCCGAAAATTTTTTCGCGGCGCCTCCGGCAGTATCGTGTTTGCCGCGCACCTGGTCATGAATCCGATCATCGAGGTCGCCGCCGACGCGCACAGCGCGACCGGTAAATGGCGGTTGATCATGCCCTGCACCGTGCTCGACGACGCCGGTACGGCCGAATCGCGCTGGCTGCTGTCCGCCTACGACGAGTCCTACGTCTGCGTCGACACCGGCTGGCTGTTCAAATCACTGACCGTCGATTCGCAGTTTTATGCCGCCCATCTCAGCGGCTGGGCGGACCAGACCAGCGCCTGAGCGCGCGCCGCGGCGTCAGGCGCCGCTCCCGACGCTCAGTTCCGCCAACGCGTAAAACGCCTTCAGAGTCCGGAACAGGGCCTCGGCGTCATCGCTGCCGGCCAGTTCGCGGATCGAGTGCATGGCAAACGTCGGCACACCGACATCGACGGTGCGCACACCCAGCGCGGCTGCGGTCAGTGGCCCGATGGTCGAGCCACAACCCATATCCGTGCGCACCACGAACGACTGGACCTTGACCCCGGCGATCGAGGCGGCGTGACGAAACAGTGCCGCCGATTCGCTGTTGGTGGCGTAGGACTGGTTGGAGTTGACCTTCAGCGCCGGGCCGGCGTTCAGGATCGGACCATGGCGCGGATCGTGGATATCGATGAAGTTGGGATGGATCCCGTGGGCATTGTCGGTCGAAATGAGCAGCGAGTTGGCGATCATGCGGGCGTAGTTTTCGTCGCCGCCGGCGATCCGCTCCAGCACGCTGCGCAGGAAATTACCGCGCGCGCCGGCATTGGAGCCGCTGCCGACTTCTTCGTGATCGTTACACACCAGCAGCTGGCCGTGACCGGCCGCCGCACCGAGCAGGGCTTCAAGACCGGTGAAACAGCTGAGCAGATTATCGAGACGCGCGCCGGCGATGAACTCCTGTTTGAGACCGACGCTGCCGACGCGTTCGGTGGGATAAAACGACAGTTCGAATTCCAGCAGTTGCTCACCCGCGGCGAGTACCCCGGTTTTGCGCAGGCGCTGGGTCAGCATGGCGGCGAAATCGAAGGCCTTGGTGCCCGACAGCGCCAGCACCGGAGGCAGCATGGTCTGGCGATTGATGCTGCGACTGGTATTGGCCTCGCGATCGAGATGGATGGCGAGACTGGGAATGATGGCGACCGCTTCTTCGAAATCGACCAGGCAACTGCGCAGGCGTCCCGATTTGTGTTTCAGGGTGACCCGCCCGGCGAGCGACAGGTCGCGGTCGAACCAGGGATTCAGCAACACCCCGCCGTAGACTTCGACGCCGAAGCTGACGTAGCCGGCCTGTTCGATGACCGCGTTCGGCTTCAGTTTCAGACACGGACTGTCGGTGTGCGCACCGACCATGCGCAGCCCGTCTTCGGCCACCGAGCGACGACCGAGACGGAACGCGATCAGCGACGAATCGTTGCGCGTGACGACGTACTTGCCGCCGGCCTTGATCTGCCACGGCCGAGCCTCGTCGAGTAGTTGATAGCCAGCCGCCGTGAGGCGATCGCGCATATTGGCGCTGGCGTGAAACGGGGTCGGCGAGGCGTCGATGAACGCGGCCAGGGCACGGTTGAATGTGGTTTTAGACATGGCGCTGATTCTAACTGATGCGTGAGGTATCGACACGGCGCGGGCGCGCGGGACTCGTTAAACTAAGGCACTTCTTATCGGGAGCCTGTCGCATGTCCGAATCCGTACTTTTCGACGTCAGCGAGCGCATCGCCACGCTGACCCTGAACCAGCCGGCACGGCTCAATGCGTTCAGCGATGCCATGCTGGCCGAACTCCTCGCGCGGATTGACGAATGCGCCGCGCGCGAGGATGTTGCGGTTGTGATCCTGACCGGCAGCGGGCGCGGCTTCTGCTCCGGCGGCGACGTCAGCAGCATGGGCGAAGACGCCGACAACCGCGCGCATGTCACCAAAACCTACATCCACGAAGTCATCCAGGCGTTTCCGAAACGGCTCCAGCGCTTCGACAAACCGATCATCGCGGCGGTCAATGGCGTCGCCGCCGGCGGCGGCATGGACCTCGCGCTGGCGTGCGATATGCGCGTCGCGGCCAGCAGCGCCAGCTTTGCCGAAACCTACGTGCGCATCGGTCTGCTGCCGGGCGGCGGCGGCGCCTGGTTCCTGCCGCGACTGGTGGGTCGCAGCATGGCCATGGAAATGCTGCTCGGCGGCGAATTCATCGATGCCGATGAAGCGCTGCGGATCGGCCTGGTCAACCACGTATGGCCGGATGACGAACTGCTCGAACGCACCCGCGCCCTCGCCGCGCGCATTGCGCGCAACCCACCGCTGTCGGTGCGCCTGATCAAGCGCGCCGTCGGCCACGGTCTCGACAATGACCTGGAAACCTGCCTGGACCTGGTTTCCTCGCATATCGCGATCGCCAAACAGGGCCACGACCACGCCGAAGCGATGCGCGCGTTCCGCGCCAAACGCGACGGCGACTACCAGGGTTGGTAGCGCGACCGCCACATCGCTGCGAGGCTCATCCGCCAGCGTTGATGCGGTAGCCGGCGCGCGGGTAATGTACCGCGACTTCGCCGAGCGCCGGGTCGTCGCGGATCACGGTGATTTCATTGGCACTGATGCGCGCGACCTTGCCGATGGTCGTTTCCTGGCCATAGTCGTCGGCGATGATGGTGACAAGCTGGCCGGCGCTGAAACCGGCCTCGGCGTCACAGCCGCCGGCAGTATCGGCCGGCGTCGCCGCCTTGGCCGCGGCCAGGGCATCGGCCCCACTCATCGGTGTCACTTTGCCGGTGCCGAAGCCCTCGATACGCCTGACCCAGGCGGCGAGCCTGGCGCGCGCCTCGATCAGCGGCACCAGCGCCGGGTTGTTCATCATGAAGCGCACCGTGTGGAAACACGCCGCGTCGGCGAGGGTAAAAGCGCTGCCCAACAGGTATTCGCCGCTACCGAGCTGCTGGTCGAGGTAATCGAGCACATGACAGGCCTGCGCCAGTGACTGCGGCGCGGCCTGGGTCAGCGCCTCGAGCGAGAACCCCGGTGTCATTGCTTTGCGGTCTTCGATAAATCCCGGCGGCAGCGCGTCGACCAGCGCAACGATGGTTGGCGGCACAACCTGCATGAACACGCGGTGGTCGGCCCAGTCTTCGATCATCGCGATGAGCCCGGCCTCGGTGGCGGGCAGGACGGTGGGCTCGGGGTGCAGCGCTTCGATGCGGCGCACGATCAGCGCCGTATCGCAGTAGATATCCGCGCCGATCTGCAGCACCGGAATGCGGCGATAACCGCCGGTAAGCGGCGTCAGCTCGGGTTTCGGCGCCATCACCGGCTGCTCGACGGCGCGCCACGGCACCTTTTTGTAGGCCAGCACGCGGCGGACTTTTTCCGAAAACGGCGACAGGTCGTAGTGATGCAGGATCAGTTCGCTCACAGGCTTTTCCTTGTTTGAAACAGCGTTTATTCGGGCAGGGTAAATGCGATCACGGCATCGCCGAGCGGGAAATTGAACAGCGCGTGGCCACCGGCGGCGACAACCACGTACTGGCGTCCGGCAACGCGGTAGGTTACCGGCGGCGCGTTGACCCCGGCGCCGGTAGCGAAACGCCACAGGGACTGACCCGTGTCGACATCGCGTGCAACGAAGTCGCCATTGGACTGGCCGTGGAACAGCAGGCCGCCGGCTGTCGCCAGTGCGCCCGAAACCAGCGGCAGCTCGGTGCGAGCCTGCCATTTGATGGCGCCGTCGTCGGGGTCAATCGCACTCAGTGTGCCCCAGCGCTCGACGTCGTTCAGAAAACTGAGCACATTGACGGGCTGCCCGGCGGCGTCGGTTTCGAGGTGGTAGCGGGTCGGTTGATGCGAGGCCGGGACATACACCCAGCCGCTCTGCGGGCTGTACGCGGCGGGTGGCCAGTTGGCGCCGCCGCCGGCGCCCGGTGCGATGAGAATGCCGTCGACGGTCGGGCGGTGAAACATGTTTTTGTTCTGCGGCACGAACGGCGCCGAGCGGCGCAGTGGCTTGCCGGTGGTGCGATCAAAAACGTACAGCCAGCCGGATTTTGACGCCGCGGCCACCGCTTTGACGGCAACGCCGTTGGCATCGACGCTATCCAGCAGCAGCGGTGGCGCAGCAACGTCATAACCCCAGATATCGTGCGGCACGAGCTGATGATGCCAGCGCAGTTTGCCGCTCTCGACCTCGAGCGCGATCAGTGAGGAGGTATACAGGTTGTCGCCCGGCCGCTGGTAGTCGGCATAGCCCGGCGAGGCGTTACCGGTACCGAAATAGATCAGGCCGAGTTCGGGATCGATCGAAGGCGAGGAATAAATCGAACCGCCCCCGCCCCGCCACGCCTCGCGGTAAGCGGGCGCGTTGGCGCGTTCGGCGGCAAGGTCACGTTGCAACGGATCGCCAAACGAGGTGGTGGCACTGAAGTCGCCTTCCCAGCCCTGCGCCGCGGTCGAGTACCAGCGCCACAGCAGCTCGCCGCTGTTAGCATCGTAGGCGGACAGGAATGCGCGCAGCCCCGGGCGCACCCCGGGCCGGCCGAGGACCGAGGCGGAGTCCGACTCGGCGTCGCCGAGCACCGCACTGTAGCCGGTACCGCTGACGCCGATGAAAACCTTGCCGGCAAACACGACCGGCGCCATGTTGCCGGCGAATCGCGTGTAAGCGGCAAAGTCGGCGGCGGTATCGGCATTATAGGTTCGGATCGCATCCAGCGCGGCATCGTCGCCACTGGCCGGGTCGACCATCGGAATGTCCCACACCAGCGCGCCGCTGGCGGCCTCGAGCGCAATAAAGCGCGCGTCCGCGGTGACCATGTACAGGCGCCCATGGCCCCACGCCAGGCCGCGGTTATGCGCGCCGCAACACAGCTTGTCCTCGCTCGGCTGGTGGTCGTAACGCCAGCGCAGCGCGCCGCTCGCCGCGTCCAGGGCCAGCACGTGGTTGTAGGGGGTGGTCAGGTACATCACGCCGTCGACCACCAGCGGGTTGGTCGGGAACGTGCCGACGATGCCGGTCTGGGCAATCCAGGCCGGCCGCAGGCGGGAAACGTTTTCGCGCGTGATCTGAGCGAGCGCGCTGTAACGCTGGTTGGCGTAACCGTGACCGTAGGTCAGCCAGTTATCGTGGTCGTCCTGGGCGCCGCGCAGGCGCGCGTCATCGGCGTGGACGGTGCTGCCTGTGGCGAGCCCAAACACCAGCAGGACGCCGACAGCGCCCCGGATCAGTCGTGTCATCGCCGACTCCCTTTGCCGCCGTATGGGCACGGCGCCTTCAATGATGATGGCCACCGGGTCCGTGGGCATGGCCGTGGGCGCGTTCTTCCGCGCTCGCCTCGCGGACGTCCACGATTTCGATGTCGAAACTGAGGGTCGCGCCGGCGAGGGGATGATTGGTATCGACATCGACGACGAATTTCCCGGCCTTGATGACCTTGACCTGGCGCGGCCCGTGCTCGGTATTGACCGCGATGGTCATACCGGGCCTGAGTTTGCCTTTGGTCAGCACGGTTTTCATCTGCAGCCGCTGCACGGCATCCTCGCGACGTTCGCCATAAGCGTCGCCCGGCGCAATGACGGCGGTGAAGCTGTCACCGGCGACGCGCCCGGCCATGGCCCGCTCCAGGCCCGGGATGATGCCGTTCGTACCGTGCATGTAGAGCATGGGTTCGCCGCCGAACGATGCCTCGATCTGCTCGCCATCGTCGCCACGCAGGCGGTAGTGGAAACTGACGACACTGTTTTTTTCGATACTCACAGGCAATCGGCGCCCTTCCGCGCGACTTTGCCTGACGGCCGGATCGAAATGCCGATGCGCCTCATCGCTCCACCACCGGCCGGGCGCGCTGGTTGTAGAGCACTTTGCGCAGGGCGGCTTTCTCTGCTTCGCTCATGGTGTCGAGGTTCATGCTCATATCGCTGCCTACCGCCATGCCGCGCTGCACGGCCGGACGCGCCGACAGTTCATCCCACCAGCGTTTGACGTATTTGAAGTCGTTCAGATCCTGCTCGTGGCTTTCGGCCAGGGCGCACCACGGATAAACGATCATATCGGCGATCGTATAGCTGTCACCGGCGAGGTAAGGGCTGTCGTACAGGCGCTGGTTGAGCACCCCGTAGCAACGGTTGACCTCGTCGGTGAAGCGCGTGATGGCATAACTCTGATCGCCCTGGCTGTCACCGAGGCGGCGAAAATGTCCGCACTCGCCACTCTTCGGGCCCTGGTTGGCCATCTGCCAGATCACCCATTGCGTGACCGCGTACTTGCCGCGCACATCCTGCGGCCAGAAACGCCCAGCCTTCTCGGCGATGTACATCATCATCGCGCCCGATTCGAACAGCGCGATCGGCGCCCCGCCACCGGTCGGTTCGTGGTCGATCATGGCCGGCATGCGGTTGTTCGGACACATGGCGAGGAACTGGTCGCTGAACTGGTCACCTTTGCCGATATTGCACGGCACCACCCGGTATGGCAGTGCGCATTCTTCCAGCGCTATGGTGACTTTTTTGCCGTTCGGGGTCGGCCAGTAATGGAGATCGATCATATTGCCTGCTCCGCCGCGTGGGGGTTCAAACGCCGCAGCATACCGGCAAACGCGCCGCCACGACCAGCGCCGCCGCCGCTGCGGGGGAATGTCAAACGCAGGCGCCTCGATTGCGTAGAATTAGCGCCACGACAGGCCAGCGCAAGCCGCGCTGTCGCCGCCATCGTGACCGCCAAACCGGGAACCAATATGCTTGATCCAAGTCCGCAGGCCACTCGCCTGAAAGATTACACCCCGCCACCGTTTCTGATTGAACACGTTGAGCTCGACATCGATCTCGGCGCGGCGCATACCGAGGTGCGCGCCCGCCTCACCTGCCGGCGCAATCCCGCGGGCGTGGATACAAATGCGCCGCTGGTCCTTGACGGCAACGAACTCGAGCTGGTGCGTATCGCGATCGATGGCCGCGAACTGACCGCGGGTGAGTACCAGCACGATGACGAACATCTGACCATCACCACGGTACCGGCATCGTTCGTGTTCGAAAGCGTGGTCCGGATCAAGCCCGAATCGAATACCCAGCTCGAAGGCCTGTACGCCTCGAAGGACGGCTATTTCACCCAGTGCGAAGCAGAAGGTTTCCGCCGCATTACGTTTTTTCTCGACCGCCCCGACGTCATGGCGCGCTATACCACCACCATCACCGCCGACCCCGCGCGCTTCCCGCTGCTGCTGTCCAATGGCAACCTCGAAGCGCAGGGTGAATCGGACGGCGGACGCCACTGGGCGCGTTGGGTCGATCCGTTTCCGAAACCGTCCTACCTGTTCGCCATGGTCGCCGCGCGTCTCGACAAACTCGAGGATGATTTTGTCACGACCTCCGGCCGCACGGTCAAGCTGATGGTGTTTGTCGAACCGGGCAAACTCGACCAGTGCGATTTCGCCATGCAGGCGCTGAAGTCCGCGATGCGCTGGGACGAAGAGGTGTTCGGTCTCGAACTCGATCTCGACCAGTACATGATCGTTGCGGTCGGCGACTTCAATATGGGCGCGATGGAAAACAAGGGCCTGAATATCTTCAACACCAAGTACGTGCTGGCGCGCGCGGATACCGCCACCGATACCGACTTCATGATGCTCGACCGCGTCGTCGCGCATGAGTACTTCCACAACTGGACCGGTAACCGCGTGACCTGCCGCGACTGGTTCCAGCTCAGCCTCAAGGAAGGCCTGACCGTGTTCCGCGATCAGCAGTATGGCGGCGACCGTTACTCGCACGCGGTGCAGCGCATCCAGGAAGTGCGCCAGCTACGCGCCGCACAGTTTCCCGAGGACGCCGGGCCGATGGCGCACCCGGTCCGCCCCGAGTCCTACATCGAGATCAGTAATTTTTATACCGCGACCGTGTACAACAAGGGCGCCGAGGTCGTGCGCATGATCCACACCCTGCTCGGCGCGGACAACTTTCGCGCCGGCATGGACCTGTATTTCCAGCGTCACGACGGCCAGGCGGTGCGTACCGAGGAATTCGTCCAGGCCATGCAGGACGCCTCGGGGATTGATCTCGAGCAGTTCCGGCGCTGGTACAGCCAGGCGGGTACCCCGCGGGTCACGGCCAGCGGTGACTACGACGCCGCCGGCCGGCGCTATACGCTACGCCTGAGCCAGCGCTGTCCGGCGACCCCGGACCAGGCGGACAAACAACCGTTTCACATTCCCATCGCGCTCGGCCTGCTCGACCGCGACGGCAACGAAGTGCCGCTCAAGCTTGACGGTGAAAGCACGTCGGTGGCCGGCACCCGAGTGCTGTCGCTGACCGACGCCGAGCAGAGCTTCACGTTTACCGACGTTGCGGAAAACCCCGTGCCGTCGCTGCTGCGCGGTTTTTCGGCGCCGGTCGAACTCGAGTTCAATTACGGCGACGACGCCCTCGCCCACCTCGCCGCCCACGACCCGGATCCGTTCAACCGCTGGGAGGCCGGCCAGCGACTCGCCGTCGACGTGCTGTTGAAAGCGATCGCGGTAATCGGCGCGGGGCGCAAGCCGGGCTTCGGTCACGCCCTGATCGAAGTCTGTGGTCGCATCCTGGAGGATGCCGAACACGACCCGGCGTTCGCCGCCGAGGCGCTCAGTCTGCCGGCGGCCGGTTACATTGCCGAGCAGATGGCGGTGGTCGACCCGGAAGTGATCCTGACCGCCCGTACCGCCCTGCGCCGGCGTCTGGCCGGCGAGTTCGAGGAGGGCTTCGCCGCTATCTACCTGAACTTCGCTAACGACGAACCCTACAGCCCGGACCCGGAGTCGGCCGGGCGCCGCGCCCTACGCAATACCGCGCTCGGCTACCTGATGGAACTCGAGACGCCGGAGATCCGACGCCGCTGTCTCGACCAGCTGACCGGCGCCGATAACCTGACCGATGCCATGGCGGCGCTGGGCGCGCTGGCCAATTGCGATTGCGAGGAACGCCTGACCGCGCTGGCGTGGTTCTACGACCGCTGGCGCCATGAACCCCTGGTGCTGGACAAATGGTTCGCGGTGCAGGCCAGTTCGCGCCTGCCGGACACACTCGAGGCCGTACGCGGGTTGTTGCAGCACCCGGATTTTGACCTCAGGAATCCCAACCGCGTACGTTCGGTGATCGGCGCTTTCGCGCATGGCAACCACGCGCGCTTCCACGCCGCCGACGGTGGCGGCTACGCGTTTACCGCCGCGCAGGTCATCGCGCTCGATAGCATCAACGCCCAGGTGGCCGCACGCATGGCGCGGGCATTCGATCGCTGGAAAAAATTCGATGACGAGCACCAGGCCCATGCGGCGCGTGCGCTGGAATCGATCCGCGCCACCGCCGGCCTGTCGAAGGACACGTTCGAGGTGGTCAGCCGCGCCCTCGGATAGCGCGGGGCAGCGAACGGCGACGGCTGCAACCGTCGCCGTCGCCTGCAGCCGGTTATTTCCTGGCGCGCCGCTCCTTGGCTTCCTTGATCACTTCGTCGGCGATATTGCGCGGGCACGGCGAGTAGTGCGAGAACTCCATCGAGAACTGACCACGACCGGAGGTCATGGTGCGCAGATCGCCGATATAACCGAACATCTCGCCGAGCGGCGCGTCGGCCTTGACACGCACACCGAGCACGCCGGCTTCCTGAGCCTTGATCATGCCGCGCCGACGATTGAGATCGCCAATCACGTCGCCGACGTGATCCTCGGGCGTGAACACGTCGATTTTCATGATCGGTTCAAGCAGCTGCGGACCGGCCTTGGGTAAGGTCTGGCGATAGGCCGCACGGGCCGCGATCTCAAACGCCACCGCGGAGGAATCGACGGCATGAAAAGCGCCGTCGATGAGCGTGACCTTGATGTCCTGCATCGGGTAGCCGGCGAGCACGCCTTCGTGGATGCTGTTTTCAAAGCCTTTCTGCACCGCCGGCCAGAATTCACGCGGCACGTTGCCGCCGGTGACCTTGGATTCGAATTCGAAGCCGGTGCCGGGTTCGCCGGGTTCGACGGTGTAGTCGATTTTGGCGAACTGGCCGGAACCGCCGGTCTGCTTCTTGTGCACGTAGATGTCTTCGACGCGCTGGGTAATCGTTTCGCGATAGGCTACCTGCGGCTTGCCGACCTCGACTTCGCAGCCGTGGGTGCGCTTGAGGATGTCGACCTTGATATCGAGGTGCAGCTCACCCATGCCCTTGATGATGGTCTCGCCGCTTTCCTGGTCGGTTTCGACGCGGAACGACGGGTCTTCCTGGATCATCTTGCCGAGCGCCACGCCGAGCTTTTCCGAGCCGGCCTTGTCGATCGGGGCAATCGCCACGGAAATAACCGGATCGGGAAACACCATCGGCTCGAGGGTCGCCGGTTTCTTCGGGTCGCAGAGCGTGTGGCCGGTCTGCACATTTTTCATACCGAGCACGGCGACGATGTCTCCGGCCTGCGCCGACTCGACATCGTTACGCGAATCGGCGTGCATCTCCACGATACGGCCGATGCGTTCGGTTTTGCCGGTGAAACTGTTGAGCACCGTGGTGCCTTTTTCGATCCGCCCCGAATAAATCCGAATGAAGGTCAGCGCGCCGTAGCGGTCGTCCATGATTTTGAACGCCAGTGCGCGCAAAGGCGCCTTGGCGTCGACAATCGCGAATTCGCCGGTTTCGTTGCCTTCGGCATCGACTTCGGGCTGCGGTTGGACTTCGGTCGGGTTTGGCAGGTAGTCGACCACGGCGTCGAGCACCAGCTGCACGCCCTTGTTCTTGAACGAGGAGCCGCAGTAGGTCGGGAAAAAGCTCAGATTGACCGTACCTTTGTGGATGCAGCGCTTGAGCGTTTCGACGTCGGGTTCTTCACCGTCGAGATACTTCTCCATCACCGCGTCATCCTGCTCGACCGCGGTCTCGATCAATTTTTCCCGGAATTTTTCGACCTGCTCGACCATGTCGGCCGGCACGTCCTCGATGTGGTAGTTCATCGGATCACCGGAGTCATCCCATACCCACGCCTTGCGCGTGAGCAGGTCGACGACACCGCTGAATTTTTCTTCGATGCCGATCGGCAGGACCATCACCAGCGGGTGCGCGCCGAGCACCTTTTCAACCTGGCTCACGACACGAAAAAAGTCGGCGCCGGTACGGTCGAGCTTGTTGACATAAATGATGCGCGACACTTCGGCGTCGTTGGCGTAACGCCAGTTCGTTTCCGACTGCGGTTCAACGCCGCCGGAACCGCAGAACACGCCGACGCCGCCGTCGAGAACCTTCAACGAGCGATACACCTCGATGGTGAAATCGACGTGTCCGGGGGTGTCGATGATATTCAGGCGGTGTTCGTTCCAGAAGCAGGTCGTGGCGGCGGACTGGATGGTGATACCGCGCTCCTGCTCCTGCTCCATAAAGTCGGTCGTCGCCGCACCGTCGTGTACTTCACCGATCTTGTGGATCTTGCCGGTGAGTTTGAGGATACGCTCGGTCGTCGTCGTTTTACCGGCGTCGACGTGCGCGAAAATTCCGATGTTGCGATACCGTGTCAGGTCAGTCATGTCAGCTCTCTAAATGCGTGAACTCGGCAATACATGGACAGGCCCCAGTTGTGCGCGGAGCCTGGCGTCATTGCTCAGGTAAGTGCCCGGGACCACCAGGGTGTCGATCCCGTGCCTGCCCGGTCGGGCAGGGCGAGCGCGCATCTTAAAGGCACTGGCGCTTGAACGAAACGCTTTTGCAGCGAAATCGACAGTTTTTTTGAATAAAAACGAGAAATTGGGTGATTTCGAACAGTTGCGGACCGGCGCGACCCGTGCCGGGGCGCGCAAACCCGAAAAAATCAGGATCCTGAAGGCGGCTGCGGCGAGCGTGGAATGACGTTGCGTACCCCGCCCAGCGGCTCGGGAACATCGCCGCTATAGCGCGGAATGACGTGGATATGCGCATGCCACACGGACTGACCACCGGCCGGTTCACAGTTCACGCCGATGTTGAAACCCTGCGGTTGATGTTCGGCCCTCAGCCATTCGACCAGCCTGCGCACGAGCGCGAAACAGGCAAGATAGTCTTCGTCATTGGTATCGAACAGCGTGCGCACGTGGCGCCTTGGCACCACCAGGGCGTGCCCCGGCGACACCGGGTAAGCGTCATAAAATGCCACGGCGCGATCGTTGTCCAGCAGCAGCGGCCGATCGAGGTGGCAGAAAATACACGGATCATTCGCTGACATGGCGGGCTCGGTCGATCGCAACAGGACGCTCGACAGTTTAACCTGTCAAGCGCAAATGCAAGACTCGCGCCCGACACCGATGTGCGACGGCGCAATTCCGGAACCCAACGCATGACTACGACCAGCAAACTGGCCATCAATACAGCCTGGTTCAGTATCGTCGGCAATCTCGCCCTGGTGATCATCAAGGGTGCGACCGGGATCCTCGGCAATTCGTTTGCCCTGATCGCCGACGCCATCGAGTCGATGACCGATGTCTTCGCCTCCGCCCTGGTCCTGCTCGGCTTGAAGTATTCGACCAAGCCGGCCGATGAAAACCATCCCTACGGCCATGGCAAAGTCGAGCCTTTAATCACCTTCGTGGTGGTCGGATTCCTGATGGTCTCGGCCACGATCATCGCCTACGAAAGCATTCGCCATCTGCATACGCCACAGGAAATGCCGGCCGGCTACACGCTGGTGGTGTTGCTGGCGGTTGTGGCAATCAAAGAATTCGCCTACCGCTTCGTAGCCCGGCGCGGCGACGCCACCGGCAGCACCTCGCTCAAGGCCGACGCCTGGCACCACCGCAGCGACGCCATCACCTCGCTGATCGCGTTTATCGGGATCAGTATCGCGATCGTCATGGGGCCCGGCTACGAAACTGCCGACGACTGGGCGGCACTGGTTGCGTCGGGTTTCATCATGTACAACGCCTACCTGATTTTCCGCCCGGCGCTCGGCGAAATCATGGACGAACAACTGCATAGCGAGTTGATCGAGCAGATCAGGGCCGTCTGCGCGGCCACCGAAGGCGTGGTCGATACCGAGAAATGTTACGTGCGCAAATCCGGACTCGACTACCACGTCGATCTGCACCTGCGTGTGCGCGGCGAACTCTCGGTTCGCGAAGGACACAGCATTGCGCACCGCGCGAAACGTGCGATCCGCGATGCCTTACCCGAGATCCTCGATGTGCTGATCCACGTTGAACCTGATGCCGGGCCCTGACTACGGCGCGCGCGTGGCCGTCGCGGTCAAAGCCTGGGGCGAACTTCCTCGCTGAAGCGCGCCATGGTGTCGAGCGCTACCGCCTGGGTTTCGGTCATGATATCGAAACAGAATTCGGTCGCGCCGGCATCGCGATAACGCTTCAGCGCGTCAACGATATCGCTCGGCCGGCCTTCGCTCTCAGCCTGCCCGGCCGCGGCCGGGCCGTTCTGAAAAGTCAGCGGAATTTTCGGTGCGATGGGAAAATCGACCGCATCGCGGCCAGCCGCCGTGAGTGCCTGTTCGAGCCGCGGGCGGGCCGCGCTCAGATCCGCGCTGCTGATTTTGAACGGATGCCAGACGTCGCCGTGGCGCACCAGGCGCGCCTGGGCCGCTGGCGAATTGCCGCCGACATAGACCGGCGGTCCGGGTCGCTGCACCGGTTTCGGCCCCTGCTCGGCGTCTTCGAAATGGTAATACGGGCCGGCCACCGTGGTGCGTTCCTGGCGCCACAGACTGCGCATAATTTCGAGCCCGTCATCGGTGCGCCGGCCGCGGTTGGCAAACTCGTAACCCAGCGCCTCGAACTCCTCGCGATACCAGCCAACGCCGATGCCGAGGTTGACCCGCCCGGCGCTCAGCCGATCCATTTCCGCGATCTGCGCCGCAACCTCGACGGGATTTCGCATCGGCAGGATCAGGACACTCAGACCGAGACGCACGCTGTGGGTCTGGGCGGCGAGGTAGTTGAGGACGCTGAACGGCTGGTAATAGGTCCGCCGCCAGGCCGGCGGCAGCTGACCGTCGGCGCGGCCCGGGTAACGTGAGGTTTTCATCGCCGGCATGACCAGGTGGTCGCTGGCCCACAGGCAGTCCCAGCCCTGCGCCTCGGCCGCCTCGCCCATGCGTGAAAAAGTTTCGGGTGTGGCGTCATCGCCGCGGACGATCACCGAGATACCGAATTTCATACGTCGAACCTGGGGCAGTGTTGCCTGATTCTAAACGCAAGCAGCGCACGTTCGCGCCTGGTTTGGCCGGCGAGTATCGGTGCAACAGTGACACCGAACCGGCGTGAGCGCCGCGGTCGAGGTCAACACCGTGAAGGTCAGGGTGGGGGCGAGGCGGGGGCGCTGCGCAAGTGGCCAGTCGGGATCGTGCCCGATGCACATTGGCCAGCAGGCGCGGAGACGCATCCCGCGCCGCCTGTACTTAAAGTGTAGTTGAAGCTGCGTCATCGGCAAGGTCGACGCGGGTCGGCGGCAATAGCCTGAACAGTGCACTGGATCACGAAATTGCTGCATAGCGACACGCGCCGCGCATGGTCTGATGGAAACGGTGCAGTTACCGGTTAAAGGAGAGCGACGGTGACCCGATTGCGACCGATCCTTGGATTGACACTTTTCACTGTACTGTTCCTGGCGGCGTTCGGCAGCCAGGCGGCGATGGTCAAGCTGACTTACGACGTTCAGGCCAGCGCCTTCGAAGATTCCAACTCGAACCCGCCGTCGGGCTCGACCTCGACCAGCGTGAATGGCCGGTTTTCGTTTACGTTTGACGATACGTTTCCGGTCCCGCAAACCGGACTCGCCCTCGACAGCGTGATCGATTTTGATATCACGCGTTCCGACGGCCTGCTGATCGACTTCAACACCGGCAATACGCTGGTCCGCATCGCGCAACTCGGTGGACCGGGCGACCCGCGCCGGATCACTTTCGGTGGCGCCGTCAACGGCGAGCATCAGATGGTGGGACTGACGGAACCTGGCGATTTCCGCGCCGTGTTCGATGTCTCGGCCAACCTGGGTTACGCGGTTACCAACGCCATACAACCGTTCGGGTTCGTGTTCCTGACCCGCTTTGACCCGTTCTATGACGCGCATAATTACAGCGTGCAGCTGGTGTCGGCGCAGGTTATACCGCTGCCGGGTGCGGTGTGGCTGTTCGGGGCGGGGGTGATGGGGCTTGTTGGGGTGGCGGGGCGGAGGCGCTCGGGAGCGCGCGCTTAACTGAGAATTTTTTTCTTAGGGTTCACCCTAAGAACCGGCCGCGTTGAGAATTTGAATGGCCGGCGCTGCGATGCCGTGTCGGGCGCTGATGTTGGGGATTGATTCGTGCGCGCTTGGTGCGCGCACTCACCCCGCTGGGGCGCCCGCGCTTCGCTTGGCGTCCAAATCGCTTCAGCGCGATTTGTGATTCGTGCGCGCTTGGTGCGCGCACTCACCCCGCTGGGGCGCCCGCGCTTCGCTTGGCGTCCAAATCGCTTCAGCGCGATTTGTGATTCGTGCGCGCTTTTTGCGCGCACTCACCCCTGCGGGGCGCGCTGCGCGCGTCCAATCTTCCTGCGGAAGATTGTCGAACCGAGGGGTCCGAACCAAGGCCCTAGGGGGTGTCAAAACAAAAACACCGGCGCATGGCCGGCACATGGCCGGTGTCGAGCGCTGATGTAGGGGATGGATTCGTGCGCGCTTGGTGCGCGCACTCACCCCTGCGGGGCGCGCTGCGCGCGTCCAATCTTCCTGCGGAAGATTGTCGAACCGGGGGGTTCGAACCAAGGCCCTAGGGGGTGTCAAAACAAAAACACCGGCACATGGCCGGTGTTTTTGTTTTGGCGTCCCCTAGGGGATTCGAACCCCTGTTGCCGCCGTGAAAGGGCAGTGTCCTAGGCCTCTAGACGAAGGGGACGGGTTTGGTGGAGCCAGACGGGATCGAACCGTCGACCTCTACAATGCCATTGTAGCGCTCTCCCAGCTGAGCTATGGCCCCGATGCTAGTCATCGGCACGTGGGTGGAATTCCTGATGCCGGTGCGACTGAAAGCGGCTAATTTGCCGCAATTTCAATTCGTTATCGTGTTCGTGCTAGGCCGCGCAGATTACGTCAGCGGGTGCGGGACTGTCAAGCTGAGTCGGCCCGTTTGGCGATGTATTCGAGGGCCAGGTCAAGGCGCTCCAGGCAGGCCTCGCGGCCAACCAGTTCCAGGGTCACATCGATGGACGGCGAGGCGCTGTCGCCGGTCACCGCCACGCGTACGGGTTGCGCCACTTTGCCGAGTTTCAGATCGAGTTCGGCGGCGACCGCTTCGACCACATCCTGCAGCGCCTGCCCCTGCCAGACAGCCAGCGCGGCGAGGCGTGTCCGCACCGCGGCGAGCGCTTCGGCGGCGACCGGGCGCAGGTGCTTTTTCGCCGCCTCGGGCTCGAAGCCGGCGAATTCGCCATAAAACGCGCGGCTCTTGTCCGCCATCTCGACCAGGGTTTTGGCGCGCGTACGCTGCGCGTCGACCACCGCGGCAAACTTCGATTCGTCGTCGACGTCGATACCCGCAGCGGTGAAGTATGGCGCCGCGTGGCGGGTGAGTTCCTCAAGCGCGGTGTGCTGGATGTAGTGCTGGTTCAGCCACAACAGCTTTTCCTGGTCAAAAGCCGCCGCGGACTTGTTGATGTCATCGATGTCGAACAGCGTCTTCAGCTCATCGATACTGAAAATCTCCTGATCGCCATGCGACCAGCCGAGCCGCGCCAGGTAGTTCAGCAACGCCTGCGGCAGAATGCCCTGCTCCCGGTAATAGAGCACGCTGACCGCACCGTGACGCTTCGACAGGCGTTTACCGTCGGCGCCGTTGATCATCGGCATGTGGGCGTACACCGGGCGCTCGGCGCCGAGCGCTTCGAGGATATGGATCTGCCGGGGCGTGTTGTTGAGGTGATCGTCGCCGCGGATCACATGCGTCACACCCATGTCGATATCGTCGACGACCACGGTCAGGTGATAGGTCGGGGTGCCGTCTGAACGCGCGATGATCAGGTCGTCGAGTTCGCGGTTATCGATTGTCACCGTGCCGCGCACGCGGTCCTCGATGACTACGGCGCCGTCCTGCGGCGTGCGGAAGCGGGTTACCGGCGGACTGCCGTTGTCGGCGTCGGGGTTGTCGCGACAGTGGCCGTCGTAGCGCGGCTTGTGCTTGGCCGCCATCTGCTCGGCGCGCAGTGCATCGAGACGTTCGCGCGAGCAATAACACGGGTAGGCCTTGTCCGCCGCGACCAGTTGCCCGACAACTTCGCGGTAACGGTCAAAACGCTGGGTCTGGTAGTAAGGCCCTTCGTCGTAATCCAGGCCCAGCCAGGCCATGCCTTCCAGGATCACCTGCACGGCCGCCTCGGTCGAGCGCTCGCGATCGGTGTCTTCGAGACGGAAAACGAAGCGACCGCCGTGGCCGCGCGCGTACAGCCAGTTATACAGCGCGGTGCGGGCGCTGCCGATGTGCAGGTCGCCGGTCGGGCTGGGCGGGAAGCGGGTTACGAGCGCCATGCTGAACGTACCGAGGGTCGAGGAAAGCGCGGCATTATAGGTAATCGCGCCCTGACCTGTGTGTCGAGAGTGATGGGCGCGAGGTGGCGCCAATATTTGACCCCGGTCCGGCCTCGAGAGATTATCTGAACGTTGTTCAGATTAGGTTCTTGCAGCGCCACACATCGGTCGGCATCGACAGACGCCTGCCGGGCAGGCCGAGGAGACCACGCCATGACCACCACCTTGTACGAAAACGGTACCGTGCTCGGCCTCGACCACGAGGCCGACCGCCACGCCGCGATCGCCGTGCGCGACGGCGCGATCCTCGGCTTCGGCAGCCGCGACGACATGCGCACCCTGGCCGGCGCGGATGCCGAGCGGGTAAACCTTGATGGCGCGTTCGTGATGCCATCGTTGATCGACGCCCACCCGCACGCCATGCATTTCATGGCCTTTCGAGTGGGCGCCGTCGACCTCCTCGACGCGACCTGCTTCGATGACATCGTGGCCGCGATCCAGGCGCGCGCCGCGGTGACACCGAAAGGCGAATGGATCGTGTGCACCCCGATCGGCGAAGCGCACTACTTCATCCGCCGCGATTACACCGCGCTCGCTGAACGACGCATGCCGGATCGCCACGTACTCGACCGCGCGGCGCCCGAACACCCGGTCTGGATCATGGCCTGGGCGCCACGCACCCCCAACGTGTGTGCGTTCAACAGCCTCGCGCTGGAACGCTTAGGCATCAGCCCGCAACTGCCTGAACGGGTGTGCGACATCTGGATTGACCAGGATGGCAAGGGCGCGCCCACGGGGGTGCTGCGCGGCAAGGTCAATAACTACTACGGCGACGATCCGTTCTGGCATGCGATCGGACGCAACCTGCCAACTTTGCCGGATGCGCTGTGGGTACTCGCGGGGATCGCCGGGGTTCAGGAAATGAATGCCTATGGCATCACCGGTCTTTACGAAGCCCATGCCATGATGCCGCCGCACCTCGACGCCTATCGCCACATCGCCGGCCAAGGTCTGTGCACGGCACGGGTGGTCATGAGCCTGGAGCTGTCGAGCTATGCGTTCAGCACCATGCATTATCACGAGGACGAAGTCTGGGCACTGCTGCACGAGGGCCACGCCCGCCGACATCTCGATGATCCCCGCGTGCGTACCAACGGCGTCACCCTGTCGCGCGGCGGACCGCTGTCGCAGGGTTATCTGCGCATGAATGACCCCTACCCTGGTCCGTTCGGTGAACCGACGCGCGGTAAACAGTTTCTTTCCCAGGACGTCGAACGCCGGGTGGTCGCCTATTGCCTGGAGCACGATCTGCGTCTGAACATGGTCCTTGGCGGCTACCGCGATGCCGACGAATTTCTGTCCACCCTGGACGAGATAACCACGGTCGCCGATGTCGCGACACGCGAATGGGTTTTACAACACTGCTACTTCACTTCCCCGGCCCAGGTGAAGGCGTATGCGAAGTACGGTTTTCATGTCACCTCGAGCGCCAGTTTCGTTTACGGCAAAGCCGACCGCGTGCAGGAAAAATTCGCGCCGACGATAGCCGCTGATTTCATCGCCATGCGCCGCTTCATGGATGCCGGGATCAATTTCGCCTGTGGCAGTGACTGGGGGCCGGACAATCCGTGGCGCCAGATGGCCCTGAACGAAACCCGCGAAGGCGCGGCCAGCGGTCATCACCATCTCGAATCGGGCCAGGCCCTTTCGCGTCTGCAGTCGCTGCAGGCCTATACCCGCAATGGCGCCGCGGTCATGCAGTGGCCCGAACTCGGGCGCCTCGCGCCCGGCAGCGCCGCCGATCTCGTCATCGTCGACCGCGATCCGTTTGAAGTCAGCGCCGAAGCCCTGGCCGAAACGAATGTCCTGCGCACCCTACTCGAAGGACACGGCGTCTACGACGCCGGCGCGCTCAGCGGCGGTCCGCTGGCGCTGCCGCCGGCGGCCGCGACGATCATCGCCCAGGCCATGCAATCTGCCGCGGATGCGGACTGAGCATGGTGGCGAAGCGAGCAAAAAAGAATTACCACCACGGCGACCTGCCGCGCGCCATCGAAACCGCGGCGCTGACCTTGATCAACCGACGCGGTACGCCGGATTTCACGTTACGCGAGCTGGCACTGCGCATCGGCGTTGCGCACGCCGCGGTCTACGCCCACTTCGCCAACAAGTCGGCACTGCTCGAGCACCTCGCGGTGCGCGGACTGCAATCCTTGAATGGATCTCAGCAAGCGGCGCTCGACGGCGACCGGCAGGATCCGCTCGATGCTTTGCGCAGCATTGCCCACGCGTATGTTGCTTTCGCATGCCGCGAACCGGGCGCCTACCGCCTGATCTTCAATACCGACCTGGCGCGACTGGACGCAGCGCCGGTACAGGCCGCGCGCGCCTCGGCCGCCGGCCTGATGCTCGACCTCATTCGTGCCGGACAAAGCAGGGACTATTTTGTGGCAGCCAAAACCGATGTGATCGCCGTGGCGTTATGGGGTGCGGTCCACGGACTTTCGCATCTGCTCATCAGCGGACATTTGGAAGAAATGCCGGTCGCTGCCGGCGACATCACGGCAACGATCGAGGTGGCGGTTAACGCCGCGCTGCGCGGTGTGCTCAACGAGCGCGGGCTGGCGGCGTTCGAAACCCTTTGCGCCGACGCGCCGGACAGCCCGGCGCGCGGCTATATCCAATTCAGATCAGGAACGCCGACGCCGCAATGACATCAGCCCGAGCGCGCTGCCCAGCATTAACAATGCCGGCGGCAGGGGTACAACCGTGGAGTGAAACAACAACTGGCCACGGATCTCGCCGCCAACGAATTCGTCCGTATGCACATTGACATAAAGCAGCTCGGCAAACAGGTCGGCAAGAAAGCCGCCGGGTGCGGCAACGCCACTGGCGATGTATCCGCCGAAGGTCGGTTCGCCGGGTACAAAAAACGGCGCCGGCAAGCCAAGCGCGACGCCACCCGATACACCCACCGCGCCTTTATGGATGTGGGCAACGCTCGGCGCTCCAGTCAGCTCAGCGAAGGTGAAAAACAAATCGATGGTGTCATCGGCCACGCTCGCCGTGCCGGCATCGTCGTAGAACAGCGAACCGTCACCATATCCCGGCAGCACGGTACCGACGGGTACGGTCGTCGGAATCGCCTGCGCCACGTCCATCGTCGTAATGAAGCGATGCACCGCGGCCTCGCTACCCATCGCGCAGGTCATCAGCGTGACCCACAGCACAGATTTCCAAGTCGTTGGCATATTCCCCTCCGTTGATAAGCGCCGCGAGATGCAGGCGCCATTTTTCTGTTCCTACCCGTGGTACGTCTCTGCTTACGGGGAAATGGTTCAAAATTGGCGCGTGGCCAGCGCCCAACGTCGCGAATTATTAATAACGTACTGATCTACAGGACGTTTGGCAGAAAAAACGGCGTTGCCGGGCGCGCTTTCTGAAGTGCCGGCTCAAGTCGGAATCAAGGCATCTGCGGGGCCCCGGTTTGACCGTTGCTGGACCTCACCATAGAATCCGGCCTCCTCGATTCGGGGCGATTAGCTCAGCGGGAGAGCACTGCCTTCACACGGCAGGGGTCACTGGTTCGATCCCAGTATCGCCCACCAATTAAATCAAATACTTAGAAACCACTACACCCCCTGAAAGGGTTTCCAACTGAGTATTTGTCACAGCGTTGTCACACTCGTTCGCGAACGATTGGAGTGTGACGATGGCGTCCTTCAGAAAACGCGGTCCTTATCAGTGGCAGGCGCAGGTCCGGAAGCTCGGACAACCCTTGCAGTCGAAAACCTTTGAGACGCGAGCGGCGGCCGAGACGTGGGCGCGTGCGATCGAAGTGGAAATGGACAAAGGCGTCTTTGTCTCCCGCGCTGAGGCTGAAGCCACAACGCTGAGGGAATTGCTGAAACGATACCTGGAAGAAGTCACGCCGGTTAAGAAAGGCGCGGCGCCTGAGGCCAACCGGATTCGGGCGTTCATGCGGCATCCACTAGCGCGACGTTTCGTTGCCGGGATCCGCGGTATGGATATCGCGAACTATCGGGACGAGCGCTTGCGCGTGATTAGCTCCGCCACGGTAAAACGGGACCTCAGCATTCTCGGTCATCTCTTCGAAGTGGCCCGCAGGGAATGGGGGATCCAGATCCACAATCCCGTTCGCGACATCAAACTGCCTGCCAACGGGAGACCGCGGGACCGTCGCTTGCAGGATGGCGAAGAATCGAAATTGATTTCAGCGTGCCGTAAAGCGCGCAACCCTTGGCTACTGCCCATAGTGCAACTCGCAATCGAAACTGCGATGCGCCGCGGCGAATTGCTGAGCTTACGCTGGAACCATATTGATCTGCGAAGACGTACCGCGTATTTGCAAGATACTAAAAACGGCGAGTCGCGAACCGTTCCTTTATCGACGACCGCTGCGAGCGTATTAGATGCACTCCCCCGCAGCGTACGCGGTGAAGTTTTTCCCGGCGTAACTGCCGAGGCCGTCAAGCTGGCCTACGTTCGCGCGGTGCGACGTGCCGGTATTGAAAATCTCACGTTTCATGACTTGCGCCATGAGGCGACGACTCGGTTGTTTGAGAAGGGACTCAATATTATGGAGGTGGCGAGTATTACCGGGCATAAGGATTTGCGGATGTTGCGGCGGTATACGCATTTGAGGGCACAGGATTTAGCCAGAAAGCTGGGATGAACACGCGAGGAGGCTTACCGTAAACCAGCGCAACTGCAACTTAAACCTCGCGCCAATTTCGGTCCCTACAGGCACCTCGGTGACGTTGTTTCTACCGTTCCTCAGAGAACTTGCCGTTCGCTGCCGTGAAGTCTAAATATCGCGCTCAGGCATCTGAGTATTCTTTAGATGAAATTAGTGAATCCCACTGCGCGACAGTTTCAGGCGCCGCCTCAACTTGAATTAGCCGCGCCCGAATAAATTTGGCAGCTTCGATTGCCGCTACAGGCTTTGGAGACGCACTCCAATACAGCACCTGGTACACAAACTCTTGCCATCCAATAAAAAGCGTTACCCCAAGGCCGTACCCTTGAGCCCAATCGTCGACATCCCGCACAGCGAAGTGGCTTTGAGATGGCGCGACCATTACTACCGCCGCCTCCCGAACCCCAAGGTCTGCACATTTCTTTCCGAATATCTGAATATCGGAAAGCGCGACCGGCTTATCCCTTACTTCAATTGCCTTTTCCCAAGATTCGGAGCCAGGCTCGGCAGCGACGCAGACATCCCCGGGGTGTTTTCTACTGGGATCATTGATGCGACCGCTTTCAACACGATCCGGCCCTGCGAATACATCTACCAATCCCGCAACAACGGCCTGCGCCCGCTTTCCGCCTTCTGAATTTTGTCGGACCAATGCTTCGATTGCTGTAATCAGGCCATCGGGCGTTATAGCGAAATCGGCCGTGTTATCGCCGTAACGAGGTTGGTATTTTTGCCGAACTGCGATGAACGCTCGCAAAGCTCTCCGCGCATCTATTTCGGACTCTAGTGACTGGAGTTCGTAAACTAGACCAAGCATGTAATCAAATGCGGCTTTACCCCCAGGGTGGACGGGCGTTCCGTCATCAAGTGTGGTCATCCGAAAGTAGGGTTGGTTGTTTAACGGTTCTCGCCCTGTAACGCCGAGGCTTATCCCTAGTTCCGCAGATAACGGTACAAGGACCCCGTGACATAAGCTCCTCGCAGAATACGCGTTGGGATTATCCTTAGCGTGATTCATAGGTTAGTTCTTAAGCGGCCACATGAATATGGCGCAGCCCGAGTTTGAGTCGTCCCGAGCATCGGTCGCGGTCGGGTTTAGCACGCTGGGCGTTGCTGGCCAGGTAATGTAACGCGCGTTCGATTGGCAGATCCAACGCATGCGAACGATGTATGAGCGTATGCAATACCTCTCCGAGCACGTGATGCAGACACTTGGCAACGGTGTGCGTGGAGATAGCGACGTTCAGCAAGCGCTCGGTAACATGCGCGCAATGACGCTGCAGGGTTGCGGCACACAGTGCTGCCCAGATCAGGCCTTCGGCAATGTACGGATTAGCGGTGTCAAAGGCGCGTAAATTGGCGTAAGACTTCCATTCTTTGAACAATAACTCGACCTGCCAACGCAACCGATAGGCATCGCTGATGTGCTCGGGCGTGAACACGGCCGCATCAAGATTCGTGACTAGGTACCGGGGTGCCGCGCCTTTCTTGATGTTGGGGTGGACAACTAATCGACAGGTCCAGGGTCCATCGACACCGTCGAATTGCACCGTCATGTCGAGGCAATCGAAACGCTTCAACATTGATGCCACGGTTTTCATACGCTGGTTGGCAAAGCGTTTAACCCGTCGGCCATTGCTCTGACGAGCACTCAAGATCAGCGGGTTGATGCTCTGTCCCGCACGCACGATGAAATGGCCGCCAGCTGTGTCGAGGGCCTCAAAGTAGGGTCGCGCAAAGTAGCCTCGATCGGCGAGCAGTAATCCGCCAACGACCTGTTCGACTGGCGGCAAGAACTGCCTCTCCGCCGAGCTATCGGGGCTGAGTACAATCTGGTTCGCCGTCTCGCTGAGTAGATCGAGATCGGCATGGAGCTCTACTGCGGCGGGGCTGACCGTGGTGAAGCGGCCAGGAAACGTGTCTTGCAACACCGGTTTCAGCGCAAATGAGGTGCCGTCCTGGATGCGGATGTGATCAAACCGGGCAAACGGACTGTTCGATTCGAAACGCAGGACGTCGCACGCCAGGCCATCGAGCAATTCGCTCAGCAGCGCCTGCATGAACATCGGAAACTGTCGTTTGGCCAGTTGGTTATGAAATGGTTTGTAGCGGATCGAGGTTGCGCAAAGCGCGTTGAATGCACGCCGCATATCCGCAATACAGTTCGCCGAACGAGCCCCGAAGCTCTCAATCAGACTCACCGCCAGACGAAACGGCGTGATCTCTCGTTCGCGACGACAGAATCGCGTCGCCCGGCCCAAATCGTTGAGCGTCTGCTCGCCCAGTGTGCGTTTTAACTGGCGGCTCACCATGCTAATTTCGCTGCGCTCCATCCGATACTCCCAGATCACGAAGTTGATTGGCGTTGATTTCATGATCTGATCGGATGGAGCGCTTTTGGTTCCCTCTTTTCAACGGGTTATAAGATCCGACCTATGTAGCGTGATTAGGTTTTATTGCGATTAGGTCTACCTTGCTATTAACTGCCTTTGCCAACATAGCGGTAGCGAGAAAAGCGATATGGGTTTTGGAAACGCCTTCCTCGCAGAGGATAGAAAGATGTTCCACCTTCTCAACCCAATCGGTAGATAAGTCGCAAGTTTTGACCGATTCCGCTTCCTCCCGGACGATTTCTAAGGCGTGGCGCTTGCTAATCCGCATCGCGACGTAGTCCGCGATCAGAATTCAACTCTAGAAGCTCGCCAGGAGTGCAGTCCAGTGCGTGACAAAGCCTCTCTATCGTACTGAGGCGCGTGTTATATGAATCACGCGAGGCCAACGATTCGAGGGTTGCACGCGAAAGGCCCGTTTGAACCGAAAGCATCTCATACGTCATACGTTCACCGGTACGGAGACGATATTCGTCCATCAGCTCCCGAAGTTTCACACGCATTTCCGAAACCGCGCTTTGTATTGACGATACAAGTTCACAAGGTTAACCTTGGTAAAACGATGTTCACTGTAGTTTGAGGCCAAGCATTTGTTAAGAAAAAACTTGGAACATATCCATGCGTAAGGCGATCAGCTTGTACTCGGGCGTCGGCGGCTTGGACTTTGGCTTTGAGGCTGCTGGATTTCGAACGGCGGTCGCGGTGGAACTCGATACCACAGCGTGCCGGACTCTGAGACTAAACAAAAAATGGCCGATCTTAGAGGGCGACATCCATGATTTCAGCTCGGACGTCATACTTGAAACTGGCAAACTAAAACCCGGCGAAGCCGACGTTCTTATCGGCGGCCCGCCCTGTCAGCCTTTTTCAAAATCGTCTTATTGGGTAAACGGTGACGCATTGCGTCTTGATGACCCGCGGGCAGATACCCTTACCGCCTACCTTCGTGTGCTAAGAGACACGCGACCAAAGACTTTCTTACTCGAAAACGTGTACGGGCTTGTTTATAAAAACAAGGACGAAGGCCTGCAGTATTTATTGAACGGTATAGCACAAATAAACCGTGAGACGGGATGCAATTATCGAGTTTCATGGCGCATGCTGAACGCGGCACACTTTGGGGTGCCACAGATCAGGGAACGCGTATTCTTGATTGGTAGTCGTGACGGCGCGCTATTCGAATTTCCTCAACCAACACATCATCGCATCGACGATACAAATGCGTTCAAAGAGGATATCGAGCCTTTTCGCACCGCGTGGGACGCTATTGGCGACCTCCCGTCCGATCCCGACGAACCCTCGCTTCAGGTAGGCGGAAAATGGGGCGACCTCCTGCCATCGATACCCGAAGGAGAGAACTATCTCTGGCACACGAATCGCGGTGGAGGAAAGCGACTGTTCGGATGGCGTACCCGATATTGGAGTTTCCTTTTGAAACTCGCTAAACAATTACCTTCATGGACAATTCAAGCCCAACCGGGTTCCGCTGTGGGTCCATTCCACTGGAACAACCGGAAACTTTCCCCAAAGGAAATGTGCCGAATACAAACGTTCCGTAAGCGCGCGATAAACCCCACCGTTGTTCGATGTGGATTAGTACGTTAGAGACTGATATTGCCCGGCAGAAGTGCTTCGATGTCTTCGACCGTCGTCGCGCCAGGCAGTTTCGTGAACACCTCGCGCAGGTAGGCATAGGGCTCCAGTCCGTGCGCCTTGGCGGTCTCAACCAAAGAATAAAGATTGGCCGAGGCATTAACCCCGGCGACCGAGTCACTGAACAACCAGGCCTTGCGGCCCATCACGAACGGACGCACCGCGTTCTCGCACAGGTTGTTGTCAATCTCCAGCCGTCCGTCATCCAGGTAGCGCGTGAGCTTGTCCCATTCGTGATGTAAATAATTCAGGGCTTTACCGACTGCACCAGTCGGCGGGACCTGGGGTAGCACGGATTCAAGCCATCCTCGCATCTCGTCGAGCACCGGCTTCGCGTGCCGAAGGCGGTAGGCGTAACGCTCATCTTACCGCCATCTACCGCGCCTGTTTCTCAACCCGGTATAACTTTTGTATGAGTGATAAACCGCGCCAAGCCTTACCCCGACGCTTGTTCTTCCCTTGTGCTTTCACCGCCTCGTCAAAACGACGACGCGCATGGGCCATGCAACCGAGCTGTTTCAACCCGTTCGTCGCAACCAACGCGTTGTAGCCGTCATAACCGTCAGTCTGAAGGTAACCACGATAGCCCGCCAACAACCGTTGCGGCACCGCGCCACTTCGCGAGGCGTCGTAATCGTACAAGATGACCCGCTCATCCGGCGGTCCACCGCGTTGCACCCACAGGTAGGATTGTGATTGCGCGCGACGACCGGCTTCCTTCAAAACCTGCACCCGCGTCTCATCCATCTGTACGATGTCATAATCGAGCAGCCGGTCACGCATCAGATTAATCAACGGCTGCACCAATGTGCCGGCCTTGATCATCCAACTCGCCTGCGTACCGCGCGGCAGGTCGACGTTAATACGATTTAAAATCGTCTCCTGCCGGTACAACGGTAAGCCATCGACATACTTGCAGACCGCGATATGGGCTAATAAGCCCGGTGAGGCCATGCTTTTTGGAATGGGTTGGGCCGGCAACGGCGCAGTCTTGATGCACCGCCCGCAATTGCACACATACTGCTTGCGGATATGACGGATCACCTGGATGACCGCCGGCACAATATCCAGCTGCTCGCTGACCACCTCGCCGATCATTTTCAGCGCTCGACCATCGTGTGTACACACCTGCTCGGACTCGGGCAGCACATGCACCACCTCGACGCGTGGCAGATTCTCCGGCAGCGGTTTACGCCCACCGCGTTGGCGCGTGTGCGGGGCGATCTCAATCGCCAAGGGTGTGTCGGTCTCGCCAGACTCAGTGGCGTCAGCCTCCGCTTCGTCAAACAATCGGATTTGATCGGGCGACACCTTCTCACTGCGTGCGGCAAAGCGGATCGCCGAAGCGAGGTTTAAACGTTCTTGGAGGAGCGAGACTTGCGTTTTGTAGTTCTGATTATCGGCCATCAACTGCTCATTGCGAGCAGCCTGTTCAACGACCAATAACTTCAGTGCGTCAACATCATCGAGGAGTTGTTCGAGCACCGTTGACATGCGCGGCAGTATAGCAAAACGATTGATCTGAGTCGCTATAAAACACTCGCATAATGCAATGTTTTATGACCTTCCTCAGGCATGAACGCGTAGCCTTGAAGCAGCCGATGCAGTTGCGTTTCGTTGAGTTCGATCAACGCTTCCGGCCACCGCATTGGCCAGCGGAATTTGTCCTGCTCGAGACGTTTGTACCACAATACGAAACCACTGCGGTCCCAATACACGATCTTCAACTTATCCCGTTTGCGGTTGCAGAACACGTACAACGCCCCGGTGAACGGCGAGTGGGATAGGTCATCTTCAATGATCAACGTCAGGCCGTTGATCGACTTCCGGAAATCGACCGGTTCACGATGCACATAGACCGCCGGCACGTCACGAAACATCTCCATCGCTTAATCCTTCAGCGCACGCAGCAGCCCGGTTAACCAGGCCACGTCAACGCCTGGCGACAGCTCCAGCGTCGTGCTCGAACCCACATGGAGCCGCAGTACCAGCGCGTGAACCACCGCTCAACTTCATCGCCACAAAGGGACTGCGCGGTGCCACTGCGGTTTTGCCCAGCTGACGACGCCGAAAACTGAAAGACTTGGGATTAACTCTGCGCTGGCGGCAGAACGCCGCGGCTGTTAACCCACTTGATGCGTGCGCCTCTATCAGGGCCTGCCAATCCGCCTGTGAACGTCGTGCCATCGAAATGCTCCGCCAAATTTACAGCGGGCATTTCTACTACGTCCGGGAAGGACTCGAATAGGGCGTCGTTTACGTTGCGC
>CALOBG010000021.1:0-163699 GCA_942490995.1 uncultured Gammaproteobacteria bacterium
CGGTCATAGCGGTTAGCGCCGGACAGCGGGCATGGATGTGCCGTATCCGATCGGTTGTACTACCAACCAGGCGCACTAGGTTGGCGTGGCGGGCATTCATCATGGTCCTCAGGCCTGTGCATCAGGCGGCAAGTTACCACCTGGCGCGGCGGGCTGCCGGCGGTCAAGTTGCGCGTCTTCCGGCCGCTAACGCCCCTGGCAAGCCGATGATCCAGTTTCCTCACCCAAACGCCGCGCGGCCGACAGTGCATCCCGGCAGCGAACCAGCGCCTGCAGCAGCGCCGGGCGACGACGACAGCGTGACCACTGGCAATCCCACCAAGGCTGCCGCGCGCAACCAGCGGGTGGGCGCGGCGACTGAAATCGATCACGCCAGGCTCGAGCAGATCCGCAACCTCAAGCAACGCGACAATGAAGTCCGCCAGCACGAGCGCGCCCATGCCGCGGCCGCGGCCGGCGTACCGCACAGTCCACCCAGCTACACCTATACCCGTGGTCCGGACGGTCGTTCCTATGCGACCGGCGGTGAAGTCCGCATCGATACCGCCCCGGTTGCCGGCGATCCGCAGGCGACCTTACGCAAAGCCAGGATCATCCAGCGCGCCGCGCTGGCACCGATCGAACCGTCGTCAGCCGATCGCGCGGTCGCGGCGCGAGCCGCGGCGATGGCTGCCGCGGCCCGCGCCGAACTGCAACAGGCCGCGCCAGCGGAACCCGGCGAGGGCGCCAAAGGCGGCGCAACGAATGACACCGAAGCGACCGCCGGGCCGCGGCAGGCGGCCGACACCGTCGCAGGTCAGTGTGCCATCTGCGGCGCACAACATTCGGCCGCCGACCACCTCGGCCAGGCCTATTCTGCCGGCCTCGGCAGCGGCGAAGCCAGCACCCACATCGATTCCCGCGCCTGAGGACCACGCACGGCGGCCGCCATTGCGCCCGCGGTGAAGCCTGCGCGCAGGGGGCGATTTCCAATCGCGCCGAGCTTCGCTACCCTGAACGCGAATACCCAATGCCGAGCCGGCAAAGGCGCGATGATGAGTACGACGGCGATAGTTGGTGCGAACGTGATCGACGGCACTACCCGCGCGCCGATCGACGACGCCATGATCCTGATCAGCGGCGAGCGCATCGACGCCATATTTCGCCGCGGCGAATACCAACCGCCGCCCGGCACGACGATCATCGACGCCAGCGGCGCCTGGGTCATCCCCGGCCTGATCGACTGCCACGTACACGTCGGCGTGCTTGCCGACAACTCCTTCCTCAAGGTTGACGATCCCACCGCCTTAACCGATTTGTTCATGCGCTCGTTGATCCGCTACGGCGTAACGACGGTGCGCGACACCGGCAACTTCGACCCGGTACACGTATTTGCGGATATGAAGAAACCGCGCCCCGGCTGGCCACGATTCTACGGCGCGGGCACCATCCTCGAAGGACCCGCCGAGGGCCCGGCGCCGTGGCGCTGGATGGCCCTGATCGACGACGAAGCATCGGCGCGCCGCGAAACCCGTAAGGTTATCGAACAGGGCCTGGATTTCGTCAAACTCTATGTGTGGGTCGGTCTCAAGGAAATGCGTGCCGCCATCTCGGAAGCCCACGCCGCCGGCAAACGCGTCGCCGCGCATGTCGGACACCGGGTTACCGCTTTCGAAGCGATGAGCGCCGGCATCGACGCGCTGGAACATATCCGCATCGGACGCGAGCTGCTGGCCGCTGACGATCTTGCCGCCTACCAAGCGTTGCCGCCGCGCAGCCTCGATCCGCTGGTCGATTTCCGCGCTTGGCGCTTTATCGATGCCGGCGGCCCGGCGGCGCGCGCCTGGATCGCACGGGCGGCGGAGCGCGGCACGTTTGTCACGCCGACGCTGACCCTGTCGCGCTCAATCCTGCGCGGCCGTGATGACGCGGTGACAGCCCCGGAAGGCGAGCAGGAAATGCCGCAAAGTATTCGCGAGCAGTGGCAGCAGTACGCCTACTCGCAGGACTATTCGGCCGACGACTGGCAGGCCGCGCCGCGCGAATTCAGCAGCCAGCTTGAATTCGTCGGCAACGCGCACGCCGGCGGCGTCAATATCACCGCCGGCACCGATCTCGCCAATCCGTTTATCATGCCCGGACGCGGTCTCCACGATGAACTCGCCATGCTGGTCAACGCCTGCGGCATGTCGCCGCTCGAGGCCTTACGCTCGGCGACCGCGCGCGGCGCGGAACTGCTTGGGGTCAGCGACGATCTCGGCACCCTGGAGAAGCGCAAACTCGCCGACCTTGTGATCCTGGAGGACAATCCACTCACGGATATCAACAATACTCGGCGCATACGCTGCGTCATGAAAGCGGGCCAGGTGGTCGAACATCAGGCCGTTGCGCCGTGATCCCCAAACCTGCCGATCACGCGCCCCCCCACTAAACAGGAGCATTACCATGGCAACTAACCTCAAACTCATGCAGGTCGATAACGTCGAAGAACTCGGTTTCGACGCTACCCGCCTCGATCGCGTGCGTCAGGCGATCGTCGCCGATATCGACGGCGAGCGCTGCCACGGCGCGTCGGTGATCGTCGCCCGCCATGGCCGGATTGTCCTCGATCTGACCGAGGGCTACGCCGATCGCAAGGCCGGCAAAGCCCTGAAATCCGACGCCGTGTTTGCGACCATGTCGGTCGCCAAGCAGTTCACCAACGTCCTTGCTCTGTCCCTGGTCGAGCGCGGGCTGCTCAAGCTGCACGCGCCGGTAGCGGAAATCATTCCCGAGTTTGCCACCCTCGGCAAAGAGAAGGTCAATCTTTTTCACCTGCTCACCCATACCAGCGGGATCATGTCCGCGATACCGCCAGTGCCGCCCGAGGTATTGACGAACATCGACGCCCTGGTCGAATTCGCCTGCGGACTGCCGCTCGAATCACAGCCCGGCGAGCGCGTGAATTATTCGATCCTGCTTGGGCATTCCATCATCGCCGCGCTGTGCCACCGCGTCGATGGTCGCGGCCGCAGCTATGCCGACATGCTGCGCGAGGATATTTTCGAGCCGCTGGGCATGCGCGATACCAGCCTCGGCCCGCGCGACGATCTGATTGAGCGCTTATGCCCGGTACGCGTTTCCTACAAGGATATTCCGGCCCTGTTGCCGCCCGAGGCGGTCGAAGGACTCGGCGCACTGCTGGCAACGCCGGGCTGCGAGATCCCGGGCGGCGGCTGTATCACCACCGTCCAGGACGTGCACCGTTTTGCCGAGATGCTGCGCCGCGGCGGCGAACTCGACGGCGTGCGCCTGCTGTCGCCGGCAATGCTCGATTTCTGCACCCGCAACCACACCGGGAACCTGCGTAACATCCTGTTCGACATGTGGTGTGGCACGCGCAACTGGCTGGTTTACCCGGCCAATATCGGGGTCGGGTTCTTCATGCGCGGTGAAGGCGACATTCCGGGGCTGTTCGGGGCGCTCAACTCGCCGCGCACCTATGGCGGCTTCGGCGCCGGCTCGACCGGGTTTACCGTCGATCCGGAACGCGATCTTACCCTCGCTTTCCTGTCGACCGGACTGATGGAAGACAGCTATCACTTCGAGCGTATGGGCGTACTGGCCAACCTGATCCTGGCCGCGATCACGAAGTAAGCGGCCCCCCCTCAGCCGCCAGCTTTGCCGGCGGCTGAGCACCACCGGACTCAGGCCAGCATGCGGTGTGCCGGCGCGCAGCGTTCGTTGATCGCAATGCCGTAACTGCACGCGTTCTGGCACGGCTCGCCACTGCACGATAAACAGGCTTCGGCGTTGGTCCCGATCAGGGCGTACTCTTCGCGGGCAAACCTGAGGTCTTCGTAGTCGGTGGCGTACATGCTGGTGCGCAGGACGTCGGAGATCTGCACCCCGTAAGGACACGCCCCGGAACAGTCATCGCAGGCATGGCGGCAATAGGTCATGCCGTTCATCTCGGCATAGTGCCGTAACAGCGCGAGATCGCCAGCGGCCAGTTGCGCGGCGCCGGAGGCACCAAGAAACTCGTCGATACGGGCGCTGTCGGTCATCGATATAACCAGTGCATCGACGTCGGGATTGGACAATACCCAGCGGAAAGCGGCCTGGGCAAACGTCGCGCCATCGGCCTCGTACGGACGCATGTCGTTCAGACGCGCGCCCATCAGCGTTTTCATTGCCACCACGCCAACATTCTTCGACTTCGCGCGCGCCAGCACGCGCGGCAGATCGGGTTGCTTGGCGACGAAATTGAACGAGCTCGTAAACTGCTCGTAGAAGGCCGGATCCTGGCCGAAGTTGTACGCGCACAGGATGACGTCGACCATGTCACGATCGAGCGCATAATCGAGACACGGGATCAGTCGGCCGGCGTGGCCGGACATCCCGGTGTAGCGGATTTTGCCCTGCTGCTTCGCCTGCGCCGTGAATTCATGCCACTCGTCGCTTTTGAGACGCTCGACGTCGTTCACGGCATGCGAAAAATAAATGTCGATGTAATCGGTACGCAGGCGCTTTAGCGAGGTTTCGAGCTGCGCCATCATGCGTTCGCGCGGCCAGTCGGCGGTACTCTCGACTTTTGAGACCAGCACCACGTCATCACGCATGCCGGCCAGCGCTGCGCCGAGTACGGTCTCCGAATCGCCGCCGGTGTAGCCATAGGCGGAATCGAAATAATTGATCCCGCAATCAACGGCGTGGCGGACCAGGTCGCCTTCGCCGCTGCGCAGTCGACTGGTGCCGAACGAAATATCCGAAATTTTGAGGCCGGTCCGGCCCAGCGTGCGATAACTGCGCACCACGTTGCGAGCGCTGCCGGTAGCGGCGCCGGCAAAGCGCGGCGCCAGCGTGGCGACGGCGCCGGTAGCGGCGCTCCAGCGCAGAAAACGACGCCGTCCGAACGGCGCCGGTGGTGTGGGGGGTATCGTCATGGCGCTTTCCTCCTTCGCTGCGCGCGCTGGTGCGGCGCGGGCATCACCAGACTACGCCGGCGCGCTGACAAGATCGAGACGGCTGACCGGATCAGGACCCCGTTACCGTGATGCGCGCGCCAAGCGCCGCGGCCTCGAGGATATCCAGCCGTCCGGCCTGGGCCGCGCCGCCGATGCAGGCGACGGTTTGTCTCAGATCGGTGGCGCGCAGTACCAGACGATAAGGCCCCGGCCCCAACGCCGCCAGTTCCGCCGCCTGGGCCGTGTCGGTAGCGGTATGGAGCCGCAGTTCGAAGTCGCCGAGACGATAGCTTATTGCGCCGGCCGCCGGCGCATTCGCAACCAAACCCAGGCCGTGCTCGTAGAACCTGCGCGCCGCGGCCAGGTCGGCGACCAGAACCTCGATCGCCGCCACCCCGACCACCGCGTTGCGGTGGTGGCCAGGTGCATCCCAGGCCAGACGTTCGTGATCAGGCGTTTGCCAATTGATCAGAAATGGCCACGGCTTGCGCCACGGTGAGCTGCCCGGGATCACGAGCCGCCAGGCCAGGTAACGCCCGTCGGGACGTTCGCGATCCATCGCGAAGGGCCCCGCATACGGCTGCTCAATACGGCTGAGCGCAGCCGCCTGAGCATCGAGATCGTCACTCGCCAGCACGAAACCGACCAGGCCGCCGCCATGCGCCAGGAAGTCGATCAAATCGGCGCCGAACGCACCGCTCGCGCGCGCCCGGCTCTCGTCTTCGACAGCCAGCAGTTCAAGGTAGTCGAGACCGAAACGCACGATCGCGTTGTGGGTCCCGAACGCGGGATGGCGTCCGCCGGCGGCAACGTCGAAACCGAGCTCCGCGTAGGCCGCCAGCGCCGCCGCGATATCCGGCACGGCGATCACGGCATGATCGAAACGCATGCTCATCGCGCCAGCGCCGGCAACACGTCTTCGGTGACGCGCTGAAACTGGCTGTGTTCGTCCATGCCGATCAGGCGCAGGGTGACGGTGGTTGCGCCCGCATCGACGAATTTCGCGATCTCGTCGATACAGCGCGCCGCATCGCCGACCGCGACCCAGCGTTCGATAAAATCGCGATCGTAGTCGACACCGTAATAATCGCGCAGATAGGCGGCCGTGGTCTCGAGGCCGGCATTGCGGTCATCGCAAACATGAATGTTGTAATACAGGCAGACTTCGAAGTCGTCGCCCAATTCGCGGCCGGCGTCATCGGCATAACGATGTATGTCAGCGAGGTTTTCGCGCAGGCTCTCGACCGTGTTGGCGGTCGTCATCCAGCCGTCGCCGAGGCGCGCAACACGCCCAAGCGCGGTCGCCTTGAGTTTCGGATAAGCGGGATTGGGGTTGGCCGTTACCCAGATCGGCAGTGGCCGCTGCAGCGGCCGCGGCACCACCGTGAGCTTGTCGAAATGATTGAATTCACCGTGATAGCTGGCGTTCTCTTCGAGCGAAATCAAGCGCATGATTTCGATCGCTTCTTCCATGCGCCGGCTGCGCGTATCCGGATCGATGCCGAAGGCGGCGAATTCTTCCGCGAACTGCCCGCCGCCGGCTTCACGCTGACCCTGGCAGGCGACAAAAATCGTACGGCCGGCGCTCATGAAATCGAGGCTCGCCCACTGGTAGGCCATCAGCAGCGCATCGCGCAGCGGTGCACTCGCCATACATCCGACCCCCAGGCGGACGCGTTCGCTGACCGCCGCCATGCCACCGAGCGCGACCATGACGTCGAGACGTGGCTTGGCAAAAATCGAATCACCGAGCCACACCGACTCCCACACCGTGGCCTGGTCCGCGGCACGGGTCAGATCGAGCATCGACGGCACATCCGACATGCCGAGCACGACGCTGCGATTGGATAAGGTCAGGCCGAATTTTGCGCTGCCCATGGCGCTTGCCTCCGAAATTGCCGGTTGTCATCGACAGTGTACCGGTCCGTTGTCGGTGAAGGCACCGCGCGATCGTTCCCCGACGCGCCGCGCTTGCGGCATAATAGCGTTCAACGCCTGGCCTGAAGGGAGATGCCGTGCGACCCGCGCAATTCGATCTGATCCGGCCCGCGACCCTGGGCGCCGCCCTCACCGCGGCAGGCGACGACGCCACTATGCTGCTGGCCGGCGGCCAGAGCCTGCTCAAACAGCTGCGTGAACGCAGCGTCACACCGGCACGGCTTATCGACCTGTCCGCGCTCGGCGATCTCGCTTATGCGCGAAGGACCCCGGGCGGCCTCGAACTCGGCGCGATGCTGACCCTCGACCGCCTCGCCAGCGATACCGACATCGGCGCCCACAGCCCGGCCCTTGCCGCCGCGGCGCAGGCAGTCGGCGATCCCCAGGTGCGCTGCCGTGCAACTTTGGGTGGCAATCTCATGAGCGGCTGGTCCGGCGACCTGGGGGTGGCCCTGGCTGCGCTCGGCGCCGAAGCCGTGGTGCAGTCAACCTCCGGCACGCGCAACCTTGACGTCGCCGCGCTGCTGGGCGAAGGACTGGCGCGCGGCGAAATCATCCACGGCGTGCGTATTCCGCCGACCCGCGCTTCGGCCTTTATAAAACTGAGCCGGCGCAGCGCCGACCCGGCGCTGGTCAGCGCGGCTGCCGTGATCAGCGAAACACGCGGCGGCGCACGGTTCGCCCTCGCCGTGGGCGGCGCGCACGCACATGTGGTGCGCCTGCCGCATTGCGAAACCCTGCTTGCCGCCGGCAACCGCAGCCGCGCCGAGCTAAGCACGGCGCTTACCCGCGACACTGCCGGGCTGACGCCGCCGGACACTCCGCACGGCAGCGCCGACTACCGCCTGCGCGTGCTGCCGGTGATCACCCTGCGCAGTATTGAACGCGTGCTGGAAACAGCCGACGCCGGTGCGCTGGTATGAGTATGAACACACGCGACGGCTCGCTTCCGCACTGCACCGTCAATGGCAACCGCGTCGCTATCGATGTCGATGCACGCACCCTGCTGGTCGATTTCGTGCGCACCGATCTCGCGCTCACCGGTACCCATATCGGCTGCGACGACGGCCGCTGCGGCGCGTGTACGGTGCTGCTCGACGATGCGCCGGTGAAATCCTGCCTCATGCTTGCGCGCCAGGCCGAAGGTCGTGCCATCACCACCGTCGAAGGACATCAGGGCGACACCTGGGCACTGCTGCGCGAAAATTTTATTCGTCATCACGGCCTGCAGTGTGGCTACTGCACGTCGGGCATGCTGGCCGCGGCGCGCGCGCTGCTCGAGCGCAATCCTGACCCCGATGCCGATGCGGTACGCCACGCGCTGGCCGGTAATCTGTGTCGCTGTACCGGTTACCAGCACATCGTTGAAGCCGTACTTGCCACGGCCGCCGCACTGCGCGGCGAGCCAGCACCGCTCACCGACGCTGCCGCCCCCGGCGGCAACGCGCGCTGGGTCGGGCAAAGCGTCGCGCGCAGTCAGGATATGCGCCTGCTCAGCGGCCGCGGGCGCTACAGCGCCGATGTCCTGCCGCGCGGTACCCTGCATGCCGCCATACTGCGCTCACCGCACGCCCACGCGCGCATTGCGCGCATCGATACCAGCAGGGCGCGAGCCCTGCCCGGCGTCATCGCGGTACTCACCGGCGCCGAGGCCAGCACCATGGCGCGACCGCTGCCGCCGACGATCGACATCGCCATGCGTTTGAATGAGTCACACGCCATCGCCGTCGACCGGGTCCGTTATCACGGCGAGCCGGTGGCCGCCATCGCGGCCTTGGATGCCTATATCGCCGAGGACGCGCTTGCCCTCATCGAAGTTGACTACGAACTGTTGCCGGCACTCACCGGCATGGACCTGGCGCTGGCGCCGGATGCACCGCGCCTGTACGACGACTGGCCCGATAATCGCTGCCTGGAATGGAATTTCAGCGCTGGCGATCCGCACGCGGCGCTGGGTCGCGCCGAACATCGCGTCTCGGCCAGGATCCCGCACCACCGCTACACCGGCGTGCCGCTGGAAGGGCGCGTCGCGCTGGCCGATTACGACACGCTGGAAAACCGCCTGACGGTGACGATGTCGACGCAGAGCACGCACGTCTCGCGCACCCTGCTCGCACAGGTTCTCGAGATCCCTGAGGGGCGTATTCAGGTCCTCAGCAATGACGTCGGCGGCGGCTTCGGGATCAAGCTGCAGGTCGATGCCGAGGTCATCCCGTGCCTGCTTTCGAAACACACCGGCCGACCCGTACTGTGGAGTGAAACGCGGGCGGAAAATCTGATGTCGGGCATCCATGCGCGCGATTACGTGTGGGAAATCGAGGGCGGCTTCGATGCTGACGGACGCCTGCTCGGCCTGGTCGCGACGCTCGCCGGCGACTGCGGCTGCGACGGCACCAATCGCGCGGCGGGGGCCGGTCAGTACCTCGTCGGGGCATTCTACTTGCCGGGCAATTACGAAGTGCCGAGCTACGCCTGTTCGGTCACCGGCGTGGTTACCAACAAGGCGCCGTCAGGCGCCTACCGGGGTTACGGCAAGGACATCGCGAACTACGGCATCGAACGCTTCATGGCGATCGCCGCGCGCCAGATCGGCATCGACTCGAACGATCTCAGGCGTCGCAACCTGATCGCCCCGGATACCTTTCCGCACCCGATCATCACCGGCCCGATCTACGACAGTGGTGATTTCCCGCGCCTGCTCAAAATGGCGGAAACCGCCATCGACGTCGGCGCCTTTCGCGCCCGCCAGACGGCCGCCCGCGCCGACGGTCGCTACCTCGGCCTGGGCTTCGCGATGATGCTCGAACCATCCGGTGGGGCGGTGCCGAACTGTATCTTCAACGGCTACGAAACCGCCACGGTGAAGATGATGCCGGAAGGCGATTTTGTCCTGTTGTCAGGCATGCAGGATATCGGCCAGGGTATCGAAACGACGCTGGCCCAGGTCATCGCCGACGAATTCATGATCGCGCCGGCCGATGTCAACATCGTTTTCGGCGAAACCCACGGTGTGCCCTACGGGCTCGGCGCATGGTCGAGTCGCGGTGCGAGTTTCGGCGTCTCGGCGGCGGTCGAAGCGGCGCGCAAACTGGCGCTCAAGCTGCGCCAGATTGCCGCCCACATGCTCGAAGTGGCGCCGCACGACGTCGAGTTCGACGATCACGGCGTGGCGGTCAAGGGCGCGCCGTTCCGGCGCAAAAGTTTTCGTGAGATCGGCAACGCCGTGTACCTGTGGCCGGGCCCGTTGCTGAGCGTACCGGCGGGGGTCGAGCCCAACCTCGAAGCGACTTACACCTGGACCAATCCGATCGCGCGCTGGGAACCCGATGCGCTCGGCACGCTCAGCATTTACACCACCCATCCCAGCGGCTGTTTCGCGGTGGTATGCGAAGTCGATATCGAAACCGGCAAGATCACCATCGAACGCCTGTATGTCGCCCACGACTGCGGCACGGTGATCAACCCGCGCATCGTCGAGGGGCAACTGGTCGGCGGCTGCGTACAGGGTCTCGGCGCGGTGCTGAACGAGGAGCTGCGCTACGATGACGACGGACACCTGCTCAACCGCGGTTTCTGGGACTACCTCATTCCGCAGGCCGCCGATGTCCCGGCTATCGAGATCGAACACCTCGTTTCACCATCGCCGAATACCGCACTCGGCAGTAAAGGGATGGGCGAAGGCGGCCCGGTCGGCGTGCCGCCGGCGGTGGTCGCCGCGCTCGAGGACGCACTCGCGCCGTTCCGGATTACGGTGGACGAGCTGCCGCTGACCCCGGAGCGGGTGCTGGCCCTGATTGATGCGGCGCGTGACGCGTGACCGGTTTCACCAAGCTTCAAGGGATTCTTGCATGACACAAAAATACCGCGTCCGCCCGCTGCTGCTTGGCGAAGCCGAGGTCGGCTGTTCGCTCGACGTTTTCTGGGGCATGAACAAGGACCAGGGACGGGTGACCGTGCCGATCCTGGCGTTTCTGATCGAAGGCGGACCGGATCCGATCCTGGTCGATGCCGGCATGCGCAGCGCCGAGCGCGCAATGACTATCCATCGCCTCGGGCCGCACCGGCTGCCACGGGGCATGAGCCTGCCCGAGCAGCTGGCACGTTACCAGGTCAAACCCGAAGAGATCGGTTGCGTGATCCTGACCCATCTCCACTACGACCATGCCGGTGGCTGCGAACTGCTGCCGAACGCACGCATCGTCGTGCAGCGCACCGAACTCGCCGCGGCCGCCGCGCCGATGGGTCCGTGCCACCTGGAGATCGGTTCGCGCGAGTTGTTCTACGACCGCAAGGACGTCGCAGCGATGGTCGACAGCCTGTGGGACCGGGTCGAACTCATCGAAGGTGACGTCGAACTGTTCCCCGGCATCGAGTGCATCCTGTATTCGAACAGCCATACCCCGGGCAGCCAGTGCGTGTACATCAAAACTCTGGAAGGGGTGGTCGGCTGCGTCGGCGACATGGTGCGCAAAGTCGACATGAACGTGAAAAAAGCGATCCCACCGGGGCTGTTCTACGATCTCGAACAAATGCAGCGCGCCATGCGCGACATCGCCATCCGCGGCGACATCATCTACCCGGCGCATGACCCGCTGGTCCTGGAAGAAGACGACGCCAAACGCATAGCGGCATTGAGCCCCGACAAACCCTGGCCGTGATCGCCTGCCGGTGCTTGACTGCGAGCGCACTTTGATCTAATAGTTAACCTTATGGTTAAGTTTAATTCCGGCCACCTCGACAGCACCTTCAGGGCCTTGTCCGACGCAACGCGCCGCGCCATCGTCGCCCGGCTTGCCGCCGACGGCGGCGAGATGACGGTAACCGCGCTCGCCGCGCCGTTCGAAGTTTCGTTGCCGGCGATCATGAAACACCTGAAAATTCTGTGCGCGGCCGGCCTCGTCACGCGCGAGAAGCGCGGCCGCAGCGTGCACTGCCGGCTCAATCCCGCGCCCCTGGAAAATGCCGACGCCTGGCTCGAACAACATACCGAGTTCTGGCGCACTCGCCTCGATCAACTCGAGCACTACCTGGAGGAACGCTGATGGCCGCCACCGAAGCCGCTGCATTAAACGAAACTTCGCTGACCTTGCACCGACGTCTGCACGCGCCGCTCGAGGACGTCTGGCGAGCCTGGACCGAGGCCGATGCGCTGGCGCACTGGTTCGGCCCGCGCAATATCGAGCGCGTCGAAGCCGAAATAGAACTCAAGGTCGGCGGCCGCTACCGCTTCCTCATGCACGCTACCGATGGAGAAACCCATGACGTCGGCGGCCATTACCGCGAAGTCGTCCGACCGCATCGACTGGTCTTTACCTGGGCCTGGGCGTCGACACCAGACCGTGAATCCCTGGTCAGCGTCGATCTGCGCGCAGATGGCGATGCCACGCTTCTGACCCTGACCCATGAGCGCTTTGCCGATCGCGAGGCTACCGAGGGCCACGCCGAGGGCTGGGCCGGTTCAATGGACAAACTCGCCGAGGTCCTGCAGCCCGGCACACCTACGAGGAACCCGTGATGAGCAAACATACCGTCGTTTCACGAGACGCCTGGCTCGCCGCACGCCGCGAACTGCTGGCCCGCGAAAAAGCTTTCACCCGCGAACGCGACGCGCTGAGCGCCGCACGCCGGGCACTGCCGTGGGTGCGGGTCGATAAAGATTACCGCTTCGAGAGCAACGCCGGCACGCTGTCGCTGGCCGATTTGTTCAAGGACTGCTCGCAACTGGCGGTTTATCACTTCATGTTCGATGACGATTGGGAGACCGGCTGCAAAAGCTGCTCATTCTGGGCCGACAATTACAACGGCATTACCGACCATCTGCGCGCGCGGGACGTCAGCTTCGTCGCCGTATCGAAGGCGCCGCTGGCCAAACTGCAGGCCTTCCGTACGCGTATGGGCTGGGGTTTCGAGTGGGTGCACTCGCCCGACAACGTGTTCGGCAAGGACTACGGCGTATCTTTCAGCCAGGCGCAGATCGACGCTGGTGAAGATCACTATAACTACTCGAACGAGTCCATCGGCATGGGTGAGATGCCGGGTCTGAGCGTATTTTTTCGCGACGATGACGGCGCCATTTACCACACCTATTCGTGTTACGGCCGCGGTCTCGACATCCTCAATTCCGCCTATCACCATCTCGACCTGACCCCACGCGGGCGCGACGAGGCCGCATTTGACTTTCCGATGGCGTGGGTACGCCTGCACGACGAGTACCAACACTGACAGCGTGATGCAGAACTACTGCGGCGCCCGTCTGCGGCGTTGCGCGCCTCCCTGCGCTGCTCATTTACTCAAGTAAACTGCGCTGCTCGGTTTACGCGCGCCTTGCAGCCGGGCGTCCTCGCGACGTTCTGCATCGCGCCGTTAACGGGGTATCGAGGATAGGCTCGCCAAAGCGCTCGATTGACCGCGGTCAACGCCACCCGGTCGCCACCGCGCTAGCCTGACGGTCCGCACATCGAGGGTGGACCGCGCATGGCCTACGACGTCAAAAAACTGCTGGCGATTATCGATCCCACGACCGACAAGCAGCGCGCCCTGCGCCGCGCGCTGCATATTGCCAGGCGCACCGGCGCCGCGGTCCATGCCTTTCTCGCCTGTCACTCGACGGCTGACAGTGACGACCACGCAGCGCTCGAGCGCGCCGAGGTCGATCGTCACACGCTGTGGCTGGCCAGCGTGCTTGAGCGCAGCGCGCCTGACGGCGTACAGCTCACCAGCGAGGTCGTATGGAGCGATGACTGGCGGGCAACGCTTGCCGCCGTCGCCGCGTCCTCCGACTGCGACGCCATCATCAAGTCGACCTATACGCACAGCGCCACGCGCAGACGCCTGCTCAAGACTTCGGATTGGGCGTTGTTACGCGCCGCGCGCTGTCCCGTCCTGCTGGTCAAACGTGACACCATCGACGTCGACCGTCGCATCCTGATCGCGACCAACCCCGGCGTCGAGGATCCCGTCCACCAGGATCTCAACGCCACCATCGTCGCCATCGGTCGCGCGCTGACCGAAGGGCGCGACGATCTCGAGCTGCACGCGGTGTGCGCTTACGCGGGCTCGGACAGGTTCACGCATCCACCGGACCTGGCGCTGTTCGCCGGCATCGACGAGGACCGCGCGCACTGCAAAGCCGGCGATCCGCACGACGTCATTGTCGATTGCGCAAAAAATCTCAGGGCCGAGCTCGTGATCGTGGGCGACGCGCATCGCAGCGGGCTCAGCGCGGCTGTCAAGGGCAATACCGCCGAGCGCCTGCTCGACCGCATCGAAACCGACGTGCTGGTGGTTGCGGCCGCGACCGGCTGAATAAAAGTACGAAAACTTTGTAGACGATTCGTGGTGTGCGGGTCGCGGATCAGGCGCGCTCGACCTCGACCAGGTTGTCAGAGAAACTCGGTGCGTGGCCCATGTTGACGAAGTCGGCGGAACTCACGACATTGACCGTGCCGCGGTTGAGCTGCCGCCAGTAGCCGAGCGTTGCGACCACGATGCCGGGATTGACGTCGTCGGTGATCCTGGCCTCGCCCTCGAATGCGCCGCGGTCATTGAAAACCTTGACCGCATCGCCCTCGGTGATCGAACGGGCCTGTGCATCGCGTGCGTTGATCAGAACGAACTGCTCGCCCTGCCCTTTGAGTTTCTGCGCCATGTTGGCGTAACAGGAATTGAGAAAACCGTGGCTCTTGGGTGAGACGATATTGAGCGGGTAGCGCGCGGCGAGTTCGGGGTTCGTCGCCGGGCTCTCGCGGGGCGGCACGTAATCGGGCAAATCATCGAGCGGCTCGCCGCCCTGCATGTCTTCGTACATCTGCCGGAACGGACCGGCGACGAAATTGCCTCCGGCAGCGAGACTTGATTTGAATTCGCACTTGCCCGACGGGGTCGGAAAATTGCCGTCGCGATGCGGCGCGCGATCGTCGGCACCGCCGATCGCGATGCGCACATAACCGTGTTCGCGCAGGTAATCGAGATCAAAACCCTCGCAGCCTGCGCCATCCCAGTCGATGAAATGCTCCAGGCACTCGGCGTCCGACCAGCGCAACTCCGGTTCATCGTAGCCCATGCGCGCGGCCAGGCAGCGAAAAATTTCGCGATTCGAACGCGCTTCGCCCGGCGCCTCGACGCAGCGCTCGTTGTAGGTCAGGTAATTGTGTCCCCAGGACAGAATGATGTCCTCCATCTCCGCGCCCATCGCCGCCGGCAGCACGATGTCGGCGTAGGACGCGGTATCGGACAGAAAGTGATCGGCGACGACCAGGAAAAAGTCCTCGCGCAACAGCCCGCGCACGATCTTATCGCCCTCGGGCGCCTGGGTGACGGGATTCGTGTTCCAGCACATCATCGAGCGCAGCGGTGGTTCCATCGCCAGTTCGCCGGTCAGCGCGCGGCCTATCTGCAGGTTGTTGAGCACCCGGGTGCCTTTCGGGATCCAGTCGGGGCGACAGATGGCGTCGAACTTGTAGGGATGTTCCCACACCGACATCTGCAGGATGCCGCCGCCGACCTCGCGCCAGGCGCCGGTGAGCGCCGGCAGGCAGCATACCGCGCGGATGGTCTGTCCGCCGCCGTGGTGGCGCTCGAGGGCGACGCCGATACGCATGCCGGCCGGTTTCGTGGTGGCGTACTCGCGCGCCAGCTGGCGGATGTCGGCGGCCGGGATGCCGGTGATTTCTTCGGCCCATTCCGGGCTGCGGGGCCTGGCGCGGGCGGCAAGTTCGTCGTAGCCCAGCGTGTGGCGCTCGACGTAATCGTGATCGACCAGGTCTTCGTCAATGATGGTATGGATCATCGCCATCGCCAGGGCGCCGTCGGTGCCGGGACGGGGCGCGATATGCCAGTCGGCTTCCTTGGCCGTACGCGATGCATAGGCGTCGATGACGACCACCCTGGCGCCGGCTTTCTGCGCATCCTTGACCACGTGCCAGTGGTGCAGATTGGTGCTGACGCTGTTGCATGCCCAGATCACGATGAATTTCGAATGTTTGAACGATTCGGGATCCATGCCGCTGGTCGGCCCGTTGGTCATCAGCCAGGCGGTCGCCGATCCTTCACCACAGAAGGTGCGCTCCATGACCGTCGCACCCATGCGATTAAAAAACGCATCGCCGCCGTTGAGCCCATGCACGAGGCCCTGGTGACCGAGATAGCTGTTCGGCGCGATGGCCTGCGGCCCGTCGCTGTCGATGATCGCTTTCCAGCGCTTGGTAATTTCGTCCAGAGCTTCGTCCCAGCTGATGCGCTCAAACTGGTTGCTGCCTTTCGGCCCGCTGCGGCGCAGCGGATAAAGCAGGCGGTCGGGATGGTAATGGCGCTTTTCGTAATCCTTGAGCTTCACGCACAGGCCGCCGCGGGTCATGGGATGTGCGGGGTTACCCCTGACTCCGGTCAGTTTGCCGTCCTCGACCTCGAACACCATCGAACAGGTATCCGGACAGTCGTGCGGGCAGCCGCCGTGGTGAGTGGTTTTGAGTACTGCGGCCATGGTCGTGCTCCTGCTGGCTTGAACTTCGTCACTTGTTGCGTCGCAGCATCGATGCCGCGCGCCAATATCATGCTACCAAGTTTGCCAGGCCGCTATCGGCGCGCGCAGCGTGCACATCGCGGGTTTCACGATGGTGTCGGCTCAGGCGCCGACACCGGGTTTGGTTTGACCCCGCCTTCGAGAAAGCGTATTTTCTTTCAAACCTCGAAATGACAATAAGTTATCTATAATAATTAATGTCATTTAGAGCTGTTTCGCTGCGCCTGTCCTCAAGGTCGAAAAGGCGCGCGCGGCACACGCCCGCGCCACCTTTGGTCATTGTTCGGCAGCCGCTCACGCTCTCGGGAGGAGCGCCCATGAAATCCACCAGTCATTCGGTCTACCCCGCGCTCGTGCTCTCGGCCGCGCTTTGCGTCGCGCCCGCAGCCCCGGCGGCCAGCGTCAGCGATATGGTCTCGAAGTTCGACCGCACCATGGCGACCTTCGACCCGGTCGGCAAATACGTGCGCCAACCTATCGAGCGCGCCGTCCCGCGTCTGCAGGTGCGTGGCTTCGCCCGCCAGGAAGGCGACACCCTGGTCCATCGCAGCGGCCCGGTCGGCTTCCGCAACCAGGATTTTCATTTCCTGCAGCTGCAGAACCTGTTTGAAATCGAGGCCAATTACCATATCGCCGAGGGCTTCGACGTCCGTGGCGTCGCGCACTCGCTGTACGACGGGGTCTATGACTGGCAGGAATCGCGCGGGCTGTTCGCTGACGAAATCGACCGCACCGCCGAGCTTTATCACAGCTCCGAACGTGTCCTGCGCGAACTTTATATCAGCTACCGCAAACCCGGCATCGACCTCAAGATCGGCAAACAGCAGGTCGCCTGGGGCAAGATGGACGGCCAGTTCATCGACATCGTCAACGGCATGGATCGTCGCGAATTCGTCCAGCTGGAGTCGGAAGATTACGAGTTCCGGCGCCTGCCGACCTGGATGGCCAATTCGACGTTTTACTTCGGGCGCACATCGGTACAGCTGCTGTACCTGTTCGACTTCGAACACGATCGTCTGCCATTGCCGGGTTCGCCATGGGCCTCGCCGCTGGCGCCACCGACAACCAACAATATCCTGGTCCCGATCGAACGCCCCGAGGCGGGCAATTTTTCCGACCACGAATACGGCATCCGCGTCGACCGCGCCGCCGGCGCACTGACCTACGGCTTTGTGTATATGTACGCCTGGGACAAGAACCCCGTCGAGCATGTACTGGGCACTCAGGCCCAGGGCGGGCAGACGGTATTGCGCGTGCGTCCGCAGCACGAGCGGCTGCATCACGCCGGGGTCACGGCCGACTACGCGACGACGTTTCAGGACATTCCCGTGATCGGCAGCCTGCCAACGGTTTTCCGCGTCGAGGCGCTGTATACCAACGGCGTGCGTTTCGCCGATTTCGGCAAACGTGCCGAGGCGCTCGCCGGGCGCAACACCGACGGCACTTCGAAACATGACACCCTGCGCGCCGCTATCGCTATCGAATTCGGCCTGCCGCAACGCACGACCCTGATTTTCCAGCCCTCGTGGTACCAGACCCTGAATCACAAGGAGAGCCTCGGTTTCGGATTCGGCGGCGGCTTCGGCGACGAATGGAGTTTTATCCCGGTGCTGTTCTTTTCACGTCCATTCGCGTTCAGCCGCGACCGTCTGAGCCTGGAATTCACCGCTTTTCCCCTCATCAGCGGCCCCGACAGCAACTGGGGCGGGATCAAGACCAAGCTGCGTCTGAAGTACAAGTTTTCGCAGTTCATCAAGGGGCAATTGGTCTACAACGGCTACGACAGCGGCGATAGCACTGACTTCTACGGACAGTACAATAAATGGGACAACATCGGCTGGGAGTTGAGCTATGAATTCTGATCTGCCGCAACGCGTCCTGCTCGGCCTCGGTCTCGCGCTGTGGGCCTCAGCCGGCATCGCGGCGGAGGCAACCTGGCGCAGCGTCGACGACCTGAGCGCGGCCGATCGCGCCTTGTTCGACCCCGCCACGTCGACCCCGCGCGACAGCAGCATTCCCTACATCCCGGCCGAAGCCTATCCGTTCGAGGCCCCTTATACGGCCGAGGAAATGGGCTATCGTTCGTCCGAGTTCGTGCACATCTCGCGCTGGGACTACATGATGATCGACGTGTTCGGCGTGGTCACGAGTTCCGGCTACATCAACCAGGGCGCCTCAGTCAGTTTCGTCGCCACCGCCGGACGCGAGGGACTGCTGGGCTACATCGTCGATACCAGGCCCGGCGAGGTGTACGGCAAGTGGACGCTGTACGACACCTTCCCGCCCGAAAACCAGGGTACCCAGCAACTGTGGTTTCCGGCCCGCACCGATCTCGAACATCGCACCAAGATGGATTTTTTTATTTACTCACCCGGTCTGCGGCGGGTCCGCCGCCAACCCGAACCGCGCCGGGATCAGCGTTTCCCGGACAACGCGCAGACTTTTGACGACGTCATCGGACGCGACCCGTGGGAGTTCCAGTGGGAGCTGCTCGGCACCGACACGATTTACGAAACCATGCGCTTCCCCTCGACCCGACCGACCATCACTCTGAATGTCGCGGGTCAGGGATTCGTCGAGCGGGCAACCTCGTCGCTGAAGATGATGGGCGACAGTTTCGAACACTACCGCGCCGACGGCGGCGTGGATTGCTGGGTGGTCAAAGCCACCGCCAAGGGCGACTGGTTGCCGGGTTACAACGAGAAATACCTGGTCTTCTGGCTCGAAAAGAACACCTTCTACCCGTTGCGCATGGAGAAATACGGGACCGACGGCCGCCTGATGATGGTTGAGGTTCGCCTGGCGGATAAACAGAATCCTGCGCTGGGTGATTTCGGCTATGCCGCGTTCGCCTCGATTTACTGGAACGTCGATCAGGATCTTATCGGCTACAGTTTTCACGACGGCCATACCCTGCGCGAATGGACCGACGAAGAAGAGGCCATGATTTTCACCGCCGAGTTCATGCGCCGGGAATGGCTGCTCGAACCGATCAAGACCCAGGCCCTGATCCATGACCCGGCGAATTTTTTTCTACGCCCCTACCTGTACCCGGACAAATTCCCGCAGCACCGCAACCCCGCCGTGCCGGCCGAGGTCGAAGCGCGTTACCGCGCCCAGGAAGCGGCCGGCAGGCTGGTCTTTGAAAGCGGCGGGTCCGGCGCGGCGCAGTGAGCGATGCTGCGCTACGCTGGCTTCGGATCGCTGCTTGGCCTGTTCGCCCTGCTCGGCGGCTGCAGCGGGACCGATGACAGCACCGGGCTGGCCACTCCGGGCGGCCCTTATCGACTGAGCGTCGAAACCAGCCCGCATCCGCCGCGCATCGGCGACGAAACCCGGATCACCACCCGCCTCACCCACAGCGCCGACGACCGCCCGGTGCAGAACCTGCAGATCCTCCACGAGCGGGTGATACACAACTTCATCGTCAATCTCGATTTCTCGAGCTTCGCGCACATCCACCACGAAGATTTCGCGCCGCTGACGGACCACGACCTCAAGACCGCAACGCTGCACTTTCCTTATACGTTTCCGCGCGCCGGGCACTACCGTATGGTCAGTGAATTCACCCACCGCGGGCGCGGCTGGACCAAACATTTCGACTTTACGCTCGGTGATCCGCCAAGTACCCCGATCGCCATCGACCTGGCGCAGGAAAAGGATTTCGGCGCCTACCGCGCACGGCTGTCGACCTCGCCCGCGCAACCGCTGGCCGGATTCGAAACCGAGCTGGTTCTCGAACTCAGCCGTGGTGACCAACCGGTCACGGATCTCGAGCTGATCCTGGGCAGCGAAGTGCACGTCGCGCTGTGGCGCCTGGACGGCACCCAGTTTGGCCACGCCCACACCTACACCCCGCATATGGCGATGATGCTGGCCGCGATGCATGACCGCGACAAGACGCCACAGGCACGCGCCGAAGCCATGGATGCGATGATGATCGAGATGATGAACGCCCCCGCCGAACAGGTCTTCACCGGGCCGCGTCTGCCGGTACACCATGTATTTCCGCAACCCGGCACCTACGCTGTGTTCCTGCAGTGCGCGCCCGGCGGGCGGCCGCAGGTTTTCGATTTCATGCTGGAGGTTGTGGCCTACGAGGAGGGCATGGATACCCGCATCGAGTCGATGCTCGACATCAGCGGCGGACACTGATGCGAGGGCTGAGCCTTGCCGTCGCGGCCTGCGTGCTGCTCGGTGCACCGGCCACGCAGGTCGGCGCCGGCCACGGCATGATGAACGCTTTCGGTGACGTGCAATGGCTGCCGGATCCCGGACGCACTCCGGACCGCTTCGGCTACACGCTCGACGGCCTCGCCGAGCGCGCGCGGCTGGCGCTGGCCACCGACAGCGAGGCGTTTGCCCTGGCCCTAGACTTCGCCAGGGAGAAACTCGCCGAAACCGATGCCATGGTGCGCGCTGAGAAACGCGATGCCGCGCTGCGCGCGGTTGCTGCCTACCAGGATTACCTGCCCATACTGGAACGCATCATTGCTACCCGGCCGCAAGCGCAGGCGACAAGCCTGCGCGAGCGCTTCGCCCAGGCGCTGCTCGAACACCGCTATATCATGTCAGTCGACTACCTCGACCTGCCTAAGGCCACGCGCACGGTCATCGGCGGGGTCATCAGCGCCGCCACCGAGTACTACGAGCGGACCCTGGCCAAGCTGCCGCGCGCCTTCAAGGCCGCGCAGTTTTTCAAGGAAGAAGAGGTCCGCTGGGCATGGGAAACCGCGACCCAGGCCGACGCCCAGGGTCTGTGATCCGAGCGTGCACGACCCGCTGCTCGAGCGCGTGGGGCAAAACATGAAAAAAAACCCGGAAATCCCGCGCGGTCGCATATAATCGAACGATCTGGTCGTCCAAGACCGCTTTACTCACCTTATCCCACCTCCCGGAGCCCATGTGTCCGATAAAGTTCTCACCGACGTCTGCTTCGAAAATTTCGCCTTACACCCGCTGTTGCTGAAAGGTCTGGAAGAAGCCGGATTCATCCGTTGCACCCCGATCCAGGCCATGACCCTGCCACTGACGCTGGAGGGCAAGGACGTGGCCGGCCAGGCCCAGACCGGCACCGGCAAAACCGCGGCCTTTCTTGTCGCAGCATTCAATCGTCTGCTCAACCAGCCGGCCATGACCCAACGGCGGGCCCAGGATCCGCGCATGGTGGTGATCGCACCGACCCGCGAGCTCGCCGTGCAAATCGAAAAAGATGCCCGCCAGATCGGCGTGCATACCGATATCCGCCTGGCGCTGATTTACGGTGGGGTTGATTACGACAAACAGCGCGCAGTGCTGGAGGCCGGCGTCGACATGATCATCGCCACCCCGGGGCGGTTGATCGATTACATCAAGCAGAACGTCGTCAGCTTTCGCGCCATCGAACTGATGATCATGGACGAAGCCGATCGCATGTTCGAACTCGGGTTCATCAAGGACATCCGTTACCTGCTGCGGCAAATGCCCGGTCCCAGCGAACGCCAGAACCTGCTGTTCTCCGCGACCCTCAGCAACCGCGTGCTGGAGCTGGCCTACGAACACATGAACGACCCCGAAAAAATGGTCGTCGAAAGCGAACACATCACCGCCTCCAGCGTCGAACAGTGCGTTTATTTTCCGGCCACCGAAGAAAAACTGCCGCTGCTGCTCGGCCTGCTGGCGCGCAGCGACGCCGACCGCAGCATGGTGTTCGTCAACACCAAGTGGGCCTGCGAACGCGTCGCGCTGACCCTGGAACGGGCCGGCTACAAGGTTGGCGTACTGTCCGGCGACGTGCCGCAGAAGAAACGCGAATCCCTGCTGCGCCGCTTCGTGTCCGGCGAGCTGAGCCTGCTCGTCGCGACTGACGTCGCGGCACGCGGGCTGCACATTCCGGAAGTCAGCCACGTCTACAACTTCGATCTGCCGTTTGACCAGGAAGACTACGTGCACCGTATCGGTCGCACCGCACGCCTCGGCGCCAAGGGCGACGCCATCAGTTTCGCCTGTGACGAGTACGCGATGGGCCTGCCCGACATCGAGACTTTCATCGGTCAGAAAATCCCGGTCGAAAGCATTACCGAAGACCTGCTGTTACCGTTGCCGCCGCGCAAACCGCGCTCGGCCAGCGGCGAGGAGAGCGTTATCGAGGATGCCATCGCCGATGCCGCCGAAACTCGCCGCAAACGCCGCGAACGCGACGGCGGTGGACGCAGCAGCGGAGGACGCAGTGGTGGCGGGGGTCGTGGCGCCGATCGCGGTCGCTCACGCTCGGGTTCCGGCGGCCAGGATCGCGATCGCCAGCGGTCACACAAGCCGCGCGACTCCGCGCCGGCCAGCACCGCCGGCGCCGAAACCCGCGCGCCGCTGCCGGCCGAGGCCAATGATCAGCCTAAACGCAGACGTCGGGGTCGCGGCAAACGCAAGGCGCACAGCAACGACGCGGCCGTGCAGCAGGCGGCCAAGGCAATGAACGACAAACACGGCAAGGATAAGGCCGTCCGCGCCGAAGGCGCGGCAACCCCGAAGCTGTCGAACCGCATCAAGCAGACCTTCCGCTCGATCGCGCGGCGTTTCGGTATCTCGCGCGGCTGACGTCCCGTCACAGTTCGATCTGCACGATCTGCAGTCGGCCGTCGTAACCGAGTTCGTAGCACGGGCCACAGCGCCAGTGCGACATGCGGCGTGCGCTGATCCGCTCAGCCGAGCAGCGCCGGCACTGATGCAGGTACCGAGAGCGGCGCGGCGCGGATGCGCGCAGCAGGGCGATGGATTTTTCGTCGTGGAAACGCACGCTGGGACTGAAGCCCGCCGCCGCGACCAGCGCCCGCCACTCGACGCCGTGCGGCCTGATCCGACGACCATGGTGCTCATACGCCGCGATGTGAGCGAATTCGTGGCACAGGATCGCAAGGATCTGCGCTTCTTCCATTTCGGCGACGGCCGCCGCCAGGCTGACCAGCCGGCGCTGCGGGTAGCAACGCCCGACGGCGCGAAACATGCGCGCGGAAAAGCGCACGCGGACGGCCTCGCCGAGCGCCGGTAGCCGCCATAATGTGAACCACGTTCGAGCCCGCGCGGCCACCGGGGTGGCGAATGCCTGCTCCAGTTCCAGCATACTCGTAATCTACCTCGGGAAACCTCGATATCGCACCCCACCGCGGCCGCCAAAGCGTGAGCTTGAACACATCCCCAGGCTCAAAGATTGACGTTTAATGGCCGCTATCCTCAGTGGGTAGCCGCGCGCCGCCCGCAACCATTCTAACTGGAGATCCGTCTGTGTCCGGCGAAGCGCTCAAAGTCACTCCGACCACCGCAACAAATGAACCCGTGTTTGTCTTCGGAACCGACCTTGCCGGCAAACACCGGAACGAAAGCGCCGCCACGGCCGTCGAATTTCACGCCGCCGCGACTGCCAAGGGCAGCGGCGCCAGCGGCAACGCCTACGCCATTCCCTATCGCAGCAGCAACGACGAACTGCTGCCGGCGGAGGTAATTACCAACTATCTCGACTCCTTGTTCGAGCTGGCCCGCAGCGAGCCACACCGTTTATTCCAGGTCGCCCGCTTCGGCTGCGAAGCGGGGGCGCACGGCGACGCCGGCATGGCGCGCCTGTTCGCGCGCGCGCCGGCCAACTGCCTGCTGCCCGGCCTGTGGCTGCGGGCCTTGAACGACCAGCAGCCGGCGCGCGTACTGCTGTTCGACCCGGGCGCCCACCTCAAGGACAAGGCCTGGCAGAAACAACTCCGCCAATATCTCGATCTGAACGTGCCGCTGTGGAACGTACCGGCGGTGGAAATAGTCAGTGTCGGCAACGCGCGCGCGGTGGTGGCCAACGACATCGCCACCAAGGCGCTCGGACTCAAGCACCGCGTGTTCGGCCCCAACGAGGCTTACTACGGACGCAACGCGCCGATGGCCGCGGAAATGCGTGCCATCTGGTACTCGACGCACCTGGTCAGCATCGTCGATTTCGAGCAGACCGCGCAGCCGCAGCAGATCCGCATCATGGGCGCGGCGACCCGTAACGGTCTGACTATCGACCAGATCGACTCGTCGCGCGACTAAATTAAGTGTGCGGAATAATCGGACACGCAGGCGCTGGTGGCGTGCGGGTCGCGCGTCAGGCTAGCGTTCGACCGTGCATCCATGCACGGTCTCACTGCCCTCACGCTGCGCTATACCATCCATGGCCCGCTTGCGCTCGAGGCCGCCTGACGCGCGACCCGCACGCCACGAATCGTTTCCAAAGTCATCGCGCGCCTAGCTAGCCCGGATTTCTCACACGTAGTTAGTGCATCGGGCCTCCGAGAGGATCAAACTTGTTTTGCGTGAACGAGTTACGACCCCTCAGAGGAGGTTCCCGATGCCGACACAGTGTACCGCTGAACAACCGACGTTTTCATGGGCTGGACGCCGCCGCGTGGTGGCGGCGTTCGATGGCGGAACGGTGAGCTCGGATGGCGGCGCGCTACTGCTGGGTAAGGCGGACGCGGCGGTCGGTCTGATCGACCGGCTGTCGCGCTGCTTCATCGACGAGCGGCAGGCTGACTTGGTCGAGCACTCGTTGCGCACGCTGGTCGGTCAACGGGTGTTCGCGCTGGCGCTGGGATACGAAGACCTGAACGACCACGACGAGCTACGCCATGACCCGGTGATGGTGCGCTGCTGGGCAAGCTGTCGCCGCGGTTACGCGAGGACTGTGCAGCACTGGCGGGCAAGAGCACGCTGAGCCGTCTGGAATGCTATCCGGCGAGCGGGGCGCATCGCTATCACAAGATCCGCCCGGACGAATCAGCGATCGAACGGTTGTTCGTGGCGCTGTTCCTGGAGGCTTACCGCGAGCCGCCGGCGGAGATCGTGCTGGATCTGGATGCGACCGACGTGGCGTTGCACGGCCATCAGGAAGCACGGTTCTTTCACGGCTATTACGATCACTACTGCTACCTGCCGTTGTACATCTACTGCGGCGAGCATCTGTTGGCCGCGAAGCTGGCAGTGGCGAACATCGACGGTGCGGCGGGGGCGGTGGAGGAGGTCGAACGCATCGTCGCCCAGGTGCGTGTGCGGTGGCCGAAGACGCGCATCGTGCTGCGAGCGGACTCGGGCTTCTGCCGCGAGGCGTTGATGGGCTGGTGCGAGGAGAACCGGGTGGAATACGTGTTCGGGCTGGCGCGTAACGCCCGTCTGGTACGGGCGATAGGCAGTGAACTGCAGACGGTGGCGGAGACGTCGGCAGCCACGCAGAGCCCGGCGCGCTGTTTCCGCGAGCTCGCGTATCGGACGCGCAAGAGCTGGAGCCGGTCACGCCGTGTGGTGGCCAAGGCTGAGCATACCGGTGACAAATCGAATCCGCGCTTCATCGTGACCTCGTTGTCGAAGCGACGCTGGGCGGCACGGGCGCTGTACGAGGACTTCTATTGCGCGCGCGGTGAGGCCGAGAACCGCATCAAGGAATGCCAGCTCGACCTGTTCGCCGACCGGCTCTCGACCGAGACCCTGCGCGGTAACCAGCTGCGCCTGTGGTGGGCGTCGGCGGCTTATGTGCTGATGCACGCCGTGCGCCGCATCGGACTGGCCGGCACCACGCTCGCGCGTGCTTGTGCGACGACCATCCGCCTGCGCCTGTTGAAGATCGGCGCGGTGGTCACGGTCAGCGTGCGCAGGGTCAAGCTCGCGATGAGTAGCGGCTGCCCGCATCAGCGGGAGTTCATCGCCGCCTGCCATGCCCTGGACGTCGCGGCGCGTTAAGCCGCCCCCTACGAACCAGACTGCTGCCTTCGCCATCGAACCCCACCACCGACACCGTCGGGTGGGTTCGCTCGCCCGCAGATAGGCAAGCCGCGTGATCTGCCGGGTTCACGCCAGCGATGCGCGGCTCGCTTCCCCATCGCTACCAGACGACTGCGTTAATCGCCGACGCGGTGAGAAATGCGGGCTAGCAGCCTGTCGCTCGATCGGGTTCGGTCGGCGCCATCCACCACAGCCCCACCTGGCTGCGCCACAACGCGCACCATCTCCCCTGTCACATCCGCACCACCGTGATCGTCTGTCCTTGGAGCCCACCGTTGGTTGGGGTACATCGAGGAGAAATTTGCAGATGATCACGGAAATGTTCAAGCAGAGAACCTGCGTGCGCGGCCTTGCGTTACTCGCCATATTTGCCACGGCATCCGGACCCGTGCGCGTATCGGCCCAGGCGTTCACGGTGGTCGGGCCGCCGAGCTACCAATCGGTCTCGAGCGTGCTCGAGGATCGTGGTAGCGGCCTCCCCGGCGGTGCCATCATTTTGACCAGGGCAGGCTGGAACGGCAATGGTTCGAGTGGTCTGGCCGCGCATACGGTCACCGTTCCCGGCGGGCACCAGTTGACCGCCGCCGACGGCATTGCGATGAGGTCGCGGCTCGGCAGCCTGAGCCGCGCGACCGGGCTCCTGGCCTCCAACAACCCGAATAATCCAGCCCACGTACATGCCACCAATCGCGCCGACTACACGCTTTTCGGCGCCTATGTATCGAACACGCTGGCCCAGACAACGCCCGAGTTCTTTGCCTTTTTTGATGGCAGCCTGACGACCACCGCGGCGTTCGAATTGCTCGATGCCGCGGCGACTGAGGCGAGTGTCCGCTTCGGCCTGAATATCCTCGATGAACACGGCGCGCTGCTCGACTCGGTGTTCGAAGTGACGGCGACCAGTTCGCTCAATCTGAACGCGCCATCGTTATGGACCCTCGCCACCGGCGCCACAGGCCTCGCAACACCGGCAACCTGGAACGCGTCGATTACCGATATCACGCCGAGGACTTTTTTTAACGGCAACAAGTACGACGTCAACTATTTCGAGGTACTTCCGCGCACCTATGCCGTGCCGACCAACATCGTGTACGGTTTCAACTGGTATATCGAGACTACCGCCCACATGGAAGGGCTGTTCGCGACCTCCGCTCTCATCGAGGCGGATTTTCTCAACACCGCAATGTTCGGTATGAGCATCGACCCCGCCCACGCCGACCAGGTGATGTTCGTCGAAGCGCTGGCGTACCCGGCACCGGTGCCGGTGCCGCCGGCCGGACTGCTGCTGGGTGCCGTGCTGACGGGCGCTGCGGCGCTGCGGCGACGGCACCACGTGATTCGGGATCGTGCCGGCGCCAACAAAGAGAACCTGCGGCCTGGTATTGCTGTTTATGCTCGAGGGTGATACGCCATTGAGGACTGGCGCCACGATCATTGCGGGTCACTGAATGATTACAAGGTGGGCTATGGTTAGCGCCAGCGAACGCGGTGTATCTGCCGCCAGTTTTCAGTGAGGTGACGACAATGAGCGAATCCACACGTAGCGAATCCGATTCCCTGGGCGTGGTCGAACTGCCCGCCTCGGCACTGTACGGGGCGCAGACGCAGCGCGCGGCGAATAATTTTCAGATCAGCAACCGCCGCCTGCCGGCGCCATTCATTACCGCGCTCGCGCATATCAAGCAGGCGGCGGCGCTCGCCAATATCGATTTGCAGCAGCTACCCCGGCCTATCGGCACGGCGATAGCCGACGCTGCCGCGGCAATCGCCGCCGGCCAGTATCGCGAGGCGTTCATCCTTGACGTGTTTCAGACCGGTTCCGGGACCAGTACCAACATGAACATGAACGAAGTAATCGCCCGGCTCGCTTCGCAGGCCTGTGCAACCAGCGTCCATGCCAATGACCACGTCAACCGCTGCCAGAGCAGCAACGACGTGATCCCGAGCGCCGTGCGCGTGAGTGTCGTGATGCAGTTGCACGCACGCCTGTTGCCGGCCATCGAGGCACTCATAACCATTATCGACAACAAGGCTTGCGAGTATCCCGACCTGGTCAAGACCGGCCGCACTCATCTCATGGATGCCATGCCGCTCAAGGTCGCTGACGAACTCGGCGGCTGGCGCGCACAACTCGAATACGCCCGCGGTGGCCTGCTGGCCGCGCGCGATGCGCTGCTCGAGCTGCCGCTCGGAGGAACCGCGGTCGGCACCGGTATCAATGCCGACCCGGATTTCGGCCCGGCGGCTGTGGGCGCCCTCGCCGCGGCCCTCGACCTGCCGTTCATCCCCTCGTCGAACCGCTTTCGCGACATCAGCGCGCAGGACGCCACTCTCGATACCAGCGCGCGCCTGCGCGGGCTGGCGGTTGTGCTGCAAAAAATTGCCAACGACGTGCGTTGGATGAACAGCGGCCCTAACGCCGGCCTGGCGGAAATCCAGCTGCCGGCATTACAGCCCGGCAGCAGCATCATGCCCGGGAAAATAAACCCGGTAATCGCCGAGGCCGTGGTTATGGTCGCGGCCGAAGTGATCGGTAACGACGCAGCCGTCAGCGTGGCGGCGCAGGCCGGTAGTTTCCAGCTCAACGTCATGCAGCCGCTGGTTGCGGACAAGCTGCTCGGCAGCATTGAATTGCTTGCCACCGCCTGCCATCACCTAGGAGAAAAATGTATCTTCGGCATGCACTATCGGCAGGAATTCCTGGTCGACAGTCTCAGCCGCAATCCCATGCTGGCGACTGCGCTGGCGCCGCGCATCGGCTATGAAGCCGCGGCCCGCGTGGCGAAACACGCGGCCAGCTCGGGGCGTACCCTGATCGAAGTTGCTGAGGAAGAAACCGCGCTGTCTCGCGCCGAACTCGAAACGCTGCTCGACCCGCTGCGGATCGCCGGCGGTGGCGTATTGTAGCGTCCAGATCCGCGACCGCTCAGTCTCGAACGCAGCCCTCGGCGCGGCACGACGGCATCGAAGTAGCCAACGATGGCGTGTTTAAAGCGTCGGCACCCGAATGAACGAGCCGGCGTTTCTCGAATCCTGCCAGTCTCGCTCGCGGGATAAGATTTATTTTTGTTGCGCGCTCAGGCGAAAGGTGGCTGCGCGGTTGCGATGCGGCGTTGTTCGATCAATTCAAGCATGATGCCGTCGGGATCGCGGAATATCACGACCTTGCGTTCACCGAAATCGCCCATATCCCAGGTCTCGATCGGACCGACACCGCCCTGCTCAGTCAGCAGCAGGCGCCGGCGTGCCGCCTCGATATCGTCGACTTCGAAGGCGACGCGGATGATGCCCAGATGGTTGGCAACCGGGTAGGGTTCGCCGAAGGGTTCGGGGGTCGCCCATTCGAGTACGTCGAGTGGACTGCGGGAATCCGAGCGCACGCCGAACAGGGTGGCGGAGAAATCCATGCCGTCACCTGCATAAAGGCTGCCGTCCGGATTACGCAGGCAGTCACCGAGTGAACCGTTGGTGGTCGGCTGCAGTTGCGAAGGCGCCAGGTAGACCGTCATATCGAGACCGATGACGTCACGGTAATAGCGAAACGAGGCCGGCAGGCTGCGCACGTTCAGATTGCAGTGATGCATCATGCCCGGGTAATCGAGCTTGCCGTGCGGATCGTCGGCGCCGATCATTTCCAGGGTATTGCCATCCGGATCGCGGTAGGCGAACACGGTGACCCCGAAACCGTCCGGGGTGAGGGTGATCCAGCTCGGCTCGCCGTAAGGTCGCCCGCCGTTTTCAAGAACCCGCGCATACGCCGCGTCGAGGTTGTTGACCAGCGAGTTCTGACGGTAAATGCCGACGTGATTGGCTTCCGCGTAGGGCTTACCGACCGGCGCCGGTGATTTCCATTCGACGAGATGCAGCAGGCGGGCCGGACATTCCGCGACCATGGCGCCGGGCGGCGACACGTCCTTGCGGTTTTCCAGTACCCAGCCTTCGAAGCGGCCGTCCTCGATACCGAGGCCGCGATAGGCCTGGGCCGGGCCGTTGATGCGCTCGCGGCGTCGAACCGGGAAGGTGTTTTCGTAGAACTCCACGGCCCGGTCGAGATCGGAAACGTTGATCACGACGTGCGAAAAGCGATTGATATAACCACGCAGCCCGTAGCTGAGTCGATCGATGGCGGTTGAATTGCTCATGTGTCCCCCACCAGCACGCTAAGCGAACGAGGGCAGGCACGCGGTTACCGCGAGGGCTGCCCTTGCGTCGCGGAATACTATACGCCCAACGCGGCCCATTCGGCGATCCGCGCCGAAACCCGCAAGGGAACGACAACCGGTGATCGGACCAGCGCACATGATGCCCACCTGTCCGCCAGACCCTTGTCTCGACGTATCCCAACTGCGACGGACGCAGTTACTATCTTGCCAGGATCAGGATCCTGGGACGACATCATGATTTGGCTGGGTATCGCCTTGTGTATCTCACAATCGGCACTCTTTTCCGGACTGAACATTGCCTTGTTCAGCGTCAGCCGCATGCGCCTCGAAGCGGCGGCAAAAAATGGTCAGCGCGACGCCGCGACCGTGCTGCAATTTCGCCAAAACTAGAACCAGGTGCTGACTACCATTTTGTGGGGGAACGTCGGCGTCAACGTAATTCTGGCGTTACTTTCCGAATCCGTGATGACGGGGCTGGGCGCATTTTTGTTTTCAACTGTGGTCATCACATTTCTTGGAGAAATCCTGCCGCAGGCGTGGTTTTCGCGCCACGCGGTAAGCATGGCCGCGCGCGCCGCACCACTGCTACGCCTGTATATGTTTTTGTTATATCCGGTTGCGAAACCATCGTCGCATATTCTCGACACCTGGCTGGGGCGCGAAGGCATCCTTTACTATCGGGAGCGGGAATTTCGAGAAGTGATACAACAGCACATTCAATTCGAGCGCGCCGAGATAGGCCGGGTTGAAGGCATAGGGGCACTGAATTTCCTGGCTATTGACGATACTGCAATCAGTGAGATCGGTTCGCCGGTCGCGCCCGAGACGATAATTTCCCTGCCTTTTCAAGATGAAAACCCCAGGTTTCCGCCTCCAGGCGAGATCGGATTCATCCGGACATTACGGGCTTGCAACCAGACGTGGGCTGTAATCACCGACCCGATGGAGCGTCCGCATTTTGTCTTTGAGGTGGACGAATACCTGCGTACAGTTGCTTATGATGAACCTCCTGCCTCGGCGGAACATTTTTTATACAAACCTGTAATCGTGACTGCCCCTGACACGCGCATAGGCGACGTATTGCCGTTATTGACAGCGCGGGCGACCGTTCCCAATGACACGACGAAAATCCGACGGGTTCTACTGTATTGGGGACACGAGAGGCGGATTATTACCAGCGATGATGTTCTGCATGAGCTGCTGAGGGATATCTAGTCGAACCCCGATCGCTTCCGGCCGGCACGATACCAGTTGGCGTATGCTGGTCGCTGCCTTGTTGAAGGCTACTGCAAAACGACCCGGTCAAGCCGCTGTCACTCGCAGGTATCGGGCCGATTAGCGCAAATAATTCAGGGCGTGTTCACGTCGTCCTGCAGCGTGGCGAGATAGGCCATCAATGCAAGTATGCGACCGCGAGCAAGCGTTGCGCCGTCGGTGCCGCCGCCACCGGCGTCGGTGCGCAATTCCTGACCCCAGATTGGCATCAGGCGCGAACCGTGCGCAGGCAGCAACTCATTGCCGCTGATGGTTTCGTACAATTCCCAGAACGGGAATTCTCCGCCATTGCGCCTGGCAAGTTTACTCAGGTCCGGCGCAGGTACGGTTTCACGCGTGCCGACAGCCTGTCCGCCTCGACCGTCCTCGCCGTGGCAGGAAACACAGTGTTGTCGGTAGACGTACGAGCCCACGTTGACCAGGGAATCATCACTGAGAGCGAGCTCCGCCGCTTCAGCCCAGCACGGCATTGTCAGGATCATCGCCAGCAGCGTGCGGATTGCGCGCGGTATCCTGATCGTGTCTACGCGGGCACAGGGTCTATCTCGCTTCATTCTCGACATCCCAGCAAACTTCCATTTCCCTACCCTGCAAGCGTAGTCAGTGGTAACGAGATGTCCTTGACGCGGATCAGTGGCGAGTGCTTCGCTTACTGCTTAAAGCGAACAGTAGTGCGCCAGGCCCGCGAGAGACGGATGAGGGTGCGTGACGAGCAGGGTCGCAAGCTGCGGCAGGTAGCCTGACAGCGGCGCATGCGTCTCGAAACGTGCGCGAAACGATGAGGCTTCGAGAGCCTCGGCATAGCGCGGCAGGATGCCGCCGGCCAGGTAGACCCCGCCACGCGCGCCGGTCGCCAGGGCGAGGTTGCGCGCGGCCACGCCGAGGAATGCAAAAAACATAGCCAGCGCCTTGGTAGCGATCGGTTCCTTGCCGCTCACGGCGGCCGCGGCAACCTGTTCGGGAAGCAGCTCGCGGCTGCCGCCTAGCGCGGCGTGAAGCTTGACCAGACCGGCGCCGGAAAGTACGTCCTCCAACGCCACCGGACCCGATGCGCTACGCAGCGAATCCAGCAGCTCCGCCTCGTCATCGTTGCTCGCGGCCAGCAGGCTATGCCCCGCTTCTGTCGCCAGCGCAAGTCCCTGCGGCAGCCACAGCGCTGCGCCAAAACCGGTTCCCGGTCCGATTATTAGTGCCGGCGCGTCCGGCCGCGGCGCACCACTGCCGATGATCCGCACATCGCCTTCGATAAACACCGGCACGGCATAGGCCAGGGCCACGAAATCATTAATGCATTCCGCTTGCTCGAAAGCAAAATCGGCGCGCAAGCCCGCCGTTGAAATCTTCCAGTCGCGATTGGTCAGCGTTACGACATCGCCCTCGACCGGCCCCGCAACGGCAAGCACGGCCCGCTGCAGAGGTTCTGCGCCGCCGCGTGAAGCCAGGTAATCCGCCAGGCATGCCTCAACACCGCTGGCCTCGGCGTTGTTGTAGTGGCGAACGTTTTCGACCCTTCCGGCGACGGCTTCCGCGAGCCTGGTGTTGGTGCCGCCGATATCACCGATCAATACCGGTCGCGTATTCATGTGCGTCGGCGCGTCTTGAGTTGTTTCAGGAAATTTCTGGCCCAGGTGTGGACGTCGTTAGCCATCAGCACGGCATGCGCAGCCTGCCAGCGTTCACAGCGCTCGGCGAGCGGCATTTTGAGTGCCTTGAGCAGGGCATCAGCGACCGCGTCGCAGTCGTAGGGATTTACCAGTATCGCGCTGTCAAGTTCACGCGCGGCGCCGGTCAGCTCGGACAGCACCAGGACGCCGGGGTCCGTTTCATCCTGCGCCGCAATGTATTCCTTGGCGACCAGGTTCATGCCGTCGCGCAAGGGCGTGACCAGGCCAATACGTGCCAGGGCGAGAAAACTCATCACCGTGGAACGCGCGTAGGCCTTGTTCAGGTAACGCAACGGCACCCAGTCGAACTCCGCGTAGCGGCCATTGATTTCCCCAACAATGCTCTGCAGGTGCTCGCGCAGCCGGTTGTATTCAGGAACGTCCTCCCGCGAGGGCTGAGCAACCTGCAGGTAGGTCACCCGGCCCTGGGTTTCCGGGTACCTGCCGAGCATGCGTTCATAAGCATGAAAACGTTCCGGCAGGCCTTTACTGTAGTCGAGGCGGTCGATACCGATGATGAGCGGACGTTCGTGCAGGCTGTCCTCGAGCCGGCGTACGGTTTTTACCTCGCGCCCGCTTCTGACCATGGCGCGGATTTCCTCAGCGTCAATACTGATCGGGAAAACGCCGGACCGTGACCGCCGCCGCCCCCAGTGGATGACGCCGTTATCAGCGACGCGCGCGCCGGTAAAGCGCGCGATACAGTCACGGAAATTCTGCGCATCGTTGTCGCTCTGAAAGCCGATCAGGTCGTAGGCACAGAACGCCCACAGCAAATCCTCGAAACCGGGCAGGACGCGCAACACTTCCGCCGGCGGAAACGGGATGTGCAGAAAAAAGCCGATCGGCGCGTCGACGCCCGCGGCACGCAGGTCATGGCCCATCGGGATGAGATGATAATCGTGCACCCACACGATATCGTCCGGCTCGAGAACCGCAAGCAGCTTTCGCGCGAGAAACTGGTTGGTGCGTTGGTAACCTTCGCGGTAGCGTGTTTCGAATTGAACGGCGTCGATTCGATAATGGAACAGCGGCCACAGCACGCGGTTGGAATAACCCTGGTAGTACTCGTCATAGTCACGCCGCTGCAGCGTGATCGTAGCGTAGTCGATGCCGTCGCTGCTGGCTGTTGCCGGCCGTCGTTGCGAGGTATCGCTGACCTGCCCATCCCAGCCGAACCACAGTCCACCGCTATCGCGCAACGCGGCGCGCAGCGCGACCGCAAGCCCGCCCGGCGCCGCGCCCTGACGCGGCACCGTGCACCGGTTCGACGCGACCACCAGGCGGTTCAAAATTCGCCTTCCCAGGGCCGCGACAGGCGCAGCGCGGCATTGATCAATCCAACCATGCTGTAGGTCTGAGGAAAATTCCCCCATAACTCGCCGGTTCTCAGATCGATGTCCTCGGACAACAGCCCGTGCTGATTACGATGCGCGAGCAGGTTTTCGAACAGGCGTCGCGCTTCGTCGTCGCGCCCGATCGCATGCAGGGCATCGATGTACCAGAACGTGCAGACCGTGAACGCCGTTTCCGGCAAACCAAAATCATCCTCGGTGGCATAGCGCAACAGAAAATCGCCACGGCGCAGGCTTTTTTCCACCGCGGCGACGGTGCCAAGAAAACGTTCGTCGTCGGCCGCAACGAAACCAAGCTGCTGCAGCAGCAGCAGGCTGGCATCGAGGTCTCGGCCGCCGAAGCTCTCGGCAAAACTGTTGATCTCTGCATTCCAAGCCTGCGCACAGATTGCAGCGTGGATCGCGTTCGCGCGTTCCGTCCAATGGGCGTGACGTTCGGTAAGGTCGAGCCGGGCGGCAATCCGCGCGAGCCGGTCGCAGGCCGCCCAGCACATCACCGCCGAAAACGTATGCACCTTGGCGATGCCGCGATATTCCCACAGACCGGCATCGGGTTGGTCGTACTTTTCTGCCGCCCGCTCGCCGAGAATCTCGAGTTGATTGAACACGCTTATGCTGCCCGGATGCCGCAGGCGTTCGTCGTAGAACACGTGCGCCGCGGCCAGTACGGCGGCGCCGTAAACGTCGTTCTGGACCTGCGTGTAAGCGGCGTTGCCTATCCGTACCGGTCCCATATTGCGGTAACCGGCCAGGCGCTCAACGACAAATTCTTCGATAGTTGGCGAACCGTTGATCTTGTACACCGGTTGCAGGTGGCCGTCACTGGAATCGGCGATGAGATTGATGATGTAGCGCAGGTAGCGCTCCATGGTTTTGGTCGCTCCCAGTCGATTCAGTGCCGTTACAACGAAATACGCGTCCCGCAACCAGCAATAACGATAGTCCCAGGTGCGGCCGCTGTCCGGCGCCTCCGGAATCGAGGTGGTGACGGCGGCGATAATCGCGCCGGTATCATCGAAAGCGTTCAGCTTGAGGGTAATCGCTGCGCGGATCACCTCGTGCTGCCATTCGAACGGGATACCAAGATAGCGGACCCACTCCGCCCAGTAATCACAGGTATTGTCGAGAAATCGTTGCGCCAGCGGCATGACCGCGTCGGTGCAGGATTCATCGGGACCGAATATCAGCGCCACTGGTCCGTCGACGACGAACGCGCGCTCATCCATGATCGCGCTGATCGAGGCGTCGGTGGTCAGGCGCATGATCTGCTCGCCAAGCAGGTAGCGAATATGGTTGCTGCCGTGCGTGGTTGCGGTTGCGCTGGCGCCGTGATCGACCTGCGGACGCAACCGCACGCGCGCACGCGGCGATCCTTCGATCGGGCGCACGATACGCACCAGCATGACGGGACGATAGGTCCGGCCGAATTGCTCAAAACGCGGCGCAAAATCGGTAACTTCCAGGATCGCGCCATCGCGCGCGAACAGGCGGGTTTTCACCACCGCGGTGTTTTTGACGTAAAGCTGTTCGGAACGGACCCAATCGACAAGCTCGATGGCAAAGCTGCCGCAGGGGTCCGGGTCGGTGGTCGCGTGCCGATCGCCGCGCAACAGCGCGTCGAATACCGGCGCCCCGTCAAGATGCGGCATACATGACCACACGATACTGGCGCGCTCATCGATCAGGGCGGCGATGGTCGAGTTGCCGATCAGGGCGAGGTTGAGGTTGCTCATGCGAGTCCTGCCATGGTCATGATGAAATACTACGCAGCAGCCACGCTACCACGGCAGCCGGGTCGGGCAAACGCGTAGCGGCCTGAGTGTTGCCGGCGCCGACTTTGACCGTCAAACCACCCATCGCGTTGACGGCCGCGAAGCCGTGTTCGTCGGTACGATCGTCACCGACAAACACGGGCCGCCGCCCGTGAAACGGCGATTCGGCCATGAACGCCGTAATCGCGCTGCCCTTGTCCACCCCCGCAGCGCGGATCTCGATAACACGATGACCATGCTCAAGGAGCAGCGTAGCGGGGAGCTGCATTTCGAGCGTCGCAGCGAACGCGACGACTTCAGCTTCGAGCGCCGGCACCATTCGATAGTGCAAAGCTACGGCCGCGCGTTTGTCCTCGACCAACAGTTGCGGCGAGCGGCGCGCAAAATCATGCAACGCGCTGAGCACCGTTGCGAGTGCCTGCGTATCGACCTGAGCGCCGGCGCGTCGTTGTCCCGATGCCGTGCGTCGTTCCTGGCCGTGCAATCCGGCCAGCGGCAGAACGAGCGGCGCAAGCAGGGCGTCCAGCGCATCGATCTGACGCCCGCTGACCACGGCCAGCGCACCGGCACTCGCGGCGGACAGGTTTTCGAGCAGAATGGTCAGCTCGCGCGGGACGTGCACCGCGTCCGGAATCTCAGCAAAATCGACGAGGGTGCCGTCGAAATCGAGGAACACCGCACTGTGCGCCGCTTCGATGAGCGCGGGTGGGTCTAAATGCTTCATGTGGTGAAATTCGATACCAGCGGCTTGCGTTCGCGCTGGCTTGTGGCGCAGCCGGCGCTAAATAGGTGTGCGAAAACTTCGTACGCTGTTCGCGGCGTGCGGGCCGCGCGTCAGGCTAGCGTTCGACCGTGCATCCCTGCGCTCTCACTCCCTCGCGCTGCGCTATACCATCCATGGCCCGCTTGCGCTCGAGGCCGCCTGACGCGCAACCCGCACACCGCTTGCGCCCGCCTGTCGCACGATTTCGCACACTTATTTAGAATAAATGCTGAAAAACTATTGGCGCAAGCGAGAGTCCCATGGATCTTAACGGTAAAGTCGCAGTTGTGACCGGCGGCGCGAGCGGGATCGGTGCGGCGAGTTGTCGCGCTTTTGCCGAGGCCGGTGCAAAGGTCGTCGTCAGCGATGTCAACGCCGATGGCGCGGCGCGCGTCGCCGCGGAAATCGACGGTTTCGCGGCGCCGTGTGATGTCGGCGACGAAGCATCCGTCAATGCACTGGTGCGCGCGGCCCGTAACAATTACGGGCCCGTCGACGTAATGTTCAACAATGCCGGCATCGCCAGCGGTCACGGACCCCTCGATACCCCCATCGAGGTCTGGAACGAGCAATGGCAGGTCAACGTTCTGGCCCACGTTTATGCCGTTCGCGCGGTACTGCCGTCGATGCTTGAACGCGGCAGCGGTTACCTGATCCACACCGCGTCCATGGCCGGGATCCTGACCGCGCACGGCAACCTGCCCTACTCCACGACCAAGCATGCCGTGGTCGGCCTCGCCGAATGGCTGTCGGTGACCTATCACAACGCCGGCATCCGCGTATCGTTGTTGGCGCCGCTGGGCGTCAATACCCCGATGCTGAAAGGCGCCGGCCCGACCTTTGCACAAGTCGCGGTGGGGCCGGTAAAAGAACCGGACGAAGTTGCGCAGCAGGTCGTCGACGCGGTCAGTGCGGAGCGCTTCCTGATCCTCACTGACCCGGTTGCGCAGACCTGGATGGAACGCAAGACCAACGATCTCGAACGCTGGCTGAAAGGCATGCGCCGCATGCAGTCCAAAATCGACAGCATGGAGTAAGAATCCTGGATATTCTCCACCGTGGTCCGAGACCAGTTCGCCACCTGCGACTGCGGATCCGGTTATTCCGCACGTCTATTTAGCCGTCGGTGAGGCTCGACTCGATGCCGGCAAGCGTTTTAAGCGTCTGCTCGCCGAGCGCGGCGTCAACCGCGCGCGCGACATCGGTTCGCAGTTTGACCACGTTCTCATCCGCGCGGATATCGACGCCGCGCGACAGCTCCGGCCGGTAGTCGCGCAGACTGCTAATCAGGTTTGCAATGCGGGTTTCCTCGGGAGGCATGGCAATGACGTAGGCAGGTGGCTCGTCGCCGGTGCGCTTGACGAATGCACCGGCTTCGAGCGCTGAAAGAACCTTCTCCACCATGTCCTGCGGCAGGCTGAACGCTTCACTCAGATCCTCGACGGTATACGGCGGCTCGTGCCCGTAGTGCCGTCGAGTAATGCTTACGGCGACGGCCAGTGCGACGTCCTCGAAGGTTTCGTAACTGAAGCGCCAGCGTCGCGCCCGCGCTATCGCCGCACGCGGGTATTGCAGGTAAAACGCCGTGCTCGCGCCGACCAGCAGGATCAGCCAGCTCACGTAAAGCCAGATCATGAACAGGATCGCAGTCCCGAACGTCGCATACACGGCCTGGTACTTGCCCGCCGAGGCGACGAACGACGCGAAGATGTAGCCGGCGGTTTCCCACAGCAGCCCGGCAACAATGCCCCCGAGCAAGGCCGGACGGAAGCGCACGCGGGTGTTCGGTACCAGCATGTAGACGAAGGTAAATGCAATGATCACCAGCACATAGGGCGTGGCCCGCGCCAGGTGGCGCAGGAACAAACCGAAAGGCTCCTGCTCGGTCAGCGTCTGCATCACCGTGTTACTCATCAATGAGCCAGTGATGGCGAGCGCGGCAAATACCAGCAATGGCCCTACCGTCAGTACCGAGATGAAGGTCGAGAAACGTTCTCCGATCGAACGCGCGCGCGCAATGCGCCAGGTGTGGTTGACCGCAAGCTCGATTTTCTGCATCAGCGAGACAATGGTGAACACCAGCAGGCCAAGGCCGACGGCGCCGAGTACGCGCACGTCAATATTGTTGACGAACTGGACGATCAGCTGCGACAGTTCCAGCGCTTTCTCCTCGCCGAGCGGGGCGAGGTATTCGATCAGCAGCGGTTCGATCTGGTTCTGAACACCAAAGCCTTTCAGCACCGAGAAGCAGAACGCCAGCAGCGGCACGAGCGAGAGGATCGTCGTGTAAACCAGGCTCATCGCGCGCAGCGTGAGCTCGCCACTGGCAAACTCGCGGGTCACGTGCAGCAAGGTGCGCAAGGCCTCCACCGGCCAGCGCATCCACACTGAGGCGTCACGATAATCGCGATCCCAGATGAACTGCTGCTCGAGGCTCTGCAGGTCCGGTATTTTCATATTTTGACTCGTCACCCTCAGGTTCTTACCAACTACGCGTTGCCGGGGCCGGAAACGCGCCGTCGTCGACAGCCTATCACTGTGTGGCGCGGGACGGCGTCCTGCGTCGCTATCGAGGGCACGGAGTGCGCGCAGGCGGTACCGTTGCAGGACACCATAATTTACACAAGCTCAAACAATTTCACAGTCGCAGCGGGGCCCGAATGTTAGAGTTCGTCTCGCCCGCGTGGGTCTAATAGCCGTTACGTTTCGTATGCTTCGAAATCCACTAACTGCGTGTGCACGGTGTGCAGCAGCGCTGCTTGCCGTGATCACGGCCGTCGCTTATGCCGGCCCGGTCAGCGCAATCGCGTTCCTGTCCGTCGATGGCAGCGGTAACAACATCGATAATCCCGCTCAGGGCGCGACCGGCCAGCCACTGATCAGGCTGACCCCAAACGCCTACGACGACGGCATTTCAATCCCCCGCGGTGAATTGTCCGCGGTTCTGCCCAGCGCCCGGGCAGTCAGCAACGCGGTGGCGCAACAGAACGACCTCATCGCCAATTCGCGCGGCGCCAGCGACTGGCTGTGGCAATGGGGACAATTTCTCGATCACGATATTGACCTCTCCGAGTCTGCTTCGCCTGCTGAACCGTTCAATATTGCCGTGCCGGTTGGCGACACACATTTCGATCCACTGCACACCGGCACCCGCGAGATCGGACTGAACCGTTCGATCTACACCGAGATTGGCGGTGTGCGCGAACAAATCAATGAGATCTCGGCGTACATCGACGCCTCCAACGTCTATGGTTCGGACCAGGTACGGGCCGATTATCTGCGCGCCGATCACGGCACGCTCGCGATGCAGACCGGGGGCAACGGCGAAGCCCTGCTCGCGTTCAACGATCCGATGTCACCGCTGCCGAACGCAACCGGCGGCGGTGGCGGAAACTTTTTTCTGGCAGGCGATGTACGTACCAATGAACAGATCGGCCTGACCGCCGTGCATACCCTGTTCTCCCGTGAACACAACCGCCTCGCGCTCGATCTGAAAACCCGCCTCGACGGCGGCGATGCGGCGCTCGTTGCGGCGCGCAACGACGTCATTGGCAGCGGCGATATCGACGACGAAAGCGATTTTATTTATGCCGCCGCGCGCAGAGTCGTTGCCGCGCAAATCCAGAAAATCACCTATACCGAGTTTCTTCCGCTGTTGACCGGAGAAAACCTGGCCGCCGCTTACAGCGGCTACGACCTGAGTATCGATGCTTCGATCAGCAATGAGTTCTCCACAGCCGCGTTCCGGGTCGGGCATACGATGCTGTCGCCGGCTTTGTTACGCTTCGAACTTGACGGCATCGGGCCCGCCGCTTCGATCGCATTGCGCGATGCATTCTTCAATCCGGACGAAGTGTTCGACAATGGGGTAGATTCACTGCTGCTGGGGCTGGCGCGCCAGCCGGCGCAGGCCATCGATACCCGCATCGTCGATGAGGTGCGCAACTTCCTGTTCGGTCCGCCGGGGGCTGGCGGTTTCGACCTCGCCGCGCTCAACATACAACGCGGTCGCGACCACGGTCTCGGCAGCCTCAACGCGGTCCGCACCGCGCTCGGGCTCGCGCCCTACACGGACTTTTCCGAGCTGGCCGGTAACGACGCGCTGCTGGCCGACGCGTTCGCGAGTCTCTACGGCGATATCAATCACGTCGATCTATGGAGCGGCGGCCTGGCCGAGAAGGCGGTCGGCCAGAGCATGCTCGGCGAAACGTTTACCCGCATCATCGTCGACCAGTTCGCGCGCCTGATGCTGGGTGACCGCTTTTTTTATCTGAATGACCTGTCGACGCTGGCCTTGTTCGACCCGAATTTTTCGCAGCTCAATCTGGCCCGGATTATTCGCGACAACAGCGCCATTACCGCCATTCAGGACAACGTATTTCTGGCTGACCTCTCGCACGTCCCGGAACCCGCGGCAGCGGGTCTTGCACTGCTGGCGCTGGCCCTCAGCGGCAGCGTTCGCCGCCACGCTGACGCGCGAGCGATTTAAAGCGGCGTAAGCGCCGGTCTGCCTGCGCCCTTCCTAACCGTTTCAGGAAAACTGCATCAGCTCTTCCTGTGTGCCGCCCTTGCCACCGAGCACGTGGTGCAGGTATTCGTCGTAACTTTCCATCCACATGCCGGTGGATCGCTCGCGACCGGCAGCGGCGTCGGTTTTCGTCGTTTTCAGGTACCAGTTGTTACAGCGCAGCCACACCTTGCCTTCGGCGCTGTCGGCGCACAGCCCCGTCCAGGCTTCCACGGCTTGTTTCGACGGTTCGACTTCGGTGTGGCCGGCGTCGCGCATTTTGACCACCAGGTCGGTAATGTATTTTGCCTGCTGCTCGCACAACAGGGTGACGTTGGTCACGGGGTTCAGACTCTGCGGTCCAATCATCATGTGCAGGTTGGGCATTTCGTCGACGTGTATGCCCCACAATGAGTGCGGGCGCGTCATCTGGAAATTGTTCTTTTCGTTGGCGCCGAACTTGTCGGCCAGGCTGACGCCATTGCGGCCATGGATCGGGAACGGGATCAAACCGTTGTCAAAGCCGGTGGCGTAAATGATGACATCAAGCTCGAAATGGTCACCACGCTCGATCGTAATGCCGCTTTCATCGACGCCGACCACGCCGCCGGGATCGTCTACCAGGGTTACCTGCGGCTTGTTGAACGTGGTGTAGTAGTCGTCGATGAACAGCGCGCGCTTGCAGAAAAACGGGTAGTCCGGCGTCAATCGCCGGGCCAGTTCAGGATCGTTGACGTCGCTGCAGTGATCGTTCGCGCAGCTCGGCGCAGATGGCCTCGTTGTGCTCGGCGTCGTGGAGCGCGTCGAAGTCGATCAAGGGCTCTACCGGCGGATACTCGCCTTTCCAGTCCACGTAACGTAGCTGCTCGCCGTAGCCACCGGCGCGAAAGCTGGCTTCGATATCGGGCGGCGTGGGTTCGTCATCGCGGCGCAGACACCAGGTCGGGGTGCGCTGGAATACGTGCAGGCTTTTGACGTCGTCGGCGATCGCGGTGATCACCTGCGCTGCGGACGCGCCGGTCCCGATCACGCCGACCCGTTTTCCGGTCAGGCTGGCGCTCTGGTCCCACTGCGCGGTATGGAAACTTTCACCCTTGAAGTCGTCCATGCCGGAAATCTCCGGCATGCGCGGGCTCGACAGCGGGCCGTTGGCGGTGACCACGTGACGGCAGGTTACGACCTCGGCGACTTTGCCGGTGGTGGTATCGACGGTCGCTGACCTGCCAGACCTGGTCGCCCTCGCCCAGGTACCTCAACTCGACTGACCTTGCGGGAGAAGCGGATGTTATCGCGGATGCCGACGTGGTCGGTGAGCATTTCGGCGTAGCCGGAAATCTCCGGCTGGCTGACGTATTTCTTCGACGGAATGAAACCGGTGCGGTCGAGGAACGGCAGGTACATGTACGACGGCACGTCGCAGGCAGCGCCAGGATAGGCGCCCACGCCGCCCTGACTCCAGACGCCGCCGACCGACGGCGTCATTTCGAAGATCCGCACGTTTTCGATCCCGGCTTCAGTCAGGTAGGTCGCGCACAGCAATCCGGAAAAGCCGGCGCCGACGATCACGACATCGAAATGGCTTTGTGGTTTGCCCGAAGTGGCTTTTGCGGCTGGTTTGGTTGTACTCATGGGGTCTCTCTCGATCGACTTGATGTTATGCGGCGCGAACGGTCGCAAGTGGGCATTCTATGCGAAAGTTGCCAGTGACCCGGATCACATCGTGGCTGCGAACGATTGACGCCCGCGGTTCGAGTACCGGGCGCAGCACCAGCCTCGCCGTATATAAGCGCCCCCGGCCCTATTTCTGATGCACGATCTGGCCGTCGAGCATGGTCGCATGAACGTCTATTTCCCTGATATCGTCTTCCGCACAGCGCATCGGGTCATCAGACAAAACGATCAGGTCGGCTCGCTTTCCGCATTCGATAGAGCCGATCTCGTGCTCCATGTTGAGCGCCCATGCGCCATTGAATGTGAACGCGCGGATCGCCTGCTCACGGCTGATTTTCTGATCCGCTCCGATCACGTCGCCGGTCAGTCCGGCCTGCCGGGCGAGACTTTGCCAGAGGGTAAACAGCGCTTCATGCGGCCCCCAATCGGTACTCTGGGAGACCGGTACGCCGGCCTCCAGCCAATCGCGCAACGGGATCGCGTGCGCCGCATAGTCGTCGCCAAGACGCTGCTGGTAGACCTCGGCGCCCTTGCCCCAGATGAAGTTGGTACTCGTGGTCGGGGCTACCCCGAGGCGCGCGCAGGTCGCGATCTGGCTGGCGGTCGGGAATTCGCAATGTTCCAGTACGTAGCGTCTGTGAGCAATCGGGGTTTCATTATTCACTGCATCGAAACTGGCCAGCGCCAGTTCGATCGATCCACGACCGGCCGCTTCGGCGTGGATGCGGAAACCCATGCGCGCCGCGAGTTTGAGGATGGCGAGGTAATGCGCGGGATCGACCAGGGGAGCAGGATCGACCATCTCGCCAAAGGGGCCCATGTAAGCGCTATCGTTGCACGCCGCGCCATGCCAGTAGGGGCCGTCGAGCCCTATGCTGACGCCGTTGATCCGCAGCCGCGATGTACCGAATCCGCCGTTGGCGGCAAACACCACGGTGCGCAGAAAACGTTCGATGGCGGCGAGACTGTCGCGCGTATCGATCTCGAAAGTGTAAAACACCCGCAGGGGCAGCCGCCCCTGGTCGAGCAGCTCGGCATAGGCGCGCAATTCTTCAGGATCGGTAAGGTGGGCTTCAAGCAGACTGGTGGTACCGCTGGCGGCAAACTTCGGCGCCAGTGCGGCAATGCCGTCGCGACGATCAGCGTAGCTGGCGGCGGGGGCAACACGCTCGATCATCTGGTACAGCGGATCGGCGTTATAGATCGGCTGCAAAGCGCCCTCGAAAACTCCGGTCGCCATCCCGTCGACATCGAGTTCAACACGCGAGTGCGGCGAAACCCGGGTTGTGCGATCGATCCCCGCCGCGCGCATGGCCGCCGAGTTGAGCACACAGAAATTCGGTACGCGGTTGGTCGGAGCCTGAATGTAGATCGGGTTGTTCGGCGCCAGCGCGTCGAGTTCGGACACATGCGGAACCGCGCCCGCGGCGCGCAGTGCGTTCGCATTCAAGTAATACGGCGGGTCACCGATCGGCATGGCGACAATCCAGGCGCCGGGGTCACTGCGTTCTACGGCCGCAGCGAGGCGCGCGAGTATAGCCTGCCGGGTGGCCGCACCGGTCAGTGACACCTTCAGTTCATCGAGTCCAAACAGCGCGACGTGGCCGTGCGTATCGATAAATCCCGGCATCAGGGTGCGCCCGGCCAGATCGACCGGCGTAACGTCGCTGCCGGCAAGCGCGCGCAATTCGGCGTCGGTGCCAACCGCAACGATGCGTGAGCCGTCGGTCAGGACTGCCTGGGCCAGGCTGAAATCGGTGTCCACCGTGATCACGTTGCCGCTGTGAAACAGATAACGTGTCATTTTTCTCTCCTTACCTGGCAGCTTGATCAGCGCTGTCCGCGACCGTTGTGAACGATCACCTTATGCAGACGGCAATGCCTCGCGATCAACGCTCGAGAAAGGCTTTCGCGGCTATCTGTCCGATTTCTTCATCCTGCTGGTAGGTGCCGCCGCTCTGGCCCAGGGCGCCAAGCATGGTGCCGTCCGTTGAACGCAGCACGATGCCGCCCCACACCGGGGTGTAGAGCGGGTCACAGAACCAGCCAATCTCGCGCCGCTCGTCACCGAGTGACATGTCGAACAAACGCGTCTTGAGCACGCGGGTGTCCATCTGCCACTTCGTGGCGGTATACGCCTTGTTATAGCTCATGCGCGCATTCAGCGCCGAGGCGCCGTCCATCCGCGCGAGATGAACGAGGTCGCCACCGGCATCGACCACGGCAGCAGCGAACTTGATACCGCGCTGCTCCGCTTCGCTCAGCATGACGTCGAAGGCCTCAGGCGTGATCGATTTCCTTTAGTAGTGGAATCAGGAATTGCTACACTGGCGCCGGCCGACGACGAGATTCAGATGCCTCCACCGCGTTCTTAGCGGTTCGAACTGCAATCCGACGCCCCCGGTGAACTATTCGCCGCTGATTGAAACACCGGTTATTCCAAGTACGGGAGGTGAATTCCCGAATGGTGTGCCGTTTACCGTGACGCCAGTCGTGGTGCCGCTGCCAGCAGCGGTGTGGTTACTGGTCGCTTCATTCGGGCTACTTGCGCTCAATCGTCGCCGGCGCCTCTGAATACTCCGGCGAGGTCAAAGCGCCGTCGGCGCGAGGCCAATCAGCCCTTGGAGTTATGTTTGCGCTGCCGGATTGCGCCGAACATACCAACACCCAGGATGGCAAGCCCGAGAGAAGCCGGCTCCGGAACACTGCTACCTGGCGGCGTCCCGTCACAGCAATCGATCCCGCCTGGGACCTCGAACGAACCCCAGTCACCCTGGAACTTGACCGGAAACTCGGAAAGCATCACGGTCGAAATCGAACCATTCTGTCCGACGAAATTACCGGTCAGGGTCAGAGTCAACAAATCGCTCGCGCCTGCAAGCAGACCATTGTTGACGTTTCCGCCATTGCACGAGTTGCTTTGTTCGTCGGGAAAGATGCAGATATCCAAGTGCTTGAAATTACCGGTGAGCTGGTCGTCGAGTTGTGAGAGGTCCAGATAATATTGCCCGGATCGTCATGGTTAACCAATGAGGCCGACTCAATCTCCGGATCAACATAGAAGCCGAATGACATAATGCTGTTGACGCCAAGATTCGGGTCAAACGAGTTGCTCAATGCGATCTGCAGCACCAGGGTCGTGGCGTTGAATGAAGTAATGGTGAACTGTAGCCCCGCCGGTCAGGTCCGCCGGCGCTTGCCAGGTTGGTCTGTTCCATGGGTACGAGCCAGTTCACAGTAGAAGCTGTTATCACCTGGATCATCGTTGGGGTCGGCCGGCACGCTGACGGTAACCTTGAACGCATCCTGGGCCGGCGAGCCGACGGGTTCGGACGGCATTTCTTCTTCGATAACGTAACCCGCCGCTCGGAAATCCAGCTTCCCAACAGCGCGATTGCGATAAGTTTTTTGATCATAGTTGTCTGCCTGATGCAGTTGTGGCCACGATAGCGAACCTGTTGCCTGTATTTCCCGACTTTTGAAGCAATAATCATGCCCAGAAAACTTTTATTTATGATTCAAGGCATTACAAAAAACCGGCGGCGTGCTATGGGCTGATCTGTAAAGATTTTGATACATCGGACTACCCGGTCGACCGACCCAGTCAGGGTAGAAATTCTAATAAGCCTTCAATTACAGCAGCTTAATTAGTATTAATGCTGTGCTCGCCGGTAAATACATGCTGTCCGGTCACACCAGACAGTCACGCGCGAATGACAAAGTTCTCTGATAAACTCATAAAAATCAATTTATTACAGAACTTTCAACTGTCAATAGAATTTACACTGACACAAACTAGTGTGGCGTCCATGGAGATGTTTCGTAATTGGCGATGGATTTTTCGTGACTGGCGAGGCGCGACGACGCAGCATAGCAGGCTCTACATAGGGAGAGCAACGCCGCCAGGCGCGAAAGACCAGCGAATTGTGAAAAAGATCTTTGTGGGACACCACACTCAACTATTCCTTTTTCGAGTTTTGCCAACAGCGACTGCGCCCGCTGCATCACTTCCGGGGTGCTACTGTCGCGCAGCGGCCCAAGCACCTGCCGCGCCTCATCATGACGGCCGTAATCAAGCAAGGCTTCGCCAAGGTGAAGACGGATCTGTTCATGCCTGGAATCACGCGCAGCCGCTTCGCGAAGCATCGGCACTGCTTCGGCCAGATTGCCACTGCGCGCCAGGATCCAGCCAGCGGTATCGAGCACGGCAGGATGATCGGGGCGTTTCTCCAGCGCCAGGCGTGCCTGTGCCACCGCGCGTGGGTCTCCCGACTCAAAGTAAATCCAGGCCAGGTTATTGTGGGCCTGCCAGTTTTTCGGATCACGCGCTGATAGCGCTTCATAGCTGCCCGCCGCATCCAGCGCGGCGCCCGACGCCCAGGCAGTGCCGCTGCCAGTGCCGCGAGTTCCTGATTGTCATCCAGGAAATCGATCCACGCGGGCAACCAGCAGGGCAAGCGCTTCGTCGACTTTGCCGAGTTCGAGCATTGCGTTGGCCTGACGTTTCGCAATCTCCAGGTCGCGGTGCCTGCAGGCCATCGCGCGCTCGTAGGCACGCTCTGCATCCGCGAAGCGGCGCTCAGCCATTGCCAGCGCGCCCCCAGCAAGCGCGGTGCAGGTTGCTTGCGGATGATGCTCACGTAAGACGTTGAGATGTTGCGTCGCCTCGGCAAGCCGGTTGCGTCGAATATTTTCGCCGGCCAGTGCGAAACGCGTTGCCAGGAAAGTCGATTCGCTATCGAGTATTCGCCGCCGTGTCTCGGCAGCGTCATCAGTGAAATTCACGCGCGCCTGGGTTGCTGCGATGCGTTCGAGGCGTGGCGGGAGGATGCGACGTTTTGTTGGCGAACTCAATGAGCAGCGCTGCGGGCCAGAGCGATGCTGCCGCCCTGGCTTCCGGCACCAGCGCCGCGGCGGTGGCGACATCCACCTGGTCACCACCTAGTCGCAACAGTTGCTGTGCCTCGCTGACTGCTTCGTCGAACCGGCCGGCCAGCCGATACGCATTCAGCAGTACAAGTCGATCGGAAATATTCGCAGGCGCTATCTTTCGGATCCTTTCCAGCCAACTGATCGCTGTCAGCGCATCCGAATCTGCGGCCGCGAGCTCGGCCAACCCGCGCATAGCACCAATCTCGCGAGGATTGTCTTTCAGGATGGCTGCGTAGCGCTCCCGCGCTGCCGTCGGTTGACCCTGGCGGCGTTCAATCTCGGCGAGATTGAGCCGCGCTGCAAGGTAGTGCGGATCGCTGTCCAAGGCCTGCTCGAAATGAACGGTAGCGACGGCAAGGTCGCCCTCGATCAAGGCCAGCGCTCCGGCCAGTTTCTGGTAAAGCGGATTCAACGGATCGGTGTTGAGCAAAAGCGCTACGGTCTGCGTGGCGTCCGCTATCTGGCCCAGCTGGGGTTGCATAAAGGCGCTCATGAGGCGCTCGTCGACGCGCTCCCGGTCGTATCCCATTGCGTGTTCAAATGCGGCCAGGGCCCGACTGAACCCCACACGCCCTTGCAGGCCATAGGCCATACCGATCACGTTGTACATCCAGCCAGCGCTTGCGCCGACATCAGGTGCTTTCAAATAGGTCCGCTCGGCAGCGTCTGCATTACCCCCAGCGCGTAAGCCGTAGCAAGTAGCACGGCGAGGTATTGGTCTGAGGGTCGCTCCATTGGCAAGCTTCATCGAGCAAACGGCGCGCTTCGGACGGATTGCCGAGACGCAAATGTGCAACCGCGAGCGGTCTGCGTGCGGCGCGGTGACCGGGAACACGTGCAAGGTAGGTTTCGGATTTGTCCTTGGCAATTTGAGGCGTGTCGTCGCGAAACGCCAGCAGCGCGCCCGTCATCAGTGCCGGCAGATTATTTTTCAGTGCAGCAGGCGCAGGATCACTTGATCGAGGTTCGCGCCTTTTCCAGTACCTGGCCGGCGCCGACATCGTCCCCAGGGTCGTTTGTACCTGCGCCAGCAGATGCAATCCTTGCAGTTCGTCCGGCGCGAGGGTGTGTTCAGGAGTAATTCAGGGCTTTGAATAACTCGCCGCGGTCTGCCTGAATCGCCGCGCGGGCGAGCATGGCGGGCGCGTGCTTCAGATTGATACTTACGGCACGCTTGAGAGTCATCCAGCGACTCCTCGGTTAGCTGCTCGGCGCACTTCACCGCGCACGTACCAGTTGTCCGCGTCTTCGGGGGCGTTTTCCAGCGCTTTTTCGGCGTAACCCAAGGCAGTTTCCATGCGTCCCTTACGGCTGTGCACCAACGCCAACCCACGCAACGCCGCGCCATGGTCGGGACTGATTACCAGCGCCGCCGCAAATTTATCCTCAGCGGCGCCGAGCTCATGCGCTTCAAGCAGGGCATTACCCTGGATAACGTAAAAATCCGCGAGGCGCGCTGGAGCCATTCCGGATTTCGGCTGCATCGCTGCCAGCGTTTCGTAGTCGCCTATCATCAGATAAGCCTGGGCAAGGGTTACCGTCAGCAGCCGTTCATCGGCCTTCAGTTCGACCGCCTTCTCCGCGGCACTGATTTGCAAATTGTGCATCTCCGCTGCGAAGATAGGTTTCCGCGAGTAAGATCCATGCCGCGACATTCGACGAATCCTCCTGCAGACTGTTGCGTAGTTGAATAGTGCACCGAGAACGTCCGCCTCCTCAAGTCGGATGACCGCGTTTTCGTAAAACTCCGCCGCACTCGTGCTATCAGTCTTGCCGACTGCCGAAACCGAAATCGCCAACATCACCACCAGGACAGGCAGTGAAAATCGATTTACTCCTGCGCTACGCACCATGAGAATCTGTCAATCGGGCCGGCGTGTTACCAACATACGGAAGCGAGTATAGAAGACATTCCGAATAACGGCACCGCAGCCTCGGTCCTGAAGTCAAGGAAAGCGCTTCCCTCACCGAGAACCCCCATCGAATATGGGTGGGAAGGGCGTTGGGGCTGTAAACTGCGTAAAGCGGCGGCAGTCGGTTAGGGCGCTCTCAGGGAGATTGGGGCGATCCGGTGATAAATAGGTGGGCAGGTCTCAATGCATGTGCGGCGTAGCGACACCCGCCGGCACTCGAATATCCTCGACCAGGCGTCGCGTATGCAGCGGTGGCGGCGCGGTTACCAGCGCGACACACCAGGCAACGGCGAAATTCAGCAGTGCGCCAACCATGCCGATGCCTTCCGGTGAGATGCCGAACAGCCAGTTCGCGGCGCTGTTCAGCTCCGGTGCATAAAACTTGAAATAGACGATGTAGCCGAAAGTGAACAGCAGGCCGCTGAGCATGCCACTGACCGCGCCGGCCATGTTCATGCGCATCGAAAAAATGCCGAGCAGGATCGGTGGAAACAGCGACGCGGCGGCGAGCCCGAAAGCGAAAGCCACGACCTGGGCAACAAAACCGGGCGGATGTACTCCCAGATAGCCGGCGATGCCGATCGCGCTGGCCGCCGCCAGGCGCGCGTAGAGCAGTTCCCGGCGATCGCTGATCCCGCGCGCAAAGGTTTTTTTCAGCAGATCGTGAGAAACCGCGGCCGAGATCACCAGCAGCAGGCCGGCCGCGGTAGACAGGGCCGCGGCGAGGCTCCCGGCCGCGACCAGCGCGATCACCCATGGCGGCAATCCCGCGATCTCGGGGTTGGCGAGGACCATGATGTCGCGGTCGACGTAGACTTCGTTGGCGCTCGAGATTTCTGCATTGACGACGATGCGCTCGCCCGACGCGCCGCGTTCACCCTCGGCGAAGCGCGGCGCGCCGATGAACGGCGCGCCTGGACCGTACTGGATGCGCCCGTCGGCATTTTTGTCGTGCCAGCCGATCAGTCCGATCGCCTCCCAGTTCCTGAACCAGTCCGCAACCTCGCTGTACGCGCGGTCGTGGATGGTATCGATGAAATTGAGCCGGGCGAACGCGCCTACCGCCGGCGCGGTGGTGTACAGCAAGGCAATGAACAGCAGCGCATAGCCGGCCGAGCGGCGTGCGTCGGAAACCTTGGGCACGGTGAAAAAACGCACGATCACGTGCGGCAGGCCGGCCGTACCCAGCATCAGCGCCATGGTGATGGCGAACATGTCGATCATCGACTTCGAGCCCTCGGTGTAGGGCGTGAAACCAAGCTCGATCAGGGTACGGTCGAGTTTCTCCAGCACCGCCAGCCCGGAACCGTCGTTGACGGTTGCACCGAGGCCGATCTGCGGGATCGGGATCCCGGTGATCAACAGCGAAATAAAAATCGCCGGCACCAGGTAAGCAAAAATCAATACGCAGTACTGCACGACCTGGGTGTAAGTGATCCCTTTCATGCCGCCGAGCACGGCGTACATGAACACCACCGCCATGCCGACCACCACGCCCCAGGTAATCGGAATATCGAGGAACTGTGAAAAGACGATACCGACGCCGCGCATCTGGCCGGCAACATAGGTAAACGAAACCACGATCAGGGCAAGCACCGCGACCACCCGGGCAACATTGGAGTAGTAACGGGTGCCGATGAAATCGGGCACCGTGAACTCGCCGAATTTGCGCAGGTACGGCGCCAGCAGCATCGCCAGCAGCACGTAGCCGCCGGTCCAGCCCATCAGGTAGACCGCGCCGTCGTAGCCCATGAACGAGATGATCCCGGCCATGGAAATAAACGATGCCGCGCTCATCCAGTCCGCCGCCGTCGCCATGCCGTTGGCGATCGGATGCACGCCGCCGCCGGCAACGTAGAAATCCCTGGTCGATCCCGCGCGCGCCCACACCGCGATACCGATATACAGCGCAAAGCTCAGGCCGACAAAAATATAGGTCAGGGTCTGCGCGTCCATGCTCGAACTCAGGCCGCGTCGTCGTCGACGCCGAAGCGGTGATCGAGCCGGGTCATGAGCCTCGCGTAAACAAAAATAAGGACCACGAACACGAATATCGCGCCCTGCTGCGCCCACCAGAAGCCGAGTTTGAAACCAAACAGGCTGAACTGGTTCAGCCATTCGGCGAGGATGATGCCGAAACCGAACGAAACCACGAACCAGATCGCGAGCAGGCCCGCGATGAGACGCAGATTCGCCTGCCAGTAGGCATGCGCCGTGCGCTCGGCCTCGGCGGTCGTGGGTTGTTCCTGGGAATCTTTCATAGCTGTCCTGGACGGCGATTGTACGGTTTATGCGCCGCACATTCAGCGCCCGCTCTGGTCCTGCGAACACGTTCTATAATCACTGCCGTAAGGGAGGACTATCGATGCAGGATTTTACCGACAAGGTCGCCGTGATCACCGGCGGCGCCAGCGGCATCGGCTATGCCGTGGCGCAGGCGCTGGCCGCGAGCGGCGCAAAACTGGTACTCGCCGATATCGAGGCGACCGCCCTCAACGGCGCCGTCGCATCACTCGTCGCCGACGGCGCGGACGCTATCGGCGTGGTCACCGATGTCGCCGACCGACTCGCCGTCGAGGCCCTCGCCGATCGCGCCTTCGAACAGCACAATGCCGTCGACATCGTCATGCACAATGCCGGCGTCGCGGTTTTCGGTCCCCTCCACGAACTCACTCATGCGGACTGGGAATGGTCGGTCTCGGTCAATCTCTGGGGGCCGATCCATGGCGTCGAGGCATTTTTGCCGCGCATGATCGAGCAAGGGCGCGGCGGCCACATGGTGTTCACCGCCAGCTTCGCCGGGCTGGTACCGAATCGCGATCTGGGACCATATAACGTGACCAAGGCCGCGGTCGTCGCGCTGGCTGAATCGGTGCGCAAGGATGCCCGCGAACACGGCATTGGCGCTTCGGTGCTGTGTCCGATGCGGGTCACCAGCAATATTGACTACAGCGCTCGAAACCGTCCTGAGGCACTCGGTGGCAAACATGCCAATCGCACGTATACCGACGAAGAACGCGCGGCGCTGGACGGCCGCATGCTGGCCGTCGAACCGGTCGCGCACATGGTTCTCGAGGCGATCCGTTCGAATGCCCCGTACATCCATACCCACAAGGAAGCCGAAGCCTATTTCCGCAAACGCGCCGAGCGTATCAGCAGCGCGTTTGCTTCCGCACTGTAGCAGACTGGTGAAAAACTACTGCGGATGCCGTGGGCGCCCGGGTGCGGCCGCCACCACCTGTCACGTTTCATCGCGTCGCGACGTCTTCACTGTAACCACGCGGAGACGACCATGCTGCGAAATCTGATTGCTATCGCCATTGCGCTGTTCTACAGCGCAAACGGCAGCTTCATGCTCCTTGACCCGGCGGCCTGGTACGCCGCCGTACCCGGGGTCAGCGGCCCGATGAATGCCCACTTTATCCGTGATATCGGCTTCATTTATCTGCTCAGCGCCCTGGCCTTGCTGCTCGCTACACGCCGTCCGCGCCAGTTCGCCTTATGGGCCGGCCTCGGCACCGCCTGGCCGGCGCTGCATGCGCTGTTCCATCTCGGCGAATGGTGGCGCCACGGACTGTCCTCGGCTGCCGTCTGCGCCGCCGAGATCGCCGGCGTCTTCGTGCCCGTCGTGGTGGGCGCCTTGCTCGTCATCGGCGCCGCTCGTGGGCCGCATACACTCAATACCTGACCAGGAGTCCGACCATGCTCAAAAGCCTGTTGCACTGGCGCATCCGCGCATTCGAACGGCGCTACGACTACGACGCCGGTTTTCTCCACGAACTTGTCGATATCGATATCGCCGGCCTGTTTAAGATCCAGCGCCTGACCGGTATCGGCCAGCACCACGGCGGCCTGCCGGCAAGCGCACTGTACGCGGCGAAACTTGCTGCCGCGATGCACGAAGACTGCGGGCCCTGCGCACAGATCGTGATCAATATGGCGCTCGAAGCCGGCGTCGAGGGCGCGCAGTTGGCGGCGCTGGCCGCAGGCACGCTCGAGCGGGTGCCGGCCGACACCGCGGCGGCGTTCCGTTTCGCCCGTGCCGTCCTCGAGCGCGGTGAACTCGAAGCCGCACGCGCGGCGGTGATCGAACATTTTGGTGCGCGGGGCCCGGCCTGCCTGGGCCTCGCCCTGTCGGTGGGACGGACTTACCCGGTGCTGAAACGCGCCATGGGACATGCGCAGACCTGCGTGGCGCTCGACGTTGGCGGCGTGCCGATAGCGGCGGCGCACTGAACCGCAAGTCGGCGGCGCGCCGCGACCGGCGGCTGTGATTTCGACTAGAATCGAGACCTCGCCAACCGTGATCGATGGTTTCGAACCGCCATGGCCCTGCGCCTGCTCAAATACGCGTTTATCGAGGACTACGCGGAACCGCGCTGGTTCAACACGCCCGCCGCGCTGAAACCCAGCTACGACGTGGTGATCATCGGCGCTGGCGGCCACGGCCTGGCCTGCGCCCACTACCTCGCGCAGAACCACGGCATTACCGATGTCGCGGTTCTCGACCGCAGTTACCTTGGCGGCGGCAACACCGGCCGCAACACCACCATCATCCGTTCCAACTACCTGACCCCAGAGGGGGTGAAGTTCTACGACGCCAGCATCGCGCTGTTTCGCGACCTGTCCGCCGATCTCGAAACCAACATATTTTATTCCGAGCGCGGCCACTTCACCCTCGCGCATAACGAATCGACCATGCGCACCGCGCGCTGGCGCGCCGAGGTCAACAAGCACCACGGTGTCGACAGCGAGGCAGTCGGGATCGACGAAATCAGGCGCGCCTGCCCCGAGCTGCGCATCGATTGCGGCGGCAACCACGCCGTCGAAGGCGCGCTCTACCACGCTCCGGGCGCGATCGCGCGGCACGATGCGGTGGCCTGGGGTTACGCGCGCCAGGCCAGCCGCCGCGGCGTCGAGATCCACCAGCACACCGAGGTCACGGCGATACAGGTCGACAGCGGCCGCGTCAGCGGCGTGGTTACGCCACGCGGTACGATCAGCACCCGCCGCGTACTGTCGGCGGTGGCCGGTCATACGCCGAGCGTACTCGGCATGGTCGGGCTCAAGTCACCGATCGAAATATTTCCCCTGCAGGCCTGTGTCACCGAACCGATGAAACCGTGGCTGGATACCATCATCGTGTCCGGCAGTCTGCATCTGTATGTTTCGCAGAGCTCGCGCGGCGAGCTGGTCATGGGTGCCGCGCTGGATCCGTTTGAACTGCACTCGCGGCGTTCGACGTTTGAATTCGTCAGCGGGCTCGCCGATCAGATCCTTGACCTGTTTCCGTTCCTGGCAGGCGTGAAAGTGAACCGCCAGTGGGCCGGCATGGCGGACATGACGCCGGACTTCGCACCGATCATGGGCACCACCCCGGTCGAGGGGTTTTTTATCGACGCCGGCTGGGGTACGTATGGCTTCAAGGCGACACCGATCAGCGGCCAGACCATGGCCAATACCATCGCCCGCGATCGCGACGATGCGCTGATCGGCGCTTTCAATCTGTCGCGTTTCGATAATTTTCGCGTGGTCGGCGAAAAAGGCGCCGCCGCCATCGGGCACTAGGATCCGGCGGTTACATGAAAACCATCGACTGCCCGCTACTTGGACGCCGCGCCGTGAGTGAGTTCACCGTCAGCGGCGTGCTCGCCCCGGAGCCCGCCGAACTCGGCGCACACAGCGCCGCGAGATGGGTCTACGAACGCAACAGCGTGCCCGGCGAACGCAACGAATGGTGGTTCCATGGACCGAGCCAGCTATGGTTCGTTGTCCGCCGCGACACCGCAAGCGACGCCATACTCGAGGTTCGGCGCGCTCGTGGCTAGACGGCTTCCACCCCGCGAGGGCGAGTGGATCGCGCGCGACCGGCCGCTGGCGTTTCGTTTTGAAGGGCAGCCGATCGCGGCCTACGACGGTGACGTGATCAGCAGCGCCCTGATCGCTAACGGCCAGCGCACCCTCGCGCGCAGTTTCAAATATCACCGTCCGCGCGGGGTGCTGTCGCTGGCCAACCACGATGCCAACGTGTTGCTCGCCGATGCCGACCGCACCCACATCCGCGCCGACGTCGATGCGCCGCGCGCCGGCATGGACTACTTCGCCGTGAACACCTTTGGCGGACTCAAGTACGACCGCGCACAGCTTTTATCGTGGCTGGCGCCGATACTGCCGGTCGGCTTCTATTACAAGGCGTTTTACCGGCCGCGCTGGGCTTTTCCGTGGTGGGAGCGGCTGATCCGTGCCGCCGCCGGGCTCGGCGCGATCGACCGCAGCGCGGCGGCGTGGCGCACGCCGGTGCGTAATCACTACTGCGATGTACTCGTCATCGGCGGCGGCGCTGCCGGCCTGGGCGCCGCGGTGGCGCTCGACGGCAGCGGCCTTGAGGTCGTGATCGCCGATGAAAACGCCCGCTTCGGCGGAACCCTCGATTATTTCCACCGCGCTGACGGCTCGGCCCGCCGGTTTCGCGACGAGGCCTTGCAGCGCATCAAAGCCAGCGCCTCGATCACCGCGCTCCCCGGCCACTGCGCGGCCGGCTTCTATGCTGACCGCAGCGTGCCACTGGTTGCCGCCGATGGCATCGTCAATGTGCATGCGCGCGCGGTGATCATGGCCACCGGGGCCTACGAGCAACCAGCGGTGTTCCGCAACAACGATGCGCCCGGCGTCATGCTCGCCAGTGCCGCGGCGCGCCTGGTCCATCGCTATGCGGTCGCGCCGGCCGAATCCGCCTGCGTGCTGGCGGGCACCGATGGCGCATACGAGCTTGCGCTCGATTTGAACGCCGCCGGTCAGAGCATCGGCGCAATCCTCGACCTCGACGACCCGCAAACCCGTGGTTCGGGTCCTGAACGCGCACTGGCGGCAGGGATCCAGGTCATTCCCGGCGTTGTCATGGACGAAGCGGTGACCCGTCGCGGCGAACTCGCGGCGGTGCAGTTTCGCAGCGGCGCCGCGCGCGCCGTGCAGCGTATCGAATGCGATGGCCTGTTCATGGGCGTCGGCTGGGCGCCGGCCGCGGGCCTGCTTTACCAGGCCGGTGTAAACCTCGTTTATGACTCGAACGTGGGCCAGGTTGTGCCGCAGCACATGCCGGGCGGGCTCTATGCCTGCGGGCGCGTCAACGGTGTTTTTGCACTCGACGCCCGTATTGCCGACGGCGCCGCCGCCGCCGCCGAGGTCGCCGCGGATCTCGGCACTGCTCGCAGCGAGGCGCCGCGTCCGCCGCGCGCAAACCGCGCTCAATCGCACCCCTACCCGATCACGAGCCATCGCAAAGGCAAGGAATTTGTCGATTTCGACGAAGACCTGACCATTAACGATCTGCGCACGGCGTGGCGCGAGGGATTCGATTCGGTCGAATTGATGAAACGCTATTCGACCATCGGCATGGGGCCGAGCCAGGGCAAAACCTCGAACATGAACGGCGTGCGGATACTTGCCGCGCTCACCGCAAAGCCGCTGTCGGCGCTCGGTGTTACCACCACACGACCGTTCACCCACCCCGTCGCGCTCGGTCAACTCGCCGGCCGCCGGCTGCGCCGTCAATGGTGCACGCCGTTACACACCATTCATCGCGAACTGAATGCTGACCTCGCCGAGGCCGGCACCTGGCTGCGACCCATGAGCTATACGCCGCATTCGCCACGCAGCGCCGTCCACAACGAATACCACGCCGTGCGCGAGCGGGTCGGCATTATCGACGTGTCTACGCTGGGTAAAATTGAGCTGTTCGGACGCGATGCCGGCGCGCTGCTCGAACACGCCTACACCTGCAGTTTCGACAAGCTGCGCACCGGTATGACGCGTTACGTGTTCATGGTTGACGGCGGCGGCACCCTGATCGACGACGGCGTCGCGGCGCGCTTCGGCGACGAGCACTTTTATGTCACCACCACGAGTTCGAATTCGCGCGCGGTAGTGCGCCAGTTACAGCTGTTTGCCGACCAGCTTGAACTCGATGTCGCGATCCTCGATCGCAGCTTCCAGGTCGGCGCCGTCAACCTCGCCGGACCGCGGGCGCGTGAGCTACTTGCGCCGTTCTGCGACATCGCGCTTGGCGAAGAGGCGTTTCCCTACCTTGGCGTACGCAGCGGTCGCGTGGCCGGCATCCTCGCACGGGTGATGCGGGTCGGTTTCGTCGGCGAGCTCGGCTACGAAATCCACGTCCCGGCGTCGCACACCGCGGCCCTGTGGCAAGCGCTGATCGAAGCCGGTGCGAGCCACGGCATCGAACCCTTCGGGGTCGAGGCGCAGCGCCTGTTGCGGCTCGAAAAAGGCCACCTGATCGTCGGCCAGGACAGCGACGGCACGACCAACCCCTACGAAGTCAATCTGGGCTGGGGTGTCAACCTGAAAAAACCGCGTTTCAACGGTAAACACGCGCTGGAAGTTTTCAGGACTCGGGTTGAGCGACGCCTGGCCGGGTTCGAATACTGGCCAGCGAGCAATGAACCGATGCTGGAGAACAATCTCGTCATCGAGCATGGCGCGATCGCCGGGCGCGTGACGAGTGTCGCCTGGAGTCCGCACCGTGAAGCGGTCATCGGGCTGGCGTTCGTTTCCGCGCGCCTGGCGAACAGCGGGCAGATCCTGAGCGTACGCCTGTCCAGCGGCGCCGTGGTCTCGACAACGGTGGTGGATACACCGTTTTATGACCCGTCCAATCAGCGCCAGCAGCAGGCTTCCAGCCCATGAGCAGCGTGGCGAAAAGTCCGGTGCTCGAGCTCTACGACGATGGCGTGACCGCGCTCAGCGTATGCCACGGCATGCACATCGCGAGCGGCGGCGCAGCGCTCGCGGACGGACTCGATGCGCTGGTCGATGTCAGCGCGCTGCCGCGCCATCTGATCGTCGGCGCCGGTGCGCCAGCATGGCTGCGCAGCCACGCCTGGCAACCGCCGTCGACACTGTTCGAATGCCATCAACAATCCGACGGCCACACCCTCGTGCGGCTGCACGATGCGCAATACCTGCTGCTGGCGGCCGTCGACGCGGCGTCCGATCCGCTCGCGGACGTGGCCGCGATGGAACTGCCTGCCGACGTCCTGATCCTGCCCTACGAGTGCGCTGAATTCGCCGTACTCGGACCGGCTCGCTTCGACACCCTGCTCGAACTGAGCCGGCTGGATCCGGCCGTATTGGCGCCGGGGCACTGGTGCGCCACCCAGCTTGCCCATGCCGACGTCGGTATGCGCGTGATCGATCAGCCCCAATCACATTGGCGCATCGTGTGCAGCCCGGCCGATGCCCGCTATCTGTTTTCCACGCTACGCGAGTTGCTGCGTGAACGCGGCGGACTCATCACCACCCAGGACGCCTACCGCATCTACGCCGGGACGCCGCGCGCGCTGAGCGCGTGACTCAGCGCGCTTCGAGCCGTTCGAACCGACCCAGCCCGCAGGCTGGCCCGCGCACGCCGGCGAGCTGCGAATCGAAGGGCCGCAGCACGCGGACCCAGTCGACGTCGCACAGCCGCGCGGTCCTGGTTTCAATCGCGATGGCATGGTGAAAACGCAGCGCCTGGCAGGGCCGCGGCAGGGTGTTGAGATAGTGGCGGTTGAGACCGACGCGAAACACGATGTGCTGGTGATCGAGGACTCGGATTTCGTCGATATGCGCGAGTGACAGGCACTGCTCGATGTCGCCGGTGCGCACGTAGCGCGCCTCGAAGTCGGCGCGACGCGCCTCGGCGCTGGCCGCTGATAGTTCCGCGCTGACTGCGGTCAGGCTTACCCAGGTCAATAGGGCGATCAGAGTGCGCATGACGGTACTCCCGCCGGTGAATGCTCCTTTCGACCGCCTTCCGGCGCGCCGGTTCCGCGCACTGGGACCCGTCGGCGCATTCCTTATAATGACCCTCCCTGCCCTGCCGGAACCAGCGCCATGACCGAACTGCTCACCGTTTTCCGCGACCTCCTCGGCGACAGCGGCGTATTGACCGGCGACGACGTCAGCGCGCGGGTGATGCACCCGTGGTATCCGCGCCCGGTCGAGGCGATGTGTATCCTGCGCCCGTCGACGACCGAACAGGTCGCGGCCATCCTGCAGGCGTGTCACGCGCGCGGCCAGAGCGTCATCCCGCACGGCGGCCTGACCGGACTTGTACAGGGCTGCAACTGTAGCGACGACGACGTTGTCCTGTCGCTGGAACGCATGAACAAAATAGAAGAGTTCGACCCGGTCGGCCGCACCATGACAGTCCAGGCCGGCGTGCCGCTGCAAATCGTGCAGGAAACCGCCGAGCAACACGGCCTCATGTTTCCGCTCGACCTCGGCGCGCGTGGCTCGTGCCAGATCGGCGGCAACGTCTCGACCAATGCCGGCGGCAATCACGTGATCCGCTTCGGCATGACGCGCGACAACGTCCTTGGCCTCGAGGCGGTGCTGGCCGACGGTACCGTCATGACCTCGCTCAACACCATGATCAAAAACAATGCCGGCTACGATCTGAAACAGCTGTTTGTCGGTACCGAAGGCACGCTCGGCATTATCACGCGCGTGGTCCTGCGCCTGCGCGAGGCGCCGCGCGCGCACCACACCGCCTTCGCCGGCTTCTCGAATTTCGAGCAGGTCACCGATTTCCTGCGTTTCGCTGACCGCGAACTCGGCGGCGCGTTGTCGTCGTTCGAGGTGATGTGGGCCGACTATTACGAACTGGTCACCACTTCGCCTACCGACAACCCGCGCCCGGTACCGCTCGATTATCCGCACTATGTCCTCATCGAGGCGCTCGGCACCGCCCACGACAAGGATAGCAACGTGTTCGAGGAAATCATGGGTCAGGCCCTCGAGGCCGGGCTCATCGCCGACGCCGCGGTCGCCCGCTCCGAATCGGATCGCAAGGCCATGTGGCGTATCCGCGACTCGGTCGACGCATTTTTCCGTTACGGCCCGGCCTTCCTCTACGACGTCAGCCTCGGCATACGCTACATGGACGACTACGTCACCGCGGTCAAAAAGCGTCTCGATGAAGCCTGGCCCGAACATTATTGTTTCACCCTCGGCCACATCGGCGACGGCAATATCCATTTCGCCATCAACGTCGGCGATGACGGCGCCGAAGCACACGCCGCGGTCAACCAATGCGTCTACGAACCGCTGCAGCCGATTGGCGGTTCGATCTCGGCGGAACACGGCATCGGCACGGAGAAACTCGCCTACCTCGAATTGAGCCGCTCGAGCAGCGAAATCGAACTCATGCGACGACTGAAACAGGCGCTCGATCCAAAAGGGATCCTGAATCCCGGAAAAATTTTTGCCGCCTGACCACCATTGACCCCCGTGGCGGACGCCGCAACCGTTTCGATCAACGTCGACCGCGTTTACGCGCGCATCGCCTGGCGTCTGATCCCATTCCTGTTCGTGTGTTACATCTGCGCGTATCTCGATCGCGTCAATGTCGGATTCGCGAAACTGCAGATGGCCGAGCAACTGGCCTTCAGCGACGCGATGTACGGCTTCGGCGCCGGCATTTTTTTTATCGGATACTTCATTTTCGAGGTGCCGAGCAATCTCCTGATGCTGCGTTACGGCGCCAGCCGCTGCATTGCGCGCATCATGATCCTGTGGGGCGTGATCTCGGCGGCGATGATGTTTGTTACCACCCCCTTTGAGTTCTACCTGCTGCGTTTTCTGCTCGGCGTCGCCGAGGCAGGATTTTTTCCGGGCGTGATCTTTTACCTGACCTTATGGTTCCCGGCCGCCCGTCGTGGCCGCATGACCGCGTTGTTCGCCACCGCGGTGGCGGTCTCGACCGTCATCGGCGCGCCCTTGTCCGGCCTGATCCTGCACTATCTCGACGGTCTCAACGGCTGGGCCGGCTGGCAGTGGCTGTTTCTCATCGAAGGCCTGCCGTCGGTGGCGATGGGCATCGCGGCGCTCTACTACCTCGATGACCGCGTCGCCGACGCGCGCTGGCTGAGCCCCGCGGAACGCCGGCTGGTCGCCGCCGAGCTTGCGCTAGAAGCGCGCGGCATTGCCCATGCGCGGATTATCGATGGACTGCGGCTGCGCGCGGTGTGGCTGATGTCGGCCATCTACTTCGCCCTGGTGATGGGCCTGTACGGACTCAATTTCTGGTTGCCGACCATCATCCGCGACCTCGGCTACACCTCGTATATAGAAATCGGCGTGCTCAACGCCATCCCGTTCGGCGCCGCGGCGCTGGTCATGGTGCTGATCGCGCGTTCGGCAGATCGCCGCGGCGAGCGGCGCTGGCATATGGTCATTCCGGCCCTGGCCGGCGCCGCCGGATTGATCGCCAGCGTGCTGCTGTCCGCCCAGCCGCTGCTGGCTGTGGCCGCACTGACGCTCGCGGCGTGCGGGATTTTTGCCGCCATTCCGCAGGCCTGGGCGCTGGCCACGATGCTGGTCACCGGCGGCGCGGCGGCAGCCGGTATTGCGCTGATCAATTCGATCGGTAACCTGTCCGGCTTTGTCGGCCCATATGCGATTGGCTGGATCAAGCAATCGACCGGCTCCACCGCGGCCGGCATGATCCTGCTTGCCGTGTCAGTCGCGATCGGCGCCGCGCTGGTGCTGCTGGTGCCGACCGGAACCGCGTCTTCACCGCAGGAGTTCGATGATGAAAAAGCAGTCTGAGCAGACCCTGGGCGTGGTTCTGTCGACGGTCACCGATGCGCCGATATCCGAGCTCGTCGAAATCGGCCAACTCGCCGAGCGCTCCGGTTTCGACTCGGTTTACGTCAACGAGGGCCGCGGCGATGCCATCGCCTGCGCGCAGGCCATCGCGCTGGCTACCGACACGGTCCGGGTTGGTACCAATATCGCAAACGTCTATTTTCGCCATCCTTACCTCGCCGCCCAGAGCGCACGCACGGCGGCCGAGCTGAGCGCCGGTCGCTTCGTGCTCGGCCTCGGTATGAGCCACCGCGCCATGCTGAAAACGCTCGGCATCGACATGGGCGAGGCGCGTTCGCACCTGCACGACTACGTTGATTTCGTGGTCAAGGCCCTGGTCGGCAAGGTCGGCAGGGGTTTTCTCGTGCCGCCCGTGACGCCTTACCCGGTCGCGGTCATGGTCGCCGGCAATACCGTCGAAAGCGCGGCGATTGCCGGACAGGTCGGCAACGGTCTGATGCCGTTTTTATCGCCACTGTCGTATTTACCGACGCTGATCGGCGCGGCCCGCGAGGCGGCCGTACAGGCGGGGCGCGGTGACACGCCCTTGCCGTGCGTGATCAGCATTCCAACTTTTTTCAGCGACGATCACGAGGCCGCCCGTTCGGCGGCGCGCTACAACCTGGCGTTTTTTGCCCAGCTGCCGAACTACCGCCGCCAATGGCGCCGCGCGGGGTATCGCACGGCGATGGACCAGGTTCAGGAGATCTGGGCTGGCGGCGGCACACGACGCGAGGCCGCCGTAGCGATCCCGGACGAGCTGATCGACGACGTCTGCGTGTTTGGCAACGCCGCCGACTGCCGCGCGCAGCTCCAGGCGTTTCGCCAGGCCGGCGCCGACGAGCCGGTAATCGCGGTCAGCCCGGTTAATGAAGAGCGCCTGACGGCAACCCGCGCGGCGCTGGCTGCGCTGGCTCCTGCATAGCGATTGCGCGGATGACGATCGCATACCGGTGCACCGCGCTGCTGGTGCTGGCGCTGATCATCGGCTCGCTGCCCGCGGACGACGGCTTGCCCGCCGCGGCAGCGACTCCGGACGCCCCTGACAGCTTCGATTGTGCCGATGCCTTTGATGTCGTGGCGCTGCTGGTGGTGTATCGCTGCGCGGCCTACCGGCCCCCGGCAGCGGCCGCCGCGAGCATCGCCGCGGCCATGCAGCGCCTGCATGCCTACGGCTTTGTCGATGCTGCTGACGCGGCACAAACGCGCATCGCCTTCTGCCCGCTCGCGACCGGCACCGGCATGGTGCCCGCACCCGGACTGATTTACCTCGACGACGGTCTGATGACGATGAGCAGCGACGGCCTGGCCGAAATCATCGCTCACGAACTCGAACACGTGCGCCAGTTCCGTGCGCTCGGAACGCGTGGTTTCAAATGTGACTATGTACGCCAGATGGCGGCCTGCGGCGGCTGCCAGGACCGCCGCCATCCGCTCGAGCAGGCCGCCTACCTGCACCAGGACGAGGTCCGCACGCTGCTGCTGCGCGAAGCCGGCATCCGACCCTGACAGGCTGGTGAAAAACTACTGCGGAGGTCGTGCGCGGCGTTGCGGACTCGCCCGCGCCTTGCGCCCGACCTTCCTCGCAACGTTTTTCACCACCCTGCTGAGTATTCGCCCCTGCCCGCCATGACGGGCATTGGCAATCCAGCCCGATGTCACTATCCTTGAGCGCTATGAATTACCAACTCAGTGGGCGTCTTCACGCCATCTTTGATACCAAGCAGATCTCGGAACGCTTTTCCAAACGCGAATTCGTTGTCGAGACCAGTGATAATCCCAATTACCCGCAGTTCATCCAGATGCAGTTGACCGGCGACCGCTGCGCCAATATCGACGGCCTCAAGGCCGGCGACCAGGTGCGCGTCGAATTCAGCCTGCGCGGTCGTGAATGGACCTCGCCGGGCGGCGACGTCAAATACTTCAACAGTCTCGACGTGTGGACCATCGAAGCGGAAGGTTCGTCGCCGCGCGCCGATGAGGAATCACCGCCAATCGGTGAGGAACCGCCGGTTTTCGATGACGACGTGCCGTTCTGAGCGGCTCCGGCTGACAAGCTCGTGCAGCCGACGCAGCTGACGCTGCGCGACCGCACCACAAGCTGTGTTGCTCAGACCGGATCCCGGCGTCGGCGCAAGCTGCACATCGCAACGACACCGCTGCCGAACAACCACAGTGCTGCGGGAACCGGCACGCTGGCGGCAACCAGGTTTGGATTGCCGAGGAAATTCATGGTCCCGGTGTTGAACGCCTCGACACTCGTCGCGGCCGCACCCGATTGCGATTCCGCGCGCAGGAACGCCCACAGATAGAATTCGTCGCCGGGATTGACGTCGATCGAGATCTGGCCCTGGGCGTGACTGGGATTGCTGAAGTCGAGCTGCAGCGTGATTGCCGCCGGCCCGCCACCCGAGTGCTCGAGCGGCGTCGCGCCAAGTTCGAAATCGAGCGTACCGCGATCGGAAATAAAATCGAACGGGTTGCTGGCATAGAGGACAACTTCCAGCTCGGCGCTGGTATCCGAAGCATCCGACTCCGGATCGGTAACCAGGCCGTCGAGATCAACGTCGAGGGTGAGGGTTTCGCCTGCCCCGTTGTAAGTGTAGCCCTGCACCGCGAACGCAGTGCCGAAGGCACCCCTGAAACCGGCGTCGGCCGCCGAGCGGGCCTTCAGAACCGGAGTGCTGAACCCGCCGCTCAGCGTTGCGCGCGCATCGGCATTACCGCGTGGTTCGACGACCGAGCTGAGTCCCGAATCGAAGAAATTCATTCCCCCCACGGTTGGCCCGAAATTGAAGCTGGTGCAGAAACTCGGGCAATTGGCGACCGAAGTGCCGGCCTGCGCGCCCCAACTGACCAGCGCAGCCTCTACATTCGTCGCCGCAGCGGCGCCGATCAGACATGCAAGCAGCACTCGTGGCAAACGAGAACCCATGATACCCCTCCAGATCCAGTTATTTTTCGTGATTATCGACGAGGCGCGCTCGGCACCGGACCGCATTGCGGTCAGCACGACGCGGCGCGCAGCGGTGAGTCTACCGGTGCGGCGGATCGGTTTCTGTGACGTGTGACAACTCTCGCGCAGTCATCACGAAGGCATCAGCCAGACCGGCTCGAGCGAAGTGCGGCGCTCGAGCCGGTCCGAGGGATCAAACGGCCTGCTTCTCCGAAGTTGTTTTGACGCTCGGGCTCGGCGTTTTCAGATCGGTAACCACGGCGCTGGCTTCGGTATCCATGTTGATAGTGCCGTTGAATCGACAACCGTCCTCCAGCGTAATGCGCGGCGCCTTGATATTGCCGTGCATCTTGCCGGTGCTTTTCACCACCACGCTATCGAGCGCCGCGATGTCACCGGTCATGGTGCCCTCAACGCGCAGGGTTTTGGCGTTGACGTCGGCGGCGACGTTGCCGTTCGCGCCGATAACCAAGCGGCTTTTTGGCAGGGCGACGGTTCCTTCGATCCGGCCTTCTACCAGCAGGTCCTCGTCGCCACTGACGTCGCCGCGTATGACAATACTCTGGCCGATCACGGCCGTCATCGTGACCAACTGCGGTTCCGCGACCGCGTCGATCATGTCATCGCGCGTCACGGTAATATCTTCGGACGGATCGACGACGCGCGCTTCGCCGATCACGTCCTGCTCTACTTCGCGTTCCCTTTTGTTGAATAACATCAGGCGTACCTCCCAGGATGGGCTTTTCTAGGTTATTGAGGCCTGTTTGCGAGCCCCTCACGAACTCGCAAGCGATCCCAAACTAGCGCCGCAGCAGGGCGCGATCCAGGGAATAGTTGGCATTAAGAAACTCTCGTTTCCGGTCATGCCCTTAGGCGCCTGTTTTGCTTCGCGGGATGGCGATAGCCCGCTAAACCCATCAAATTTGGAGACATTCGCGGCCTGCCGAACAGACATGCGGGGGTGGCATGTGGTTCGGATCAGCCTGTTAGGCGCATTCGCTCAAGCCGACCGACCCGGTTGACGCACCCGGCCATGTCAATGCAGACGAAAACGCAACGGCACTGATTTCGGTCCTGACACAAATTCGGACGCGATCAGGCGTCCTGCGCCGGCCATCTCCACGTGTTGCAGTTGTGGCAGCAGCAGTTCCCACAGCGTACACATCTCCAGACGCGCGAGGTGCTGGCCGAGGCACACGTGACCGCCATAACCGAATGCAAGGTGATGATTGCGCGGTCGATCGAGACGGAAGCTGAACGGGTCGTCGAACACGGTTTCATCGCGATTGGCGGACGGGTAGGAAAGATATAAACGATCGCCGCGGGCGATGGCCTGTCCGCCGAGTTCACAGTCTGTCGTTGCGTGGCGCACGAAATGTTTGACCGGCGTCGCCCACCGGATCGCTTCCTCGACGAAATTCGGGATCAAGGCGGGGTCGCTTTGCAGCGCCTTGAACAAGGTCGGGTTTTCCGCCAGTTCCCACATCGCGCTGGCGGTGGTATGCGCGGTCGAATCGTGACCCGCCGTCGCCAGGATCCCGAAGTAGGATATCGCCCGCGAATGATTCATCGGCTCACCGTCGATTTCCGCGTTCGCGATCAGCGTCGCCAGGTCGTCGCGCGGCTGGCGGCGGCGCTGTTCGATCAAATCACTGAAATACGCATCGAATTCGTCAAACACGATTTTCCAGGTCCGTGGTTGTTCGGCTGGCTGGGTAGGATCGGAGCCCGGCCGTTTCAGATCCGGATCCGCCCAGCTGAACAACCACTGGGTCAACTCGAGCATGCGCGCATGGTCGGCCGCCGGCACGCCGATCACATCCATCACTACGTGTAGCGGAAAGGGTGCGGAAATCTCGCGCGCCCAGTCGATCTCGCCGTCAGCAGCGCGCAGCGTGTCGAGCGCGGCGGCAGCAGTGACCTGCATGCGTGCCTGCAGGGCGCGTACGGCGCTGGACGTCAGGGCCTGAAACAATACTCGGCGGTGTGCCTTGTGCTCGGCGCCGTCGAGCTGCACCAGCGAACGGAACAGGTTGTAGTCACCACCGGTAAACGTCCGCACCAGTTCTTCGCCGACCTGAGGGATCAGGGTCGCCGAGCGATCCGCGCTATGAAACAAATCGTTCTGTCGGCTCACGGCCTGCACATCGGCGTGACGCGAAACGATCCAATGCGGGTCGTAGCCGGGTACTTCCGCGCGCGCCAGCGGGTAGTCGCGGCGAATGATCGTGAGCAGGGCGTCGACCGCCCCGCGTTCAGCGAACGTTACGGGATTAAACAGCGGGGCAATTAATTCAACCGGAATGACGGACATGGCGCATGCCCTCAGCATGAAGTGCAAGATAGCCTGAATCGCTCGCTGCTGGCGCGTCGAGCGCCAGCGGCGGGCCCGGCGGGTCGCCGTGCGCCGGCCGGATTACTGTTCAGCCAGCGCTGCTCGCGATCATGCGCGAGGTAAAGCCGTTGGTATCGGTATGCGACCACTCAGCCGCCGCGCTTTTGTGCCGGTGCACCACCGAGGCATATTGAACGTAGTTATGAAACGCCGCCGAGGGCAGGCCATCGATGGTGATCGGTTTGCCGTTCAAACCGCGCATCAGCGCAATCTCAACACTGGAATCCGGCACTGAAAAACTGACCTTTTCGGCGCTGCGCTCGACCTGCAGCGGCACGAATTCCTGGGCCTGCATGAGTTTCTTGAAGCCGCCGAATGCGAGGGTAAAAATCTGCTCGAAGGCCTGCCGCTGCGCCCCGGTCATCGCTTCGTCAGCGTAAATACGCGTCCAGTTGCCCATGTCGAAGGTTGCCACGAAGGAGACCCCGGCCAGTGGCAAGCCATGAACCGCGCCGTCGGTGATCTGGATCAAACGTGAGCCCTCACACTTGAGGTCGGTACGCCGGCCGAAATTGCATGGGCAGGGGATCTCACAGCTGCACGATTCGGCTACGTCGGCGTTGAACGCCCAGCCATCGGCGGGCGCGGCGGCGGCGACCGACTGGGTGCTGAGGATGGTTGGCACGGCGGCGGCCGCGCCGACATAAAAATTGAAATCACGTCGTTTCATGCAAGCTGGCTCCTGGCTGATTCATCGACCGTGGCGCGGCGCCGGAACACCGACAACATCGGCTTGTTGTTAAAACGTTATCATCATTTCCAGTGCGCGGCATCATCGCCGCGCCCACGCCCGCGAACCCGAAGCATGCCCGGATCAAAACATCACATCATCGTCGTTGGCGGCTCGATCGCCGGATTGTTTGCCGGCGTGCTGCTGCGGCGCCTGGGTTATGAGGTGGACATCTACGAGCGAGCCGGGGAGGCGCTGGCCAGTCGCGGCGCGGGCATCACCACCCACGACGAGCTGTATGCCGCGTTCGCCCAGGCCGGCATCAGCATCGAACGCGAGCTGGCCATCGAATCGCGCGGGCGCGCCTTGCTCGATGCCGACGGTCGGGTTCTCGGCGAGCTGGCCATGCCGCAGCTGATGACCAGTTGGGGCCTGCTTTATCGCTTTCTGCGCGAACGATTTCCCGATCGGCATTACCACTGCGGCAGCAGCGTCAGCGCGGTCAGCCAGGATGGCGCAGCGGTACAGGTGGAACTCGATGATGGCCGCGCACTGCGTGCCGACTACCTCATCGGCGCCGACGGCATGCGTTCGACGGTGCGCGACGCGGTGATGCCCGACGCTGTCATTCGCTACGCGGGCTATACCGCCTGGCGCGGACTCGCCGACGAGTCGGCGCTGGCGCCGGCGGTGCTTGAGCAACTGGACGGGCGTTTCCTGCTGTGCCTGCCGCCCGGCGAACACCTGCTCGGCTATATGGTTGCCGGACCAAACGATACCGTCAGTATCGGGCAGCGCTGTTACAACTGGGTCTGGTATCGCCCTGCCAGCGCCGACCAGCGCCTGGTCGAATTGCTGACCGGCATCGACGGCGAGTACTACCCGCAGGGTATTCCCCATCACCTCATTCAGCCGCGCTGGATCGTGCAGCTGCGCAGCGATGCCGAGCGGCTGGTCGCGCCGCCACTGGCCGCGGCGATCGCGGCTACCGGGCAGCCGTTCCTGCAGCCGATCCATGAGTTGTCGAGTTCGCGCCTGGTCCGCGGCCGGGTCATGCTCATCGGCGACGCGGCGTTCACCGCCCGGCCACACGTCGGGCTCGGGGTTTCCAAGGCCGCCGACGATGCCGCGCAACTGGCGCGGGTTTTTGCCGCATCCGGGGCAGACTTTGCCGACCGACTCCACGCCTGGGAACAGGCACGGTTAGGTTTCGGCCAGGCCGCGGTTCGCCACAGCGCGCGACTCGGTTGTTACCTCGACGGACTTCCGCCCGATGACGCTCGGACTCAGGCGGAGCACGATTTTTTCCGGCGCCCGGAGGTTGTCCTCGCGCGCATCGCGGCGCGCAACCCCTACCAGTTTCTCGATTGAATGAGGCACTTCGAGTAACGCTCAGAACTCCATGGCAGTTCATCGCCTTGGCTACTGAAAAATAACTATCTTTCCCCGTAACGCAGGTCTATACTTCGCGCCTTGTAAGGCACCATCCGGTCGGTGTCGATGTCTCGCGGCTGTCTCCCTCCTCGAAAGACTCTCTCGGAACGAATTACTTTTAAGCTCTGCCTGGACCGGACCCGCAGAAAAAAAGCGGGAAGGCTGGACCTGGAGCATCTATGCCCTTTTCACAACTCGGCCTTGAGGCCGAGCTCCTGCGCGCAGTCGCGTCGCAGGGCTACACCCAACCGACCCCCATACAGATCAAGGCCATTCCCGTTGTTCTCGCGGGTCGGGATATTCTCGCCGGCGCCCAGACCGGCACCGGCAAAACCGCGGCCTTCGCCCTGCCTATCGTGCAGTTGCTCAGTGGCCGCCCGCGCACCGTTGTTGGCAAGACCCGCGCTCCGCGCGCACTGATCATGACCCCGACCCGCGAACTGGCGGCGCAGATCGGCGAAAGTTTCGCCGTCTACGGCGCCAACCATGCCCTGCGCTCGACGGTTATTTTTGGCGGCGTGGGCATTCATCCGCAGAAAGACGCCCTGCGTCGCGGGGTCGATATCCTGGTTGCCACGCCCGGGCGCCTGCTCGATCATGTCGGACAAGGTTTTCTTGATCTGTCGGGTATCGAAATCCTCGTGCTCGACGAAGCCGATCGCATGCTCGACATGGGTTTCATCCACGACATCCGCAAGGTTCTTGCGCTGCTGCCCAGGCAACGACAAAACCTGCTGTTTTCGGCAACGTATTCCGACGATATCAAACGCCTGGCCGATGGCCTTTTGAACAAGCCCGAGCTGGTCGAGGTCGCACGCCGCAATACCACCGCCGATAACGTCAGCCACCATGTCTATCGCGTCGAGAAAGAAGCCAAGCGCGATTTATTGATCCATTTGATCGAAGACGGTCAGTGGCACCAGGTGCTGGTGTTTTCGCGCACCAAACATGGCGCCAACCGACTCGCCGAACAATTGCTGCGTGCCGGTATCGAGGCCGCGGCGATCCACGGTAATAAGAGCCAGAGCGCACGCACGCGTGCACTCAGCGGTTTCAAGGCCGGCAAAGTTCGGGTTCTGGTTGCCACCGATATCGCCGCGCGCGGACTCGACATCGACAAGCTGCCGCACGTCGTCAACTACGAGTTGCCGAACGTGCCGGAAGATTATGTGCACCGCATCGGACGCACCGGGCGCGCCGGCGAAACCGGTACCGCGCTGTCACTGGTCGGCAATGACGAGGTCAAATTTCTGCGCGACATTCAGCGCCTGCTGAAACGCGAGCTGCCGGTGATACAACTGCCGGAATTCGAGCGCCACGCCCAGCCAGCACTGCCCGAGCGCCCCGCGCAGCGGCATAGCCCGCGCCCGGCACGCAACGATTCCGGTAACTCCCGGCACGGCCAGTCGCGTAATCGCGGCGGCAATGTCAATGGCAATACACTCACCGGCGACACTGCCGGTCCGCCGCGCAAGCGTCGTTCGCGCAATCGACGCCCACCCGTATCCGCCAATGCGCGCTGAAGCCGAACCCAATTTGAATTGGCCAGGAATGGCCGATTGCTGTCGCGTGCTGTGTGTTGGCGCGTTGACGGTGCATCTCTCGAGCAGCACACATATGAGGAATAAACGATGATGAATCTCTACGTCGGCAATTTGCCGTACAGTGCCACCGAAGACGAGCTCCGGACCGCTTTTGCCGCTTATGGCGAAGTTCAAAGCGTGAATCTGATCTCTGACAAATTCACTGGTCAGTCCAAGGGCTTTGCCTTTGTGGAAATGGCGGAAAATGCCGCTGCGGACGCAGCAATCAAGGGTCTCAACGACACCTCGATGGGCGGCCGTAACATCAAGGTCAACCAGGCCAAGCCGCGCGGCGAACGCCCGGCCCGTGGTGGCGGCGGCGGCGGCGGCGGTCGCTGGTAAGCGCGATATCACCCCGCTGCTGACCCGGCGGGGCTGAGACAGCGCAGCGACGGTGTCTGCGCCGGACAGCTACCGCACGCGCGGTCGCCCCGGCGCAGGCATCTTCGTTTGACCAGCCGGCGCAATGGCGACGCCAGTCGCTGCTGATACGCGCGCGCCCGGCGCTCCCGTTTGCCGGTCCATTCCTGGCGACCGTTGCAGGTCGCCTGTACATCCTCCCTGCATAAACCTGCCCGCCTGCGCGAATCCCACCACCCTACCGGGATAACCCGCCGTACCGAAACGCTGCGGCAGTCTGTCCGGCAGCACATCTTTAGTAGAAAATCAGCGACTGTTGCAGGACCGCAACCGGGGACCGGAAATGACCGATATCACCGCGCTGCCGCTGACCAGTACCCATTGGGGTACGTACCGCACGCAGACCCATAACGGCAAGCTCACTGCCCTGCACGGGTTTGAGCACGATCCCGATGTCTCGCCGATTGGCCAGGGCTTGCTCGATGTCCTCGACGGCCCGACCCGGATCACGGCGCCGATGGTGCGCGAAAGCTGGCTCAGCCAGGGCCCGGGCGCCAACACCGCCGCGCGCGGCGTCGAACCTTTTGTCGAAGTGTCGTGGCAGACCGCCGAGCGCCTGGTCGCTGACGAACTTGCCCGGGTTACTACCGCGCACGGCAATCAGGCGATATTTGCCGGCGCATATGGCTGGGCCAGCGCCGGACGTTTTCATCACGCGCAAAGCCAGCTGCACCGGTTCATGAACTGCATTGGCGGCTATACGCGCTCGGTCAACACCTACAGCTTCGCGGCGGCCGAGGTACTGGTGCCGCATGTGCTCGGCGGCTACCGCGAATTTCTTGCCCAGGCGACGAGCTGGCCGTCCATCATCGAGCACACCGAGCTGTTTGTCGCTTTCGGTGGAGTGCCGCTGAAAAACGGCCAGATCAACGCCGGTGGCGTCGGCCGTCACAGCCAGCGCGAAGGTCTGCTGGCGGCGCGTGCAGCAGGCGTCGAGTTCGTCAGCATCAGCCCGCTGCGCGATGACATGACCGACGACGCCGGCGCCGAATGGCTGGCGCCGCGGCCGTGTACGGACACCGCAATCCTGCTCGGCATCGCCCATACCCTGCTCGTCGAAGGGCTGTTCGACGCCGACTTTCTCGAACGCTACACAGTCGGGTTCGACACATTCCGCGCTTACCTGAGCGGCGCCAACGACGGCCAGGAAAAAAGCGCGGCCTGGGCCGCGGCGATCGCCGACCTCGATGCCGACACCATCCGCAATCTCGCGCGACGCATGGCCGGCCGGCGTACGATGCTGTCGGTGAGCTGGTCGCTGACCCGCCAGGACCACGGCGAACAGCCGTTCTGGGCAGCGATCGCGGTGGCCGCCATGCTCGGTCAGATCGGCTTACCCGGCGGCGGTATCGGCTTCGGCTACAGTGCCGTCAACGCGATCGGTAACCATGGCGCCGCGATCGCCGGGGCGTCGCTGCCGCAGGGCGAAAACCCGGTCAGGGCTTTCATTCCGGTCGCGCGCATCGCCGATATGCTGCTGCATCCCGGCACTACGTTCGACTACAACGGCCAGCGCGAGGTTTATCCCGATATCCGCCTGGTGTACTGGGCCGGGGGTAATCCGTTTCATCACCACCAGGATCTGAACCGCATGCTCGGCGCGTGGCGGCGCCCGGAGACCGTGGTGGTGCACGAATGGTGCTGGAACGCACTGGCCAGACACGCCGATATCGTATTGCCGTGCACGACCGCGGTGGAGCGTAACGACCTCGCGCTGTCGCCGCGCGATCCCTACCTGGTGTTCATGGAACAGGCCTCGACCCCACCCGGCGAGAGCCGCAACGACTTCGATATTTTTTGCGCCCTCGCCACTCGCCTCGGTGTCGAAGAGGCATTCCGTGACGGCCGCGACGAACTCGGCTGGCTGCAATGGTTGTATCAGCGTACCCGCGACGGCGCTGCCGCAGCCGGTCATACGCTGCCCGACTTCGATTCGTTTCGCGCCCAGCGCTGGCTCAAACTCGATGCGCCAGCGCAACCGGTGATCATGCTGGAGTCGTTTCGGCGCGATCCCGACGGCCACCCGCTGCACACCCCGAGCGGAAAAATCGAGATCTACTCGGCCACGATCGCGGCGTTCGCCTACGACGACTGTCCGCCGCACCCGAGCTGGCTGGAGCCGGTCGAGTGGCTCGGCGGCAGCGGCAAGCGCTACCCGCTGCACCTGATCTCCAACCAACCGGCCAACAAACTGCATTCGCAGCTCGACCATGGCCAGCACAGCCGCGCCGGGAAAATCGACGGCCGCGAGCCGCTGCGTATCCATCCCCGCGACGCCGCCGAGCGCGGCATCGACGACGGTGACACGGTGAGGATATTCAATGCCCGCGGCGTCTGCCTGGCAGTAGCGGTACTCGACCCGCGCATCCGACCACAGGTCGTGTGCCTGAGCACCGGCGCCTGGTATGACCCGGCCGAACCCGGCACGATCGGCAGCCCGTGTAAACACGGCAACCCTAACGTCCTGACCCGCGACCAGGGCACCTCGCGCCTCGCCCAGGGTCCGGTCGCGCACTCGTGTCTGGTCGATGTCGAACGCGAACCTGGCGCCCCGCCCGCGGTCAGTGCATTTCAGCCGCCGCGGGTGATCCGATCCTGAATTGCTTCGATTGCCTTATCATCCAAATTCGCTTAACAGACGAGGACTGCCCGCATGCGCGTGATCGACTATCCCCAGGACATGAAAAACCACATTGGCGAAGAATTCGGGGTGTCCGAATGGGTAAGCGTCGACCAGGCGATGATCGATAAGTTTGCCGACGCGACCGGCGATCACCAATGGATCCATGTCGATGTCGAGCGCGCCAAAAAGGAAATGCCGGACGGTAAAACCATCGCCCACGGATTTCTCACCCTGTCGCTGGTACCGCGCCTGGGCGCCACTATCTGGACCATCAAGCACCGCAGCCGCGGCGTCAATTACGGGCTCAACAAACTGCGCTTTACCGCACCGGTGCCGGTCGACGCGCGGGTCCGGTTGAGCCAGAAGCTGCTCGATGCCGAAGACGTCAAGGACGACGGTATCCGCCTGACGTTCGAGAATACCGTCGAAATCGAGAACCAGTCGCGCCCGGCCCTGATCGCCGAGGGCCTGAGCATCGTTTACCCCTGAGCGCGCTCAGCCGTCATTGCGCTGGTGTGCTGGGAGACGAACTGACCGATGCGATCGATCGCCTGCTGGCCCTGGTCGAGCATCGGCGCAAACAAATGCCACACGTGGATCATCTCGTCCCACACCTCGATCGTGGCTTCGACACCGGCCGCCTTGAGCTTGTCCTCGAGGCGAGTGGTGTCGTCCAGCAGGGTTTCGCAGTCGCCGACCTGGATCAGCAACGGCGGCAACCCCTTGAGATCGGCGTACAGGGGTGAGGCCAGCGGATTCTTTGCGTCCGCCGTGCCGAGATAAACCTTGCTGATCTCAAGCAGGGCTTCTTTCTGCACGATCGGATCGACCGCCGCACGAGTTTGCATCGACGCCCCGCTGCCTTCCATGTCGGTCCAGGGTGAAATCGGTACCGCGCAGGACGGCAGGGCGACACCGGCATCGCGCAGCGCGACCAGCGTCGCCAGCGTGAGGCCGCCCCCGGCCGAGTCACCGGCTATCGCGATATGCGCGGGTTTGACGCCGGTTCCGAGCAGCCAGCGATAGGCGGCTACGGCATCGTCGATGGCGGCCGGAAACGGCGCCTCGGGTGCGAGACGGTAGTTCAGCGCCAGCACGCGGCACGCGCAGGCCCGGGCAAGTCGTTCGAGCATGGCCCGGTGCGACTGTACCGAACCCATCACATAACCACCGCCATGCAGGTAGAGCAGCACGCGCTCACCGTCGCCGTCGTTCGGCGTGAACCATTCAGCGCTGACGCCACCTGCATCCACCGCTGCGGCGCTGACCTCGGCCAGGCGCGGCGCCATATCGCCCATTGCGTCGATGCCCTTGCGCATGTCTTCCAGCGAGGCGCCCGGGACGACCACCGGATTCTCTCGCAACATCGTGCGAATATTATCGAGCTGGGCGTTGGCCATAGCGGATCTCCTGTTGTCTGGTGATGGTTCACGGATACCGCGGGTATCCTGAACGGCAGTGTACACGGGCCATGTCGCGGCGCGTATGGCGTGCCGCACTCGCGCGGATTTCGGCTAGCATGCATGCGCGCGGACTATTTGAGCAACCATGCGAGGCAAACGGCCGATGCACACCACGGCGCGGGCGAGCGACTTCCAGACCAGGTTCTTCTATGGCATCGGCGCGGTTGCATACGGCGCCAAGAGCAACGGATTCAACTACCTGCTGCTGTTTTTCTACAGCCAGGTGGTCGGCCTGCCGCCGCAGTGGGTCTCGTTCGGGATCTTTATCGCCCTGATCGTCGATGCCGTTTCCGACCCGCTGGTCGGCTATTTTTCCGACAACCTGCGCTCGCGCTGGGGTCGGCGCCATCCACTGATGTACGCGGCCGGCCTGCCGGCGGCGGTCGCCTACTATTTCCTGTGGGCGCCGCCGGCCTGGGAGCCCGGACCCTTGTTCGTCTATTTCGTGACGCTCGCGATCGTGATCCGCACGCTGCTGACGTTCTACGAAATACCCTCGACCGCTCTGGTCGCCGAACTGACCGATGATTACGACCAGCGCACGCGTTTCATGAGTTTCCGCTTCTTCTTCGGCTGGTGGGGCGGCCTGACGATGGCGGTGCTGGTTTATCTGGTGTTCCTGCCCGAGTCCCGCGGTGGACTGGAGTACGTCGATGGCTGGCGAAATTACGGACTGACCGCCGCTATCGTTATCGGGCTGTCGATCTACATTTCCGCGCTCGGCACCCACCGCCATATCCCAAACCTGCGCAAGGCGCCGGCGCGACGCTTGACGCTGCGTCTCAGCGTCGCCGAAATTTTCGAAACATTCTCCAACCGCTCGTTTGTTGTCCTGTTCATCGCCGCCCTGTTCGCGGCCATGGCAGCCGGTATCAATACCAGCCTCGGGATCTATTTCGGGCGCCATTTCTGGCAGCTCAGCAGCGAGCAGCTCGGTACCCTGCAGATCCCCTATTTCTTTTCCGCGCTCGCCGCACTGGTGCTTGCGCCGTGGGCATCGCGACGCATTGGAAAAAAACACGCCGCCATCGTGATCTCCCTGCTTACCCTGGTCCTGACCCCGTTGCCGGTGATCCTGCGCCTGTTCGATCTTTTTCCTGACAACGGCACGGCGACGCTCTACTACACGCTGATGATTTTCTACACCTTCGATGTGACCCTGATGATCGCCTCCAGCATTCTGGTTGCGGCGATGCTCGCCGATGTCGTCGAGGACAGCGAACTGGCCACCGGCCGGCGCTCCGAAGGCAGCTTTTTTGCGGCCAGCAGCTTTGCCCAGAAAGCGGTTAACGGGCTGGGGGTGATCGTCGCCGGTCAGATCCTGGCGTGGGCCCGGTTTCCCGTCGAAGCCGGGCCGGGCGAAGTGCCCGCGGCGAGCCTGCGCGACCTCGCCGTGGCCTACATTCCGGCCCAGTGGCTGTTCTATTTCGCCGCCATCATGATGCTGTGTTTCTACCGCATCAGCCGCGAAAAACACCGCGACAACCTGACCGAACTCCAGAGCCGACGCGGTTGAACGACGCTGGTGTCCCGCTGCCGCATCAACTGCGCGCTGGCAGCGCCGCCGTGGCGCTACCGCGACACGACAGCTCACCGTCCTGATTGTGAGCGACGAGCGAAAAATCGACGAGCTTGCGGCCGCCCTCGTTACGTTTGGCGGTGACTTCCCCATCGATGGTCAACAGGTCTCCGGCCGGGTTGTGGCGGCGGATCTCACTGTACAGACGGGTCAGCTGGCCATCATCGCCGATCCAGTTCGTGATCGCGTGGGCCAGCCATGAGCAGCGCTCGGGGCCGTAGTCATACGCCCCCGGTGCGCCGACCTTGTGCGCAAATTCTTCTTCCCAATGCACCCGCTCCGGACAATCCGGAATACCGAAGCGGTTCTTGATCCCGGTCGCTGGGTGCTGCGACTGCATGCGCCACGCCAGCTTGTTGGCGCGGATATACAGCCCGCCCCAGCCCTGGGCGTAACAGATGAAACCGGTAACCGTCATCGGGCCCTTGGCCATGGTTGGTAACGTCTCGCCGACGGTGACGTCTTCGAAGTAGCGTGGCGTGGCGCCGCGGATCCGTTCGGCCGCATACAGGGCGCTGTGCTGTTCGAGCTCCGCATCGCTGTAGACGCGGTCGGCCTTGCCCTTCAGGGCGTCGTATTTGGTCCCGCTTTCGCGTGCCACATCGCGATCGGTGCGAAAGCACCAGGAATCCGCGGCGGCGAGCTGATCGCCACTGTCATCGTAAAAATCGACGTGGTAAACCTGCTGGATGGAGCGCCCGGCAAACTGCGTTTCGTGTTCGATCAGATCCTTCAGATAGGCTTCGGTATGTATTTCGACATTACGTCGGATCGGTTTCATCCAACTGAAATCGCAGCCGGCGAACATGGCGTGGATGCCCGGCAGTCCGCCAACGTAGCCGCTGACGATGCGGCTGCAGGCGAAAATGAACGACGGCGGCGCGATGATCCCGCCATACGGCGTTCCACGTGCGTAGTCGGGATCGCACCACAGCGGGTTATCGTCACCGATGCCGTGCGCGTAATGGCGAATATTGTCGCGCGTGGCCTCGTAGCACCAGGGCTCCAGGGTACGTCCGATCTTCACCCCGATACGTTTTCTCAATTCGTCGAGCGCGGCATCGGTAATGCCGACGAATTCACGTTGGATGTCTTCACTCATCTGGTTTCTGCCGTGTCTGGAGGTAAATCTGTTCGGTTATCGTCGTCAGCGCTCGGCGCCCGCGCCGCATCGCGCAGGGCCTTGCGGTTGACCTTGCCAGCCGGGGTTCGCGGCAGCTCGTCAGTGAACACGATCTGGCGCGGGTATTCGTGCCGGGACAATCGTGTCTGCAGGTGTTCCTGCAGGGCCAGTGTGGTGATCTCTGCACCCGCGCGCCGCACCACGTAGGCGCGCGCCACCTGGCCGCGCACAGGATCCGGCACGCCGATCACGGCCGCTTCCGCCACCGCCGGATGCTGCAGCAGGGTGTTTTCGATCTCGACCGCGCTCATGGTCCAGCCGGCCGAAATGATCACGTCGTCGGCGCGTCCGGCATGAAAAAAATAGCCGTCGGCGTCGCGCCGCCCGAAATCCTTGACCCGAAACCAGGCGTCGCGCCGGCGCACGGCGATCTCGCCGATTTCGTCCACCGCGGCGATTTCGTCACGTGCGTTGAGGATCGCGACCTCGTTGCCCGGCGCCGGCTTGCCGAGTGCGCCGCGACGCACGCGGTAGCCGCGCATACCCGGGTAGTCAACCATGATCACGCCGACCTCGGTGGTACCGTACATACTCGCCGGCGCCACGCCGAAAGCCTGTTCGATCCAGTCGAACGTGTCCGGGTCCAGCGGTTCACCGGTAAACGAAACTTTATTGAGATTGATCGTGTAGCGCTCGCGCAGCCCGCTGTTGCGCAACATTCGATAAACCGTCGCGGCGGCGGCCAGGTTATCGATGGCGAGCGCCTCGAGCGCTTCGAACATGCGCTCAGGCAGAAACTTTCCAGCATAAGCGCCGATGTGGATGCCGAGCGCGAGCGGCGCGATCGTGCCATGCCACAGGCCGTGGCCCCAGGCCGGCGAAGACGGACAGAAATAGCGATCACCGGGGCGCAGGCCGACGCCGTAAAGGGCGGCGATCATGACGGTCACCACCGATCGCTGGGTATGACGAACCGCCTCCGGCAGAGCGCGGGTGGTGCCGGACGTGTACTGGAACACGCACAGGTCGTCGGCGCGCGTGGTCGCTTCGTAAGCGTCGGGAAACTGCGCCAGTGCGGTGCTCAGCTCGGCGCCGGTTTCGACGACCCGGATATGCGGAAACTGCGCGCGCAACGCCGCCGCATGCGCGCCGGCCATAATCAGCGCGGGTCTGCAATCGTCGATGCGCAGCGCCAGTCCGTCAGGACCGAACAGGGTAAACATCGGCACCGCAATGGCACCGCGTTTGATGGCGCCGAACATACAGGTGTAGAACGCCTTACCGGGTTCATCGATCACCGCGACCCGTTGCCCCGGACCAACGCCATGCGCTTCCAGCCAGTGCGCAAGGCGACTGGTTGCGACGGCGAGTTCGGCGTAGTCGATGTGCTCCAGGCCGCCGTGGTCGTGCTTGACGCTGATCGCACGGCCACGCTCGGCGTGACGGTCGATACATTCGTGGGCCAGGTTCATGTGCTCACGGTCACCGTCAAACAAGGCCCACAGGCGCGCCGGCGAGTAGAACTCGCGGACCCGGCTGTAATCGTTGATTTCGAGCAATGAGGTCATAAACGACGATCGCGCCGCGCGTTTCGAAACAACCCGGCTGCCAGCAGGGATTGTAACCGCTTTGTGACGCCTCGCAGACCGCCGCCGGGCCAGCGCGCCGGCCGCGAGCTTGCACGCGTGGCAACGACGGTCCACCATTAACGAGCCTCTGACCTTGAGGTTCCCGAAGCGTAGAAGTGAGGAGCGCCAATGGTTCTACATGCCCACGCAGAACACGTCGCGACGGATTACGGCGCCGAACAATTGGCCATGGCGGACTACCTGGCCGACGGCGAACGCCGCGCGCTGGCACTGCCTAACCGCGGACCGATCCGATTCGAACACGACGGGTCACTCGCCGCGGATATCCTCGAGGCGTACTGGGCCTACGGCTTCTACATTTTCACCGGCGTCCTCGACGCAGCCGAACTCGCCGACATCGAAGCGGACGTCGACCGCATCCTCGAACGCGCGCCGGTGACCGAGGGCGCGTTGGTGGATGCAGCCGGGCGACCGGCCCTGGCGATCGACTGCGAGGCGCCGACCTTGTTCTGGGCGCGACCGCTCAGCGACCCGTTCGGCGGCACCGAGCTGGCCAATGGCCGCCACCCGACCCGCATGTTCGAGCCGCAGCCAGCCAGCGATGCACCCGAAAAAACCATCTACCTGATCCTGGGCTCACTGCAGTTTTCCGACGCCTGCCTGCGCGTCTACGGCCACCCCGGCCTGCTGGCGGTTGCCGCCGCGATCAATGGTGCGGATTTTGCGCCTTTCAACGAAGCCCTGTTCATCAAGCAACCAGGTCTCGGTTCGTCGGTCGCCTGGCACCAGGATGGCGTTACGCATTGGGACAGCCCGGCCTTTGACCCGGGTATCCACGGATTCAACTTCATGGCCCAGTTGTATGGCTCGACTGCCGCCAATGGCTTGTGGGTAGTACCCGGCACCCACAAGCTCGGCAAGGTCGATATCAAGGCCATGGCGGCGGCAGCCGGCACCGATCGCCTGCCGCAGGCGGTGCCGATGCTGTGCGCGCCCGGCGACGTCGGGATCTGCAATCGCCAGACCGTACACGGCTCATTCGCCAACACCAGCGCCGATACTCGAGTCACGGTCAACTTTGGTTTCCACCGCCGCGCCTCCGTGCTCGACGTCACCGCCGGCGGCGTACACAACGCTCGAGCGACTTACGACGCCGCACGGATCCACCAACGGGCGCGCCTGATTGCTTATGCCATCGATGCCCGGAAACAACGCTTTCCCGACGAGACGCCGTACGTTTATCAGCCGTTCAAAGGCGAGGAAAACCACTATCGCTGGAACGACGCGGCGCGCGCCAGCCTGAAAGACTACAACCTGCTCGACCTGAGTATCTGAGACACGCGAACGGTCAGTGATCGAGCCCATTATTGAGGCGCGCGAGGTGCTCGGCTTCGGCTCCGCTCGATAGTTGATTGGCTGTGAGACGTTTGAAGTAACGCCCGACCAGGAGTTCGTCGGTCATACCGATCGCGCCGTGCAGTTGGATCGCCTGCTGGCCCACGACGCGACCGACCTCGGCCGCCTGCACGATTGCCGCGGCGATGTAGGCGGCGGCGCCGGTAACCCCCAGTTCATCGAGCTTGCTGCCTGCCAATACCAGTTGCGACTCGAGCCGTACGATCGCGAGGTGCATATCGACCAGGCGGTGCTGCAGCACCTGCAGCTCGGCGAGTTTGACCCCGAACTGCTCGCGCTCGAGCAAATGCCGGTGCGTCATCGGCAACAGCAAGCGCACCAGGCCGAGCGTTTCCGCGGCCTTGAGCAGCGCCGACAGCAACAGCGCTTCGTCGATCAGTACCGCTGCCGTGGGTGCGCAGTCGAGCCGCGCGGTCGCGGCAACTTCGACGTCCTTGAATTCGAGATCCGAGATCCCGCGTCCGTCGAAGGTCGCATAATGCTCGGCGCGCAGTCCCGGGCTATTCGCGGCGACCAATAGGGCGAGCGTTCCACGGTCCGACTCGGCCTGCGCGCTGACAATAAAGTGTTCGGCCAGGCAAGCATCGAGGACCGCGCATTTGTGGCCGTTCAGCACCAGCTTATCGCCCGCTCCGCGCGCGCTCAGCGCAACGTCGAGTCCGAAACATCGCCCCTCACGCTGTTCGTGATGAGCGAGCGCGAGCAGTGTTTCGCCGCCAAGCCACGCGCCCAGAACCGCGTCGCGCTCCATGCCGGGAGCGGCCCGCTCGAGCAGGTAGCCGGCCACGCCGACCTGGACGATAAACGGTTCGGGCATCAGCGCCGGGGCGAGTGCCTCGGCCAGCAGGCACAACACCGAGTAGTCGAGGCCAAGACCGCCGTCATTTTCGTCGACCGTCGCCGCCAGCCAGCCTAAATCCGCGATTTCCTTCCAGCGCCGGGCATCGAATGCCCCGCCCGGCGCGTGGCCGTCGCGGGCACTGCCTGGGTCGTAGCGCTCGCGGGCAAACCGCGCCGCACTGTCGAGCAGAGATGCGTGTTCCGCAGAGATCTGAAACATCAGCGCTCGGCCTGGCGCAGCGCACGGTAAACCAGGTTGCGCTGGATCTCGTTGGTGCCGCCGTAGATGCTCGCTGCGCGGTTATTGAAATAGCCGGCCAACCAATCCGGCATCGGCGTGCCTTCGCGACGCGTGCCGGCACCGAAAGCGGCCGTATCAGCATACAGGGTTTCGCGTCCGCTGATGCGGACGCCGAGATCGTCGATGCGCTGCGCGAGCTCCGTCCATTCGATCTTGATCACGCTGGCCGCGGCCATGGCGTTGCCCGGCGCGCTCGCGGCGTGTCCCAGGCGCAGTTCGGTACATTCATAAGCGAGCAGGTCGATATCAAGACGCGCCAGCGCAGCCCACACCGCCGCGTCGCCAGGTACGGTCTGCGCGGCGCGCTGGCGAATACGATCCAGACGGCGACGCAGGCGTCCGCCGAAGACGAAGGCGCCACGTTCGATTTCGAGCAGAAACCGCGCCACCGCCCAGCCGTCGCCCGCCGCGCCGAGCAGGTTATCGGCCGGCACTTCGACGTCGTCAAAAAAGACCTGGTTGAAATCATGATCGCCGGTCAACATGCGGATCGGCTGCACCGTCACCCCAGGCGCATCCATGTCGAGGAGCAGGAAGCTCAGCGCGTCACGACTGTTCTCCCGACGTGTGCGCACGAGGCAGAAAATTTTATTGGCGTGATGGGCATCGGTGGTCCAGATTTTTGAGCCACTGACGTAATAGGCGTCACCGCGCCGCTCCGCGAACATCGCGACGCTGGCCAGGTCAGATCCCGAACCCGGTTCGGAGAAACCCTGGCACCAGTAGTCCGAGCCGTCGAGAATGCGCGGCAGGAGATCCGCCTTCTGGGCATCGCTACCGAACTCGATGATGGTCGGGCCGACGTAATTCAGCCCCATCGGCGGCAGGTGCGGCGCACCCTGGCGGCCGAATTCGTATAACAACAGGTAGTTCTGCAGCGCCGACAGGCCGGCACCCCCGTGGATCTTCGGCCAATGTGCGGCGTGCCAGCGACGCGATCGCAGGCGATCGATCCAGGCCGTACCCCGCGCATAGTCCGCGACCATCGACCGTTGCGCGTCTTCGGCGGCGACGGTAGCCGGATCGAGTTCGCGGTTGAGAAACGCGCGGACCTCGGCATGGAAGGCGCGATCCTCCGCCTCCAGTTGCGCAGCGAATAACACCGTTGCGTATCAGTCCGGGGTCCTGATCCCGAGCGCCTTGCGTGTCGCTTCCGGCAGCGCGCTCGGGTCCATCAGAAAATCGTAGAGTTTCAACCAGTGGGTATGCGCGAGCTGATGAAGGTGGAAAGCATTCTGCATCGCCAACTCACGGCCGGACGCATCCTGCGCACCGTTGATCGCTTTCTTGGTCATCTTCAAGGCGAACCGTGACTTGCTTGCGATCTTGCGCGCCATCACCAGGGTCGCTTCCTCGAGCGCCTCGCGCGGCACAACCTGGTTGACCATGCCGAGGCGTAAGGCGTCGGCTGCGCTCAGTTCGTCGGAGGTAAACAGCATTTCCTTGGCCTTGCGCGCACCGACCTCCCACAGGTGATGGAAATACTCCACCCCGCCGACGCCGAAGCTCACGGTCGGGTCGCTGAAGCTGGCGTCATCGGTAGCGATGATCAAATCGCATGGCCAGGCCAGCATCAGCCCGCCGGCAATACATTTGCCCTGCACCGCGGCGATGGTCGGCTTGGGGATATTCCGCCAGCGTTCGCTGAAACCGATGTAGATCTCTTCTTCGCGACTCATCTGCGCCTCGGCGCCGGCGCAGGTGAAGCCGCACATGGTGCCGACCGTGGTGTAGTCGTGCATGTTGGCCTGGGCGCCTTTTTCGGCCAGATCGTGGCCGGAAGAAAAATGTTTGCCGTTGGCGGCGAGAATGATGACGCGAATATTTTCGTCGTGGGCGGCGCGGTCGAAGGCATCGTTCAGTTCGTAAAGAAACTGAGTGTCCTGGGCGTTGGCGGACTGCGGTCGGTTGAGGACGATGCGCGCGATGCCGGCCTCGGGGGTTTCATAAACAATGTATTCGGGATCTGCGTTGGTATCCACGTGACGGCCTCCGGGACATGCTGGGGTGACGGGCGATGCCCCGGATTATTGCACCAAGTCGCGTGTGCGAGGATAGCGCGGAAAGAAAAACGGACAGGTATCGGGTAGGAGGCGGGGTCGCCCCCACCGTCCTCCCACACCACCGGACATGCGGTTCCGCATCCGGCGGTTCATGGAACACACTGGAGTCGGCGCGTCGTATCGAGCAGCGACACCAGACCCAGACGATCAAAGAAGGATTTCGGGAAGGCGTGGTTCATGTGGCTCGCACCACTGTTCCACCACGACCCGCGTTGGTTCGTCGCCGAACGCCAGGCCCGTTCTTCCGTCAATCCCGCCCGCATCAGAGCCTTGGCGCGAGTAGATGGGCGTTTCCACTGGCGCCACAAGATGCAGCGCAGTTTGTGCCTGATCCAGCCATCCAGCTCTTCCAGCGCCTTCTTGGTTTCGGTTAGCCGAAAGTAGGCCATCCAGCCGCGAAGGAGCGGGTTGAGTTCGGTAATGACTGTCGTCAGGCGGCGCCCTCTCGCGCCCTTGAGCACTTCCCGCACGCGAGCCTTCAGTCGTTGATAACTGGCTGGTGCGATCCGCAGTCTCGGGGCTTGATGCCAGCTCATGCTGTAGCCCAGAAACGGCCTCTTCCACGGATGCGCCACCGCACTCTTGGCCTCATTGACCGTGAGCTTGAGGCGCTCCGCCAGGAACCGGGTGATGTTCGCCATGACCCGCTCTCCCGCCGCTTCGCTTCGGACATAGATATTACAGTCGTCCGCGTAGCGACAGAACGCATGACCACGGCGTTCCAGTTCCCGATCCAGTGCCGTCAGCAGAACATTCGACAGCAGGGGACTCAGAGGGCCGCCTTGCGGCGTTCCTTGCGTCCGTGGGGATACCGTCCCCTCGGCCATCATGCCTGCTTCCAGATACCGGCGGATAAGGCGAAGCACTCGCCCGTCACCAATCGTCTTTGAGAGTTGCTCCATCAACAGGTCGTGGTTAACACGGTCGAAGAACTTCTCCAGATCCATGTCCACCACCACCCGACGGCCTGCGGCAACGTATTGCTGCGCTGCCTTGACCGCCTGATGCGCACTCCGCCCCGGTCGAAATCCGTAACTCGATTCGGAAAACTCAACCTCGAAGATCGGCGAGAGCACTTGATGCAACGCTTGCTGGATCAGGCGATCCGTCAGCGTCGGAATACCGAGTGTCCTGACCCCACCTTCCGGCTTCGGGATCTCCACCCGGCGCACCGGCGAGGGCATGTAGCTTCCCGCCAGCACCTTGGCCTTGATCGTCGGCCAGTGTCGTTTGAGATGGTCCTTGAACGCGGCCACACCGATGCCATCGACACCGGCTGCGCCTTTGTTCTCCACCACCCGTTGATACGCAAGCTTGAGGTTGCCGCGTTCACACACGGCTTCCATCAACTCACTCCGCTCCGCTTTCGTCCGCGAACGGGTCGTCACCTCAGTCTCGGCGCCACACAAAGTCCCACCGGAGTACCGCCCCGGCGTCTCTCTGTCAGCATCCACTTGCCGCGGATCTTCTGCCTTCATCAACTGTCCGTGTGTTCCCGTCGCCTACTTGCGGCATTCCACGTTCGGCCCTTCGGTTCATCGCGACACCTACTATGGCCTCGGCTGACTTCTGCACCGGTATCCCGACACCTCACGATGTCAGTAGCACAAGGCACCGTTGCAGATCTCCCCGGGTATGACGCACCCACCTTCACGCTTATGCCCGTCGGATATACGTCACGGCGTTCCGTGCAAGTTTCGGGCTTTGACGATATTCGCCGTCTTACCCCGCCGTGCCGCCTCGTATCCGCTTCCTGTTCGTCAGGCCAGCGCTTTGCCTTCGGCTTCCTCCAGATCCGCAGTCACCCGCGACACCCTTGCCGTTCGGCTAACTCTTCCCCTTGCCGGGCGAGTAGAGGACTTTCACCTCCAAGTAAGTGCGCCCTGCCGGGCGCACGAAAAAAAACCGGCGCCCTGAAGGGCGCCGGTGATTCGGTCAGCGTTCGACGGCGACGAGCCGTCTCGACTACCTTCAGGCCGCGGCTGCGCCTCCAGCCGGGCGCTTGCGCCACGCGGCCAGTCCAGCCAGACCGACGCCGAACAGCCATACGGCCGGCGGCAGCGGGATCGGCGCGGTTTCAACGACTAGTTGCGGCAGCGATTTCAGGATTGATGCAACCTGACCTGTAGACGAAATCGCGACCAGCGAATTCGTCACCGTAACCGTGATCTGGTCTAACCCGGCAGCGAACAGGTGGGTCGTGTTCAGATTCGTCATCTGCACCGTAGTGGGTGGCATATACAGGGCACTGAAGCCCTTCGTGTCCTGCCCGGCAACTGCAACCGAACCACTGGCCTGAGCATATGATCCGGCTCCCAGCAGGATATCGAGTTGCTCAGAAAATCCGAGCGAAACGATCTTAGTTCCAGGCGCGGCCGTGATGGTCAGCTGCATAGTGTCGAAGGCGGTGGCAAACGGCAACGCCGCCGGCACCACCACCGGCGCGACCGCCGCGAATCCACCAGCACCGATACCAAGTCCAATCGTCGAGATGTTGCCGATTGTATTGACCGTGTTCAATGAGATGTCGAAATTAGTCGGGCTATTGTCCGAGTCCGAGACCGCCGATACGGTAACAGCCGATGCGCCAAAGCTCGCGCTGAGTAGCAGCGCAGCCATTAGTGCTCTCGTAATTTTAGCCCCGCGTTTTGTTATCAGATTCACGTTGTGAACCCTCCTTTATCAACTTGCCTTGGCGCTTTTGCCATACGGTACCACGAACAGTGTCGCGCCCGTCTCCTCTACTATCGCCTTCAGGCTCCTCGATTGATCGAGGCCGCTGCCCGCACCGAGGTGCGTGTATCGGCCATGAGTCCCTCCACCTTGTGACGCATGTTCACAGTTCGAGGGACAAAAAACAGTGTCCTGCATCACAAGTCACAAAAATTTACATGCACTCGCCACTACCCCTCGCACCAGTAGGAGCAGGATCCCGGGCGTCGCAGCCAACGCCCGGGACCCACAGGGCCGAGAATTTACATGCACTTGGCGTACTGATCGAGCAACGGCAGGACTTCCTTGGCCGGTGCCGGCGGCAGCGGCAGAATCGCCCGTTTCACGCCTTTGCCCGGCAGGGCCTTGATGTCGTCCGCTTTCGGCGCCATGGCGAAAAACATGCCGATATCGAGGCTTTTCGGGTCGCGGCCAATCTTGTCGCAGGCCTTGGCGATCTCTTTCATGCCACCGTCGAAGTCGTACAGGCCGCCGAGCGGCATCCAGCCGTCGCAGAACTCGGCAATATGCGCCGCCGTCTTCGGCCCGGCCGCACCGCCCATGATGACCGGCGGATGCGGCTTCTGGGTCGGTTTCGGCCACGCCCAGGACTTTTCGAACTTGACGTGTTTGCCGCTGAAAATGGCCTCGTCCTTGGTCCAGATTTCTTTCATCAGCAGGATGTAATCGCGCAGGATGCCGCGACGTTTTTTGTAGTCCAGGCCGTGGTTGCGCATTTCCTCAACGCACCAGCCGTAGCCGATCCCCAGTTCGAAGCGGCCGCCGGAAATCATGTCGAGACTGGCGACTTCCTTGGCCAGCCAGATCGGATCGCGCTGCGCGACCAGGGTGATCCCGGTGCCGATACGCAGTTTTTTCGTCACCGCGGCGCAAGCCGACAGTGCCACGAACTGATCGTGGGTGCGCCAGTATTCCTCCGGCAGCGGTCCCAGATTGGGGTTACCACCCCACGGCGTTTCGCGGCTGGTCGGGATGTGGCTGTGTTCGGGGAACCACAGCGACTCGAAACCGCGTTCCTCGCAGGCTCGCGCCAGCTCCATCGGCTGGATAGCCTTGTCTGTCGGAAACATGATGACGCCAATATCCATACTCTTCCTCCCTTTGGTTCAGCTCACAATGATATAGGACGAACGCCCAGCGCGCGGTAGTGTCAGGTGCCGGCCTTGCGCGCGGCCCACCACGCGTAATAGGCGTCGTTCGGCACCATCACGCGCGATACCGCGCTGCCGATACGCGCGCCGGCGTCATCCCGGATGGTGATGGCAAATTCGGCCATTTCGCCGCGTAAGCGGGTCAGTTCGACGGCCACGACGATAATGTCCCCAGGTAACACCGGCTTGCGCATCCGCTCCGGCGCAAACGTCAGTCCGAGCGAACCGTCGCCCGGCAGCTCGGTACCGAACAGGCCGGTAATCGAAATCTGCACCAGCCCGCCGGGCACAATAATGTCGTTAACCGCGGGGAAACGCAGCCGTGCAGCCTCGACATCGTGGTGAATGGCATTGCGATCACCGGCGAGCTGGCAGTATTGCGCGACCTGTTCGTGCGTAAACGTAAAGCGCGCCTCGTGTCTCATGCCGACTTCGAGCATCGGCGCGGTCAGGCAACGGGTTGCGGACATTCGGGATCCTTGGAATTTGCTGGAAACGGCCTCAGCGCGGCGTGGCGCCCGCGATTCTAGCGTGATTTGACCCTGCCACGTCCGCCAGTCTGGAATTTCCTCAAACTTGCCAACGCCGCCCGGTGCACGGATCCTGAACCGATCGGTGCGAGGGCGGCACCTACTTCGTATACGCGGCGACGCCAGGCGCAGCGCCGGCACGGCTCCCCGCCGGGCGCGGTGGCGGTGAGGCATTGTAATGACCGCAGCGCTCGCCAATCATGCCCGCCAGCATTGGGCATCGCGAGACTTGACCTCGCTCACCGCTAATACAGCCGGAGCTCAGCAATACCGTGGCATCGATTACCCAGCGCCGCTCCTGTCGTCACCATCGCGCCTCGGCGCCGTCACCGATCGTCGCCCTGGCGACCGTTTGTGCGCTCGCCACGCCGGCCGTGCATGGCGTCGACTGGAACATCAGCGGCTCCATACGACACGAGGTGGCCTACGGTTTCTCGAGCGACAACAACGAACTCAATCAGATGGGAAATCTGTTCAACGCGCGCATTACACCGCACTACACCCACGCCGGCTGGGGCAGCGGCAGCAACGCCACCGCGCCGACCACAACGTTCGTGAATGACGCTGGCACGCCGGGATTCTTTCAACAGGGCGCGCTTGCCGGACTCGCCCCGAACCCCGGGCAGACCGATCTCAGGACCATCGCCGCCGGCGCCACGACCGCCTCACCGGTCAACTGCCGCTTCGGACATCTCAATGCCGTCGGCGCCGCCAGTCCCGGACTGGCCGGCGACGGCGGCTTTCGCGGCGTATTGTGTCCCAACGGCGGCGGCAGTGCGTTTGTGCCGGGCGCCGTTCCCGGCAGCGGTGCCGGCGTCAGCGCCCAGGGCGCGGCGCTCAACGACGAAATCAATTTCAACCTTTTCAACACTCGCTTCGAACTCGACGTGCAGGCCAGGATCACAAAAAATCTCGCCGCCTTCGTCAAATTTCGCGCCTATGTCGACGCCACCTCGGGCTTTACCGACGGGCACATCGACAACCTGTTCGAGAATCGCTACTGGGGTACGCGCAGCAGCATCGGCGAACTCGCCTCACGCCACGCGGTCATCGACCTGCCGGCGTTTTATATCGATTTCGATCATGGCCCGCTGTGGGTCCGTTTCGGCAATCAGAATATCGCCTGGGGCGAAGCCTATTTTTTCCGCGTCATGGACGTCGCCAACGGACTCGATCTGCGCCGCCACCTGACCCTGGGTCCGGGCGGGGAAGAGTTCCAGGATCAACGGATCTCGTCGCCAACGCTGCGCTTGAGCTACACCCTGCCCAATAGTTGGGAGGTCGATGCGTTCGCGTCGCTGTTCTCGCCAACGATACTGCCACCGCAGAATTCCGCCTACAGCCTGATCTCAAGCGGCACGACCCTTGACGAGCGCGCTGAATTCGACGACGCCGAAGGCGCTATCAACTATGGTCTGCGGCTGACGATGCCGCTCGACGAACACTTCACGCTGAACCTCATGTATACCAACCGACGCAACCCGGACGGGGTATTCCGCTACACCGAAGCACCGTTACACAACGCCGGCCTGGCCAATACTTTCTGCGCGGGTGCTCACAACGATACCAACAACCTGCTCAGCAGTTTCGCCGGCGGCGCGCTGACTCCCGGCGGGCCGGTGCTGGCGGCCGGCCCGCTGCAGGGCGCGGTCGCCGCCTCCGGGCTCGAGCTGATGCCGACCGTCGTCGGCGGGGGTCATCAGAAACTCAATCACTGCGGATCGGCGATTGCACCCGATCCGTTTGCCGCCAACTCGACCGAATACTGGCATGCCATCGGACGCACCCGCCTCGATCCCATGAAAGCGCTGCGGGTTGCGATCGACGAGTGGCCGGCGACGCAATGGGCGACGCGTCAGATCTTCGGCTTCGGTCAGGAGTTCAACGTTGCCGACGCCCTGCGCACCATGGAAACCTTTCACAGCTACCTCGGTGGCTTTCGTCCGTGGGCGACGCGCGAATTCAAACGCGAGCATATTTTTGCCATCGGCGCGAACTACATTACCGAGGCCGACGACCCCGGCTCGTTCTGGGATTCGGTGATTATCCGCGGTGAACTCGCGATCACGCCGAACAAGAAGTTTACCGATCTGGGTCTGAGCGCGGACTTTATCGAGGAGACGGAAATCGTATCCGCCCTGATCATCGAAAAATTCCACCGATTCTCCGACGCTTTCCCGGCCACCTATATGGTCTGGCAGTGGATGCACCGCGAAGCGTCGGACCTGTTCGGCCGCCACCTGAGCGGTACCGAATCGGTCCCGTTCTCGACTTTCGTCGATCCCGACAGTGGCGATTTTACTGCCGCTGCATTCGTCGACGGGGCGGCGGCGCCACGCGGATCAAGCGCCGCCGATTACGTCGTATTCGCATTCCAGCAGCCCTCGCGCAGCCTGCTGTGGCGACTGGACCTGGCACTGCTGATCGACGTCGAGGGCGGTTACCTGATCCAACCCGGCGTGCGCTACCGACCCAGCGACCGCTGGCAGTGGGATGTCTATGCCAACGTTATCGAGGGTGGCGGTGACGACAACGACGACATCATGGAAAGCCTCGATTTCGCCGACGAACTGTTTGTGCGCGTGACTTACTTCTTTTAACCGCCGTCCCGCGCGCGCTTACCGCCATGCACATCCGCCGCTTCGATTTCGACTACAGCCGCAGGCATTTCCTCACCCGGGTTGCCAGCGCCGGCGCCGCCGGGGTCCTCGGCAGTGCGTGGGCGGCGGCCTGTCAGTCCGGCGACTTCGCGGGTGCCTATCCGCAGGAGCTGACCGACATCGAGGCCTTCACGGCCGGGCGCGTCAAGGTCGGGGACATCATCGACCGCGACAATATCGAACTCGTACAGGACGTGGTCGATCCGCTTGTCTACCAGGAGGTCAAGCAGGACGGTCGCCGGTTTTTTATCCAGGCCGCGGACAATCACGTCGAAGCGATGTTTCCGCCCTACTTCCTCGATGCCACGCTGCGTAATCAGGGCGCGGCGGTGTTCGACGCTATCGGCAACGTCTATACCCGCGACGGTCAGCCCTGGATCGGTGGCCTGCCTTTTCCGGACGCGCGCACCGGCAGCGAGGTCATCGCCAATATGACCCTGAGCTGGGGTCGGCACGATAAGGCCATCTACGCTTTCCCGGCGGTGGTGATCGGCGCCGAGGGTGAAACCCAGTACGAATACGATTTTGTCTGGGCCGAGCAGCAATGCACCGGTCTGGTCCATCCTCGCGCCACGGCTCCGTACCTGGCCGGCTTCGCCGACAAAACACGCCTGCAGACAGTCTGGTTTACCCATACCAACGACGTCAAAGGCTCGGCGTTTCTCAGCATCTGGCACTACGACCAGCGCGAAATACCGGAACTGTTCGGCTACCTGCCAAACCTCAAGCGGGTCCGGCGCTTCCCGGCCAATCAGCGCTTCGAACCCTACATGCCGGGCCTGAACCTGTACCTGTCCGACGCCTGGGCGGCCGGCGATCCGATGCTGACCTGGGGCAACTACCGCATCATCCATCGCGGCCCCTACCTCGGTTCGGTACACCGCCAGTGGCGCCCGGAGCGCGACAACTGGAACCACCCGCTGGTCGGCGGCGCGGCGGACGAAAGCTACTTTTACGTGGGCAAATCCCTGATCCCGGAAGTGATCGTATTCGAGGCCGAGCCGACTGCTTATCCGCGCGCCCCGGTCAGCAAGCGGCGGGTGTTTGTCGACGCCCGCAACATGAGCGTCATCCAGGCACTGACTTACGATCGCTACGGCGAACTGTGGAAAGGGTTTGAATCCGGCGCCGGCCAAAGGCTGGCCGAGGGATACCAGGAGCTGAGCAGCGATGGCCGGCCGGAATGGAGTTTCAACTGGCTGATCAGCCACGACGTGCAGAGCAACCGGGTTACGCGCGTGCTGCAGGCGCAAACGTGCCGCGGGAACTGGCGCACCGAACTCGACCCGGACCTTGACCTGGTCAACAAGTATATGACCGAACAGGCGCTGCGACGTCTCGGCAGCTGAATGACGGTCACCCCGCCAACCCGCACAGGTGGTCTCATCGCAGCCCGGCGCGGGGCGCGGGTCATGATCATGCTTGCGCTGGCGACACCGTGCCTGCCGGCCGTGGTACTCGCCGGTGCGCTGGAGGCGCTCGATGCCGATGTGCGGGCCTGCGCGGAACGCGCCCTGCCGCGCCTGAGCATGGTGCAAAAGCAGGCGGTCAAGGTGATCAGCGACGACGGCTGGGTGCGGTCGTCGTCGCGCACCATGTACTGGAAACGCTTTGCCGACGAAACCGTCAAGATGCTGTTCGTGGTCGACAAGCCGCTCGCCGAAGCCGGCCTGAAAGTGCTCATCAGCAAGCACCGCGACCATGACCCGGTGATCCACGTCTACACGCCCGACACCCGTCGCGCTCGGCGCCTGGTCGGCAGCGGCGCGTCAAATTCCGTGCTCGGCACCGATCTGACCTACGAAGACGCGCTGCATTTCGACACCGTCTTCAGCGCGGCCACGACCCGGCGTCTCGACGATACCCTGCTCGACGGCCACCCGGCCATGCTGCTCGAAACCAGGCCCGGCGACGAAAGCCCGGCCTACTCGGTGATCCGGACGTTCATCGACCGCGCCACCTGCGTGCCGCTGAAGGCCGAATTTTTTGGACCCAATGGCTCGCTCGACAAGACCCTGAGCACGACGCGCGCCTCGATCCGCATGGTCAACGGCCATGCGATCCCGACTGAGAGCGTGATGGTCAATCACAAGCACCGCTCGCGCAGCGAATTCACGGTGTCCGCGATCGAGGTCGATGTCGAACTGCGTGACCAGATGTTTACCCTGGCCGAAATCAGGAAAGGTCACTAGCCGCCGTCGTGCCGGGTCATTTCACGGATATCGTCGTCAGGCACCCGCGACTCGTGATCGCCTGCGTAGTGGCGCTGTGCCTGGCCGCGAGTGCGCGCCTGATCGATTTTCGCGCATTCGAACCGCGTTTCGATGTCGACCCGTCGATGGCGTCATTGTTGCCACGCAGCGGCCCTGCGCTCGAGACCTACCTGCGCACCCAGCACCAGTTCAACGATGACGACCTGCTGTTGGTCGCCTGGATCGACGACGACCTGTTCACCAGCGCACGGCTCGCCGCACTGAAGGCGTTGACCCAGGCGCTCGAACGCCTGCCCGACGTGGTGGCGGTCGAAAGCCTGGCCCGGATCAGCGATATTCGCATCAGCACAGAACAGACCCGTATCGATCCGTTCCTGCGTCACGTTCCCGACACTGCCGATGAACTGGCGGCGCTGCGCAGCCGCGCGCTCGCCAACCCGCTGGTGCGAGGGCGCTTGCTGAGCGATGACGGGCGTGCCGCGCTGCTGGCCGTCCATTTCACCCCCGGTCTCTCCAGCGCCGAATTGACCGAACGGGTAGATGCCGTGCGCCGCGCGTCGCGTGCCGGCGCCGGCGGCATCGAGCAGTTCGTCTCCGGTCCGTTACTGGTGCGTCTCGAAATCAGTCGTATCCTGCTCCGCGATTTGTACCGTGTCATGCCGCTGGCGGTGTGCGCCACCCTGCTGGTCGCGTTAATCGGCTTTGGTTCGCTGCGCGGCGTGGTGCTGCCGATGTTCGGCAACCTCGCCGCCGCCCTGGTCACCCTGGCGGTATTCGTCAGCGCCGGCCATGGTCTCAATTTCGTGACCGTGATCCTGCCACCGGTGATTTACGTGGTCGGCTTCGCTTACGCGATCCACGTGGTCAGCGAATTCGATCGCCACTTTGACCGCAGCACCTCGCGTGCCGCGGCGACCCGCACCGCGCTCAGGGAAGTGTGGCTGCCGCTGACCCTGACCGCGGCGACAACTGCCATCGCATTCGCCGCGCTCGGCTTCAGCGCGATCGATTCGATCCGCACCTTCGGGCGGTACGCGGCGCTCGGCGTGGTGCTCGCCTGGATCGGCGCTTTGAGCGTAGTACCGGCCGGGCTGGTACTGTTGCGGGGTGCGCCGTGCCGGCCACCGCGGTTACTGCGCGTCGCCAGCTGCGCCGCGACACTGGCGCGCGTCGCGCTCGCTTACCGGCGCACGATCCTGCTTGCCGCCACCGTGGTTGCGATCGGCGCCGCGCTGGCCTCGCTCGCCATCCGTGTCGATACCCAGGTGCTGCGCAATTTCGGTCCGCACACGACCGTGCAGCAACACTTTCAGCGCGTCGCCGAAATTTTTGCCGGGCCAGTACCCATGCGCATCGTCATCGATGGCGAGCCCGACGCGTTCAAAGACCCGCGCAATCTGCGCGCGGTGGCGGCGCTCGCGCGGTGGCTGAAAGCAGATCCCGAAATTGGCGGCGTCTACGCACTGAGCGATTATGTCGCGCTGCTGAACCAGGCCATTGCGCCGGAATCGGCGGCCTTGGATCCCTTGCCGGACGCCGCCCGTATGGTCAACCACCTGCTGCTCGTCGGCGGCAGTCACGACGCCGGCACTTTCGTCAACCCGGCTTATTCCTCGACCCTGCTCCACCTGCGCACCAGCGCCCTGTCGACCGCGGCGGTCAACGACCTCGCGCGTCGCATTACCGTACGACTCGCCGAGTTGCCGGGGTCGCTGCGCGCCGAGGTCACGGGCACGTCCTACCTCATCGCCCGCACGGTCGACGACATCACTCGCGGCCAGGTTGCGAGTCTCGGTTTCGCGCTGCTGGTGGTGTTCGCGTTCCTGTCGTTGCTGTTCGGCTCGTTACGGATCGGATTACTCGCGCTGGTTCCGAACGCGCTGCCGGTAGTGGTGTATTTCGGCCTGCTCGGTATCAGCGGCATCCCGCTCAACCTGACGACCAGCCTGGTCGCCTGTGCAGTGTTCGGCATCGCGATCGACGACAGCGTGCACTTCCTCTCGCGCTTCGCCATCGAATCGCACCGCCACGACGACCCGCAGCGCGCAATGACCGTAACGATGGCGACCATCCTGCGACCGGTGACGCTGACCACCGCCGCCCTGTGCGCGGGCTTCGTTGCGCTCTGTGCCGGCGAACTGCGGGCTCAGGCGGAGTTCGGCATGCTTGCCGCGGCAACCCTGGGTTGTGCCTGGCTGGTCGATATCACGTTTACGCCGGCACTGTGCTGCCGCCTGCGCGTACGTCCGATCTGGGCGCGCCGCTCGCTGCCAGGCTGAGCGGCGCGCAAGTCGCTCAGCCGACCACCGCTCGGGCCGGCACGCGGTAGGCGGTGTCCACATCAAGGGTCTCGAATTGCCCTTCTCCAATGCAGGTCGGACGCCAGTGGTGCAGGGCGCGCTCGACGGTTTCGATATAACGGCTGTCGACCGCCGCGCCGCGCATGGCGCCGGCCATGACCTGGCGCAGGGCGAAACGTTCGATGGTTTCATAGCCGTCGATATTGGCCAGGGCGGCACGGACCTGGCGGTGCAGTTGCGGGCTGATGAGGCGCTTGGCCATGGCTGGATCTCCGTTTCCGGCCCAGCATAGGCCGTGCCCGGGGTCGAATTTTGACCAGGGTCAACCGACGTGCAGGACGCTCGCGCCGGCTATTTCGGTGGCGCTGGTTATACTGCGCCACGGCCCTGCCTCCGCGGGGCGCGAATGTGCTCGCCGAGGACGCGATGATCGACCCCAAGCTGCCCTACCACTCTCAACGCGCGCCGGTATGCGCCGATAACCTTGTCGCGACGTCCCAGCCGCTGGCCACGCAGGCCGGCCTCGAAGCCCTGCGACGCGGTGGCAACGCGGTGGACGCGGCGCTCTGCGCCGCGATTACCCTGACCATTGTCGAGCCCAGCGGCAACGGCATCGGCGGTGACGCTTTCGCTCTCCTGTGGGACGGCAGCGAAGTGGTCGGCCTGAACGGCTCCGGACGCGCGCCGGCGGCGTGGACGCCGGCGTACTTCGCCGGCACCGCATCGCTACCGCTCTACGGCTGGGACGCGGTGACGGTGCCGGGCGCCGTCAGCACCTGGGTTGCGCTGTCCGAACGCTACGGCAAGCTGCCGTTTGAAAGCCTGTTCGAACGCGCCATTCATTACGCCGAAAACGGTTTCCAGGTCGGACCGCGCACCGCCTGGTTGTGGCAACACCACCCGGCCGAATACCTGGACTACCCCGATTTCGCCGCCCATTTCCTGCCCGCGCCGGCCGCCGGCCAGCGCGTTCGGCGGCCGCACGCGGCGGAAACCCTGCGCCTGATCGCGGCGACCCGTGGCGAGGCGTTTTACCGTGGTGTCCTGGCCGAGCGTATCGAGCAGGCGGCGCGCGCCGGCGGTGGCGCGCTGCGCGCAAGCGATCTGGATGCGCATCGCTGTGACTGGGTCGAGCCGATCACCCAGCGCTACCGCGATGTCCTGGCCCACGAAATCCCGCCCAACGGACAGGGCCTGGCAGCGCTGATCGCGCTCGGCATCCTCGCCTGTTTCGATCCGCCGCCGCTGGACAGCACCGATGCCGTTCACCTTCAGATCGAAGCCATGAAAATCGCCCTGCGCGCCGCCGCCGACCACATCGCCGACAGCGCCGCCATGCAGACCCCGGTGGCCGCGCTGCTTGACCCGACCTCGCTGGCGCGCGCCGCGGCCGGCATCGGTCGAAACGCCAGCACCGGTGTGCCTACCGCACTGCCGAGCAATCCCGATACCGTCTACCTGAGTTGCGCCGACAGCGCCGGTATGATGGTGTCGTTCATCCAGTCGAACTTTCATACCTTCGGGTCCGGCATCGTCATTCCGGACAGCGGCATCGCCATGCACAATCGCGGCTGCGGTTTCTCCCTGCTCTCCGGCCACCCCAACCAGGTCGGGCCCGGCAAACGACCGTTTCACACCATCATCCCGGCTTTTATTACCGCCGACGGTGAGCCGCTGGCCAGCTTTGGCGTGATGGGCGGGCCGATGCAGGCGCAGGGGCATGTACAGATGATCACGCGACTCGTCGACTACGGACAAAACCCGCAGGCCGCCAGCGATGCGCCACGCTGGCAGGTCAAAGACGACCTGAGCGTGCTCCTTGAACCGGGCTTCTCCGAGTCGGTGGCCAGCGAGCTCGCCGCACGCGGGCACCGCGTTGAACGCGCCAAATCCGATCGCGCCTTTGGCGGCGCGCAGCTGATCGTAAAAACCGCGGACGGCTACGTGGGCGGCTCGGACCACCGCAAGGACGGCCAGGCGGCGGGCTACTGATCCGCGTCAACGGCGATCGCGGCTGGCTCGTAGTCACGTCCACGGCGGGCTAAAATAGCCGGCCCAGCAAGATCATCCGCCATCGAGATCGAATCGCCATGGCCACAAAAACCCTGCCCGAAATCAATCGCAATCCGTTTTCCCCGGCCGCCCAGGCGATTGAAACGACCAAGCGTTTCTCGAGCGCAAGCGAGCGCGCGGCCATGGCGCCGGCGCTGGAACAACTGCGGCGCAATGGCTACGTCATCCTCGAGCGACACCTCGACCCATCCCGGCTCGAATCGATACGCGCGGAGTTTGCCCGTCTGCACGCCGGGCTGCCGACCGGTACTTCGCAGTTCGGCGGTTATGCCACACAGCGCTTGTATAACCTGGTAGCGCGCACCCGGGTACTCGACGATCTCTACCTCGACCCGTCGCTGCTGGCCCTGATCGAAGCCCACCTCGACGATCAGATCCAGCTCTCCGTCGCCAGCACCGTGAACCTGCTGCCTGGTCAGAGCGCGCAGGATTTTCATCGTGATGACGGCTACTATCCGCTGCCCCGTCCGCACCAGCCGTTGAGCGTCAACAGCATGTGGGCGATCGACGATTTCACCGCCGCCAACGGCGCCACGCTGCTGATCCCGCGCTCGCATCTCAACGCCGACCTCGAGCCGGCGGCGGATGCCGAAATCGTCCACGCCGAAATGCCGGCCGGTTCGGTCATGGTCTGGGATGGCTCGCTGTTCCATGCCGGCGGCGCCAATACCACCGCGGCGGCGCGGCTCGGGATCACGGTCATCTACTGCCGCGCCTGGCTGCGTCAGCAGGAAAACCAGTTTCTCGGCGTGCCGCCAGCGCTGGCAAAAACTTTGTCGCGACCCCTGCAGAAACTGATCGGCTACTGGGTCGCCAACAACTTCCTGGGCTACGTCAACGAAGCCAGCCCCAGCGAGTTCCTGCGCTGACGCGCGCGCCAGACACCGCCTGGCAGCAGCCATATGCAACCGAAAATTCAATTATGACGACCATCGATTACGACGCGATCATCATCGGCGCCGGGGTTTCCGGCATGTACCAGTTGCACACGCTGCGCGAACTCGGGCTGAGCGTGCGCGTGCTCGAAGCCGGCACCGGCGTGGGCGGCACCTGGTATTGGAATCGCTACCCGGGCGCGCGTTTCGACTCGGAGTCATACAGCTACGGCTACTCGTTCAATCAGGAAATTCTCGACGAGTGGGACTGGAGCGAACATTTCGCCGCGCAGCCGGAGATCCTGCGCTACCTGGAGTTTGTTGCCGACAAGCTCGACCTGCGCCGCGACATCCAGTTCAATACGCGCGTCGACGCCGCTGCCTGGCAGGCCGGAGAGGATTGCTGGTCAGTCACCTGCGCTGACGGCAGCGAACTGCGCGCGCGATTTCTGATCACCGCCATCGGCCCGCTGTCCGCAACACAGATGCCAAACATCCCTGGCATCGATGACTTTGCCGGACCGTGGTGCCACACCTCGAAATGGCCGCACGAGGGCATCGACCTGGCCGGCAAACGCGTCGCGGTGATCGGCACCGGCGCGACCGGCGTTCAGGTGATCCAGACCATCGCCAGCGAAGTCGGTCACCTGACCGTATTCCAGCGTCACCCCAACTACTGCGCGCCGCTGGGTAACCGTCCCATCGACGCCGCCGAGATGGCGCAGATCCGCGCCCGCTACTCAGAAATTTTCCAGGCCTGCCGTGAGTCTTTCGGGTCGTTCATACACCGTATGGACCGGCGCTCCGCCTTCGATCTCTCCGACCAGGAGCGCGAAGCGTTTTTCGAAGAACTTTATGCCTCGCCCGGCTTCCGCATCTGGCTCGGCAATTTCGCCGATACCCTTACCGATCAGAAAGCCAACGATACGATCACGGCCTTCATGCGCCGCAAGATCCGCGAGCGTATCGACGATCCCGCCATCGCCGAGAAACTCGTGCCGCAAGACCACGGCTTCGGTCTGCGCCGGGTGCCGATGGAGACGGGCTATTACGAGGTTTTCAACCGCGACAACGTCCTCCTCGTCGATTGCCTGGCTGCGCCTATCGAGCAAATCACACCGACCGGGATCAAAACCAGCGATGCCGAGTACCCGTTCGACGTGATCATTTACGCGACTGGCTTCTACGCCGTGATGGGCGGCTTTGAGCGGATCGCGATCGAGGGACTCGATGGCCGCAGGTTGCAAGACAAATGGGCCGACGGGCCACGCACCTATCTTGGCCTGCAGACGGCCGGGTTTCCCAACCTGTTTACTCTGGTCGGGCCGCATAACGGTGCGTCGTTCTGCAATATCCCGCGCTGTATCGAACAGAACGTAGAGTGGGTAACGGACGCCATCGCCTACCTGCGCGCGCACGACTATCGCTCAATGACCGCCAGCGTCGAGGCCGAAGACGAATGGACCCGGCACGTCTATGAAACCGCATCGAGAACCTTGTTCCCGAATGTCGATTCCTGGTTCACGAACATCAACCGCAACCGTCCCGAAAACAAGCGCACGTTTCTGCTCTACACCGGCGGGAGTCCGGTCTACCGGGACAAGTGCGACGCCGTGGCGGCGAATGACTACGAGGGCTTCGTGCTGACCTGAACCGGGTTGCAGCTCAGCCGGTTACCGCCTGCGCGTCAGCGCCGCTCGCCGCTTCGAGCGCCTCGCTGGCTTTCAGCCACTGCTGTTCGGCGCGGTCCAATTCCTGCTTGCATCGCCGTTGTTCGAGCAGCAGGCGGTTTAACTCATCCTTGCGCTCGGCGTCGTACAGGGCATTGTCGGCGAGAGTCGCAACCAGTGCGGTGAGACGGCTTTCGGCGCTGGCGATGGTCTGTTCGTGGCGTTTGATCTCGGCGCGCAGCCGGCTGCTGAGATTTCGTTGCTCGGCTTCGCGGCGTTTACGTTCGCGCTTGTTGCGCGCCGAGTTGTCACCCTCTGCGGCGCCGGCCGGCTTCGCGGCCTGACGCGTATCGGCGCGTGATTGCAGCAGCCAGCGCGCGTAATCGTCGAGGTCACCGTCAAAATCATCGACCGTCGCGTCGTGCACGAATTTGAGGGTATCGCTGACGGACTGCAGCAGGTAGCGGTCGTGAGAGACCACCACCAGCGCACCTTCGTAAGCCTGCAGCGCCACACCCAGAGCGTGGCGCATTTCCAGGTCGAGGTGGTTGGTCGGCTCGTCGAGAAGCAGGAGATTGGGTTTCTGGCGGATGATCGCGGCCAGCACCAGGCGCGCTTTTTCACCGCCGGATAATGGCGCGATCGGGCCCAGGGCGGCATTGCCGGAGAAGGCGAAACCGCCGAGATGTTTGCGCAGCGTACTCTCCGCGGCGCGCGGCTCGAGCCGCTGCAGAAACGACAGCGGGGTCTCGTCACCACGCAGCTGTTCGACCTGGTGCTGGGCGAAATAAGCGGCGCGCAGATCGCGTGCGCGCTCGACTTCGCCATTCTGGGCGGCCAGTTCGCCGACCAGGGCCTTGATCAAGGTCGACTTACCCGCGCCGTTCGCGCCCAGCAGACCGATGCGGTCGCCCGGCATGATCGTCATCGTCACGCGGTTGAGCACGGTCGTGTCGCCATAACCGAAATCGGCGGCCTGCACCGAAACCAGCTGGTTGGGTATCTTGTCCGGCGCTTCGAAGGCGAAAGAAAACGGCGAATCGACGTGGGCCGGGGCGATCAGTTCGAGACGCGCGAGCGCTTTCAGGCGACTTTGCGCCTGGCGCGCCTTGGTCGCCTTGGCGCGAAACCGCTCGACGAACTTCTGCATGTGCTGGATGTCACGCTGCTGTTTGACGTAGGCCGCCTGCTGGCCGGCCAGGCGCGCGGCCCGCTGCTGCTCGAAGTCGGAATAGTTACCGGTGTAAAGCGCGACTTTCTGATTTTCGATATGCACGATGTGGGTACATACCGCGTCGAGAAAATCCCTGTCATGAGAAATCAACAGCAACATGCCCTGGTATTCGCGCAACCAGCTCTCGAGCCAGATGATGGCGTCGAGATCGAGGTGGTTGGTGGGTTCGTCGAGCAGCAGCAGGTCCGAGCGGCACATCAGCGCGCGGGCAAGGTTCAGGCGCATGCGCCAGCCGCCGGAAAACTCGCTGAACAGGCGGATCTGTTCCTGTTCGCCGAAACCGAGACCAGCCAGCAGCTTCGCGGCGCGGGTATCGGCGTGGTAGCCGCCGACGTGGTCGATAGCCTCGTGGGCCAGGGCCAGGCGATGGCCGTCATCGCCCGCTTCGGCCGCCGCCAGCTCCTCCCGCGCCGCGACCAGGGCGCGATCGCCGGCGATAACGTAATCGAGCGCTCTGACCGCGAGCGCTTCGACTTCCTGCGAAACGCTGGCGATTTCAAGCCCGCTCGGGACCGAGACCTCGCCGCTGTCGGCCTGCAGCTGCCCTTCGAGCATGGCGAACAGGCTGGTTTTGCCAACGCCATTGGCGCCCGTGACGCCGGTGCGCTGGCCTTGATGGACGCTCAGGTCCGCGCCGTCGAACAACACCCTCGGACCGCGCCGCAGGGAAACCTGGCTGAGTTTGATCATGGGCGCGCAGTGTAGCCGGAACACGGCCGCGCCGCAGCCCACAGGCTGGTGAAAAACTACTGCGGATGCCGTGGGCGGCGTTGTGCACTCGGCAGCCAGCCTCATTTACACCAGTAAACTCCGGTCCTCGTCTCGCGCACGCCTTGCCCACGGCATTCCCGGCTCACGTTTTTGACCAGCCTGTCCGTGCTGGTGAAAAACTACTGCGGATGCCGTGGACGGCGTTGTGCACTCGGCAGCCAGCCTCATTTACACCAGTAAACTCCGGTCCTCGTCTCGCGCACGCCCTGCCCACGGCGTTCCCGGCTCACGTTTTTGACCAGCCTGTTGCGATTCAGCGCTGCTGCTGGGCGGCCGGCAGGCTGTCGATGTGGTCGACCCAATCGAGGGCTGAGCGTCGCCATACCTGGCGGCTCGGCCTGAGTTCGCGCAACTGGTTGAGAACGCCGGCGCGCAGACCGTACACCTTTGGCCCATCGCCAACGCTGGTTGCGTAAATGTGGGAACCGCAGTCAGCGCAGAAACCCTGCGCGCGCGGGTTGCCACTGGCAGCCGTCTTGACGTAAATCCTCGGCTCACCACTGACCAGTCGCAGCGCGTCCGGGTGCGTGAAAGCCACGACGCGATAAGCTGTGCCGGACAGTTTCTGGCAGTCGGTGCAATGGCAGATCACGACATTTTCGCTGTCGATTTCGGCTTCGAAACGGATCGCTCCGCAGTGACATTCGCCATCAACTTTCATGATTTCCGCCTCCACGTGGTCTGTTCGAAGCAGACATCATATCCACAATGTCGGGATCGCTGGCGTGAACAGAGCCAGGCTCGCAGGTAGAATCAGTCGTTATGGAGAGTCAGGGCCACCACCGCAGCGTCGATCGCTATCCGAACTACGCGGCGCTGGCCGCGAATGAAATCGAGGGTACCGACTATCGGGTTACGGTCAGCACGCGGACCCACTCGCCGGTCGCGATCCTGGCCCCGCACGGCGGCAGCATCGAGCGCCGGACCTCAGCGATCGCGACCGCGCTGGCCGCGGACGACTTCAACCTCTACCTGTTCGAAGGTCTCGACGACGCCGGTACTTTCGACACGCTGCATATCACCAGCCATCGCTTCGACGAGCCGCGGGCGCTCGAGCTTGTTGCCGCCGCCGACCACGTCATCGCCGTGCACGGCTGCAGTGGTGCGGCCGCACAGGTCATGCTCGGCGGCCGCGACGAAGCCCTGATCGAACGCCTGGCCGGCGCCCTCGATCCCCTGGCGGTCGACGTCCGCACCGATGATCACCCCTACCCGGGCACCCACGCGCGCAATATCTGCAACCGCGGGCGACTTGCGCGTGGCGTGCAGCTCGAACTCAGCGACGGCCTGCGCGGCGATCGTCTGGAGGCCGAGGTGATCGCCGCGATCCGCGAAGTGCTGTGCGTGACACAGCGCGAACCGCGCAGATCCGCTGCGGCGCTGTGTATGTGAACACCAACCCGGCCGCTACCAGCGGCGGCGAAACGGGTGCAGGCTATACTTTTCTAATACTGACCAGTGGGGACCCTCGCAATGCGCACGATCACCATATCCAGCGATGAAATGCACCGGCGTGTCGCGCGTTTCCGGGATCTCGAGCCGCTACAGGCCGCCGCCACGCTCGACATCCCGCAAGCCGCCAAGGACGTGATCTACTCGCGTCAACTGCTATCGGTGATCGGCCTTGCCGGGGGAGCCGCGACGCCGATCAACCAGGGCGCCCCGATCCGCGGCGCCGGCGGCATCACCATGACGCACGCGGTATGTCCGCCCGGCACCGGTCCCTCCCTGCACGCTCACGTGCAGACCTACGAAACGTTTACCGTGCTGCGCGGGCGCTTTGAAGTGCGCTGGAACGACAATGGTGACTGCGCCGTCGAGCTCGAGGAATTCGACACGATTTCGATTCCACCCGGCGTGTGCCGAGGATTCCGCAATATCGGCGAAAACGACGGCATCCTGCAGGTCATCATCAGCGGCGGGATACACGATATGAGCGATATCGATTTTCCGGCCTCGACCGCACGGGAACTGGCGGACTACGGCGACACGGTTGTTGATCAGTTCAAGGCCCGCGGCCTGACGTTTACCGCCGGCCTCGACGCCGAAAGCTGAGCAGACGTACAGCTGCTGAACATTTCGGCGCGCGGCGCAATGCGAGCTGAAATCGATTTCCCCTGATCCGGTTCGCGGCGCGGTTCGTCGCAGGACTTCAGATAGCACTCGCTGGAAGCGGCATCCTGATAGACCGGCATTTCCTCGAAGGCCCCGCCGAATTGACGCGATATGCGCTACATGATGAAGGCATCCGCTGACCCGAGCGTCACGATGCGACAGTCGATGAGCGATCCCCTGGACCTGGCTCGTCCGTTACTTGCGAGGACCGACGAAGGCAAACATCGCGCCCTGCGGGTCGACCGCGTTGACGCTGAACTCGCCGCCCGGAATCTCAACAGGATCGACGATGATCTGGCCCCCACCGGCCTGCGTACGTCGGACCGCGTCGTCAACGTCTGCGACGCGGAAGTAATAACTCCAGAGAGATACGGGCATCTCCTTCGTCTTGGTCATGACGCCGGCGAACATACCTTCAACATTTGCTCGACGCAGGAATGCGTAGGGACCCATCGGGCCCATATCCATCTCGCCATCCTTTTTCCAGCCGAACAGATCCCCATAGAACCTCATTGCACCCGGTCGATCGGAAGTCGCCAGTTCATTCCAGGCGCAATGGCCCAGTCGTGGCCGGTCGTAGGCGAAGGCATGGCTTTCTTCGTCGCTGGCGCCGCGCATCAAGTAGAACGGCGCCCCTTGTGGGTCCGCCACCACGGCGAGGCGGCCGACGTTGGGAATGTCCCACGCCGGCCTGTGAATAGCTCCGCCGGCCTTGACGATCGCCGCCACGGTCTCGTCAACATCATCGACGCCGATGTAGCCGAGCCATACGGGGCGGGCGCCGCCAGACTTCATGCCGTCGGTGAGCTGCATGAGCCCGCCGATCTCGCCCTCCGTGGCACCAATGATGCGGTAGTCCATATCCTGCTGGCCAGAATCGTTCAACGTCCAGCCGAAGATCCCTGCGTAAAATTCTTTAGCGGCATCTGCATCGTGCGTCAGTAGCTCGTACCAGATAAAGTCGCCATGTCTGTTAGTCATTGTCGTTCACTCGCTGAGTGTTGAGCTCAATCCGGGCGCCCGGAGTTATGGCAAGGGTCCCGAGAACTCTTGATGATGATGTGGTCGATTCCGATCGCGTGTTGCGGTCCGCTGCTGCTAAACGCACCGTTGACCAGCCAGCGCCGTGGCGTTACCGCGTTCTGTCTATGCTCGGGCACGCCGTCTTCTTGCCTACTTCGCCAAGGTCACGACTGGTGTGAAGCCGCCGAAGATCAGCCGTTTGCCGTCGAATGGCATTGGGTTTTTCTGCGGATCCATGCGGGGGTCCACTTTCGACGGGTCGTTCATCATCTCCATCATTCGCGCCATTCCAGCGTCGCGCGTCGCCTTGTCGGGCCACTCGATCCAGGAGAATACGACCGTTTCGTCGTCTTTAGCCTGAACCGCTTTCCTGAAATCCGTCAGCGTACCGTCCTGCACGTCGTCGCCCCAGCACTCGAGGATGCGAAGGGCCCCAAGATCCATGAAGACGCCGTCGCCGCTCTTCGCATGGTCGATGAACTTTTGCTTGTTCACCGTTGGTACGGCGATAACGAATCCGTCGATGTAGCTCAAGATCGTTCTCCTTCAGTTGGTATTGTCCGTTTGAGTCCGCTCATTTGATTGTCCCTCACGCTTCGACGTGGCGCTTGAAGTTGTCGAGGATGGCTTGCCAGCCGTCGCGTTGCATATCGACCGAGTTCTCCGTCTCTGCGTCGAACACGGTTATCACTCGGGTGGACGTCCCTGCGGGTTCGAAGGTCGTGCGCGCTTTGCGGCCGTCACTCATGGCGAGCGTGATTGCGCGGTGCCGGATGACCTCCTCATAGGTACCCTCGAAGTCAAAGCCGAAACTACCGTCTTTCGCTTCCATGCGAGCCTTGTGGGCGCCGCCAACGCGTAGGTCGACTTCTGCACTCGGACAGCACCAGTCATTAGATGCGAAGTTCCATTGCACGATATCGATTGGCGTCGTAAATGCCGCCCAGACCCGTGCGACGGGTGCGGTTACTGTGGTCTCTATGCTGATTTTCATCGTCGTTGTTCTGCCAGCATGTTCGTTGAGGTACAGCCTGACTCTCAGTTCGCGTTGACAGCGGTTTCGAGCGTGGCGATGTCGATCTTTTGCATGGTCATCATCGCGTCGAAAGCGCGCTTTGCCTTATTCCGGTCGGAGCTCGTCGTTAGGTCGAGTAGAAGCCTTGGCGTTATCTGCCAGGAGAAGCCCCAGCGGTCCTTGCACCAGCCGCAGGCGCTCTCGGTCCCGCCATTGCCAACGATTGCTTCCCAATAGCTGTCGGTCTGCGCCTGGTCGTCGGTAACGACCATGAAACTGACCGCTTCGTTCGGCGTGAAGTTCGGCCCGCCATTCAGGCCGACGAACTTGCGCCCGAGCACGGTGAACTCGACGGTCAGTTCGTGACCTTCTTCGCCACCGGGAAAATCGCCGGGGGCGGTGTTGACCCGCTCGACACGGCTATCGGGAAACGTCGCGGCGTAGAATGCGGCCGCCTTGCTTGCTTCGCCGTGGTCGTACCACAGGCAGGTCACGAGATCAGTCATGGTCGAGTCACTCCCTTGGGCTGTTACCTGATCGTCGATCGAAATCGCTTGACCTGGCATTGAGATTTGCCAACTGCGCTCACGTCACGCCTCTGTTCAGTTCGCATCAATTCCTAACTTCAGCAGCGACGTTCCAGGCAACGTTTGCGCCTGGCGCCAAGTCGACTGCCGCGCGGAACGTACCGTCCATATAGAACGGAGTGGATGAATGGTCGTGGACGATTTGCCATTCACTACCCCGCCGTCGGAAACACATTGTCGTGCGGAACCACAGATCCACTTCCTCCCCGTCCGTCTTGACCCCGCGCATGCGACTGAGCGCTGCGGCCCAGGCGATGTCGCCGTCGACGACAACATCGACGTCTGCGGCGTCGATCGTGACGGGCCCGTCCCAGGTGGCGAGCCAGGCGCGCGTGTCATCTCGAGAGAGACCGCGTGACGATAGTGGCGGTGCAAGGCTGTAGATCAGTGCGTCATCCGTGTAGCAGCCGACGATGGCGTCCGCGTCTTTGTCGCGGTGGGCCTGTCTCAGTCGCTGGCACAAGGCAATGATGTTGTTGCGTTCGGTCATGAGGATTCTCCGTGAAACGGCTTGGTCTGAAACAGCAGTTCGACATAGCGCCGCAGGTGATCGACGCTCTCGCGGGCGAGGTCGGGATCGCCGCTGGCCTTGGCGAGAATAAACGCGCCCTGCAGGACCGCCTGGGCGTGGCGGGCAAGGCTCGCCGGCGTCCAGTTCGCCTGGATACCGCGATTCGTCATCGCCGCCCCGATATCCGCTTCGAGGGTAGCGGCGTGGCCGAGGATACTGGCGGCGCAGGCATCGCGGATCTCGGGTGATGTGTCGTACACCTCCTGAGTCATGGTGCCCACGAGGCAGGTGAACTCGGCAAGGTCGCCGTCAATGATCGTTTTGCGAAAGTCGATGTAGCCGAGCACGCGTTCCAGAGGGTCTTGATGAGCGTGGTAGGGCGCGGTGCGGAAGAACTCGCCGGTCGTCTCAGCCCAGTACTCGGCCGCGGCGACGCCAAGGGCCTCCTTGCTCTTGAAGTTGTGAAAAAACGCGCCTGATGTCACGCCCGCCGCCTGGCAGAGGTCGCTCACCGTGGTGTTTGTAAAGCCCTTCTGGCGGATTAGGTCCCTGGCGGCTTCAAGCAGCCGGGTACGGGCATCGCCGCGCTCGGGTTCCTGTTTGGTAGGTCTGGGCATGGCTGAAAGATACAGATTAATTGGTATGTATGTCAACCATTGGTTTGACCGAGCTGCCGCCTGGGGCCCGATAGTCAGATTCTCTGCTGCGGCGAGCGATATAGCGCGTCAGCGACGAGGATAGCTGCCCCGGGCAAGCCGAAGATAAAGATCCGGCTGTCGACGCGGCGCAACCTGGGGGTATTTCGATTGCGGCATGAAAGCGCCCGCAAAAATACCCCCAGACGGGGTTGGTGGGGAATGTCAGGAACAGATATTGGCGGTTGAGGGAATGCCTCGATTCGGACTAAAAGACGCACCCGATCCCGTATGACTCAGCCCGAATCACTGCCGGATCGAAAATCGAACTCAGCCTATTCTCTATGAATCAGCATGTTACGTTCAAAATTTTGTGAAGACGGGGTTTTCTTCAGGCCGCCGATTTCCTTTCTGCGGTAGCTGCGGCGACTGCGGTCTCGGCAGGTGCCGGGTTCGTGAATTCCAGCGCGCCGTCCGCAATCGGCTGGTGACGGATGGTCTGTTTGTCGAGCGCGTAATTCTGCGTATTACGCCACGGATCGCGATCGCCCTGCTTGGGAAACAGGTGCATGCCGCGGCGCATGTAGCCGGGTGAAAAATTTTCGATCATCAGGTGCGTGCCCATGCCTCGGTCTTCCGCGCGCAGGCGCGGCGTGCACTGGCTGACCCCGTGTTCGTCCATGTGATTGATCAACCGGCACACGTATTCGGCGACAAGTTCAGAGCGCAGCGTCCAGGAAGCATTGATGTAGCCGATGGTGTAAACAAGATTGGGCACATCGGAAAACATCATGCCTTTGTAGGAATACGTCTCCGGGAACTGAACCACCTCGCCGTCAACGCTGAATTCGGCGCCGCCGAGTACCTTCAGCTCGAGCCCGGTAGCGGAAACGATAATGTCCGCCTCCAGGGTCGCGCCCGACTTGAGCGCGATACCCTCGGCCGTGAACCGTTCGATTTCGTCGGTGACGACGTCGGCCTTGCCGGCCTTGATCGCTTCGAACAGGTCGGCATCCGGTACCAGGCACAGGCGCTGGTCCCAGGGGTTGTAGCGCGGCGTGAAGTGCTTTTCGACGTCGTAGTCGGGCCCGAGATGTTTGCGCAACAGGCCGAGTAACTGGCGTTTGACCTTGTCCGGATTAACTCGCGTCTGTTTGTACACGTAGCGCTGGAATTCGACGTTTTTCCAGCGGATCAATCGATAAGCAAGTTTCTCGGGCAACAGCTTGCGCAGGATGCCGGCGACCTTGTCTTCGGCCGGCATCGACACCACCCAGGTCGGTGACCGCTGCAGCATGGTGACTTTGGCCGCGCTCGCTGCCATTGCCGGCACCAGCGTCATGGCGGTCGCGCCGCTACCGATGATAACCACCCGCTTGCCGCTGTAATCGAGATCTTCGGGCCATTGCTGAGGATGGACCACGCGGCCGGCGAACGCGTCGCGATCGGCAAACTCCGGCTCATACCCGTGGCTGTAATTGTAGTACCCGCTGCACACGAACAGCATGGTGCAGCTGACCTGGCCGCGCTCACCGCCAGTCGCGGCGGCGGTAGTTATGGTCCAGCGGCTGTCGGCGCTCGACCATGCCGCGGATTCCATGCGCTGCCCGAAGCGGATGTGCTCGAGCAGGCCGCGCTCAGCGGCCGCCTCCCTGACATAGGCGAGGATCGACGGACCATCGGCAATCGCCTTCGGATCGAGCCACGGCTTGGAGTCGTAGCCCATGGTGTACATATCACTGTCGGAACGGATGCCGGGATAGCGAAACAGATCCCAGGTTCCGCCGATGCTGTCGCGCGCTTCGAGGATGGCAAATGATTTGCCCGGGCACTTGTCCTGCAGTTGGCGAGCCGCTCCGATACCGGACAAACCGGCCCCAACAATGATGACGTCAAAATGGTCCATTAAGCTGCTCCGAATCGAATTCCACGCCGGTCGCAACATGATAACCCGACCCGGCCGGTACGGGCCCTGCTAGAACGGATTATTTGACTCCAGGCCCAGCGATATCCGCCCCAGTTGTTCGGAAATGCGATCGACGTGCCCGTTGATATGCAGCGGCATGGCCTGAAAATCGCGATAGCGCCGCTCGAAATCGGTGCCCTCGCGCAAGCCATTGCCACCGAGCACGCGCAGGATCAACCCCATCGCTTCGTCACACAACATCACCGCCTGCATGCCGGCCGCGGTCTGGCGGAAATAGTCTGCTTCCACCGGCATGGCGGTAGCGGCAATGCGCGCATCGGTTTCAACCAGGGCGGCGTAGACGGTATCGGTGGCGGCGTTGATCAACGCGCCGGCGCGACCGAGATTGACGTGGATGGTCGGTCGTTCAACCATTCTGGTTCCGAAAATCGCAATCCGATCGCGAATGCCGGCTGCGGTTTCCAGCAGCGAAATCTCCGCTACCCCGGTAGCCATCGCGCCCAGCCACAACACCGATAATGCAACCCAGTCCTCACGGTAGCGCTGATTGATCATCGGGTGTTGCGGATCGCGGAACGGTACCCGGTACTTCGGCGGCCACGGTACAACCCGCGCGCTCGGCACCGCCAACTGGTCGTAATAAATGTGATCGGTGGCGCTGGCGCGGACACTCATCGCGTCCCAGGTCGGATCGATACGCACGCGCGGATCACGCAGGTCGGCAAGCGTGAACTGCGGTGTCGCGGCGCTGTCTTCGTTGAATACAACGCCGGCCCATTCGGCATAGCGCGCGCCGGAGCCAAACGCCGCGACGCCGCTCAGCAGGGTTTCGTCCTCGACTACCGTAGCGGCAACTTTCGACGCTGCCCCGGCCGGGAAACACACCCACTCATGGCGGGAAACCAGCTGACCGAGAAAATCGCTATGCCGGGGTCCCAGCAACCCGGCGAAATGGTGAAAGGTGCACAAATGATTCCACAGACACCAGGCGGTCGAGGTACAGGCCTGCGCGAGAGCGCGCAGCTCGTTTGCTATCGCAACCATGCTGCCGTCGAGTCCCGCGATCTCGGCACTGGCGGACAGGCGCATGATGTCATTGGCCTTGAGGGCGTCGATCACCCCGGCGTCGACCGAGCGGCTGGCATCGGCGGCCGCTGCCTGTGCCGCTATCTGCTCCAGCAACGGGGCCAGGTACCGCGCATCGTCCCACAGGCGACCTCGAGGTGATGGACGCCCATCGCTGGCCTGGTTCATGGATATTCCCTCGTTGACGTCGTGGACGACGGATCCTACCAGCCGTTGAATGGCCAGCGGCAGGAGATGGGTTAGCCCGGTGGTTAAAACCGTGAGCCGGGAAAGCCACGCGCAAGGCGCAGGCGAACCCGCAACGCCGCGCACGACCTCCGCAGTAGTTTTTCACCAGCCTGGGCAGGCTGGTCAAAAGCGTAGCGAGGGAAGGTCGGGCGCAAGGCGCGGGCGAGACGAGGACCGGAGTTTATGCGGATAAATGAGGACCGCAGGCGAGTCCGCAACGCCGCGCACGACCTCCGCAGTAGTTTTTCACCAGCCTGATAGACTCACACTCAGATCCCAAGCCGCTCGGAGACAGGATATGAAAGCCGATGCCGTTATCAGTACGGACCTCGAACGGTGCGCGGCCGAGGCCCAAGAGCTCGAAGCACTCGGCTTTGCCGGCGTCAAATCGATCGAAACCGCGCACGATCCGTTTCTACCCCTGCTGCTGGCCGCGCAGCGCACCCGGTCGGTCGATCTCATCACCGGCATAGCCGTGGCCTTTGCCCGCTCGCCGATGATCATGGCGAACCTCGGGCACGACCTCAACGCTGCTGCACACGGCCGCTTCGTGCTCGGCCTCGGTTCACAGATCCGGCCGCACATCACACGGCGCTTTTCCATGCCGTGGTCGGCGCCGGCGGCGCGTATGCGCGAATTCATCCTCGCCATGCGCGCGATCTGGAACTGCTGGTACCACGGCGAGCCGCTGAACTTCAGCGGCGAGTTCTATACCCATACCTTGATGACGCCGTTTTTTACCCCGACCAACACCGAGTTTGGTCCGCCACGGGTCCATCTCGCCGCGGTCGGACCGCTGATGACCGAGGTCGCGGGCGAGGTTGCCGATGGCCTGCTGGTGCATGGCTTTACCACCGAGACCTATCTGCGTGAGGTAACGTTGCCGGCACTCGACCGCGGGCTCGCACGCTCGCAGCGATCGCGCGCCGATGTCGAAATCTCCTATCCGGTTTTTACGGTTAGCGGTCGCGACGAACAGGAATTACGCCGGGCGAGGAGCAAAATGCGCGAACAGATCGCGTTCTACGGGTCGACCCCGGCCTACAAACCGGTCCTTGACTCGATTGGTGCGGGCGAGCTGCAGCCGCAGTTGAACGCGCTGTCCAAGCAGGGACGCTGGCAGGCGATGGGTGAATTGATCGACGACGCCTTGCTTGAACAATTCGCGGTCTGCGGGGAGCCCGGCCAGGTGGCGCGGGACATTCGCCGACGCTTCGGCGATATCGTCGATCGTACCGCCGCCGCCTATGCGGAACTCGATCGAGCACAGCGTATCGAATTCCTCGAAGCGTTGTCCGCATAACCTACCCACTATCCGACCGACGATTTTTCAGAACGGGATCCGAATTATCATGTTGCCACGATCGTTTTCCGCGCTGCTGGTTCTTCTGATCCTGGTCGGCTGCGCAACCAGCCCGACCGGGCGCACGCAGCTGCTGGTGGTGTCGGAACAAAGCGCAATTGCCGCGTCCGGGCAGGCCTACACCGAAATGCTGGCGCCGCTGCGTGAAGAAAACCGCATCGACACCGACCCTGCGCTAAACCAACGCGCCCAGGGCATCGTCAAGCGGCTCATCCCGCAGGCCGTCGCGATGCGCCCGGACACGCAGAACTGGGGATGGGATCTGAAAATCATCGACGATCCGAAAAACGTTAATGCCTGGGCCATGGCGGGCGGCAAAATGGCGCTCTATGGCGGTCTGGTCAAAATTCTTGCGCCCAGTGACGATGAACTGGCCCAGGTACTCGCTCATGAAATCGCCCATGCGCTGGCCAAACATTCAGCGGAGAAAATGTCGGTCTCGGCGGCAACCAACGTTGGCATGCAAAGCATCGCCGTGGCGACCGGTGGCTCGCCGATCGCCATGCAGGGCAGCGCGCTGCTCGCGGCCTTGGCGCTGTCGTTACCGAACAGTCGCGCGATGGAAACCGAAGCCGATCGCATCGGCATCGAACTTGCGGCCCGGGCCGGCTTCGACCCGCGCGCGGCGGTCACGCTATGGGACAAGATGGCCGCGGCCGGCGGCGGCGCGCCACCACAATTTCTGAGTACGCACCCCAACGCCGCGACGCGTAAAACTACCCTGCAGGCGCTGGTGCCCTCGATGCTGCCACTCTACGAACAGGCGCGACGCTGAGGGTGGTGATGGTGCTCGGCGCACCCGATCGCGCAGCACTGCGCGAATCCTATTGGCCGGCGACGCACGAGGTCGCATTGCTTGATACGACCTGTGGCGGGGTCCTGCGACAGGCCGCGGCGGCGACCCCGAACCAGATCGCACTGATCGACGCCGACGCACCACCCGGGAGCACGGCGTCGCTGGACTTACAGCGCCTTGCTCGCCGATGCCGAAGCCACGGCTCGCGCGCTGCTGACCCGCTTCGAACCCGGTACGCATATCGCGCTATGGGCCGCCAACTGCCCCGACTGGATCATCCTCCAGTACGGACTGGCGCTCGCCGGTATGGTGCTGGTGACCGTCAATCCCGCCTACCGTGCCGCGGAACTCGCCTATGTACTACGCCAGTCGCGGGCACGCGCAATCATCCACCAGGCTGCCTACCGCGGCCTCGACATGCGCGCCGCGGTCGCCGAGGCCAGCCGCGCAGAGGGTGTCGAACTCGCGCTAACGCTGTGTCTCGATGAGCTGCCGGACTTCCTTGCCGCCGCCGCTCAGGGCGCGGCGCTACCGAGCGTCGACCCGCGCAGCGCCGCAATGATCCAATACACCTCCGGCACCACCGGCCAGCCCAAGGGTGCCCAGCTCAACCACTACTCTATAACCAACAATGCCCGCTTCATGGCACTGTTAAAAAACCTCGACAGCCGCACCGTTAACCTCGCCGTCGCGCCGCTGTTTCATACTGCCGGTTGCGTCGGCGGCGTGCTCGGCGCGGTACAGACCGGCAGCACATTGTTGCTGCCCTCAAGCTTTGATGCCGATTCCATGCTCGACCTGATCGAAAGCGAAGGCGTGACCTACACCTTCGCGGTACCGACCATGCTGATCGCGATGCTCGCCGCGCAGGCGGCCAGGCCGCGCGACCTGTCGAGTCTCGAAACAGTGTTCTCGGGCGGGGCAATCGTACCGATCGAGGTCGTACGGCGGGTGGAAAAGGAGTTCGACGTACGCCTCATCATCGGTTACGGACAGACCGAAACCTCACCGGCAATTACCCACACCCGGCTCGACGACAGTGCCCGCGACAAAAGCGAAACGATCGGTTACGCGATCCCGCAGACCGAAATAAAAATCATCGACCCGGAAAGCGGCGCGACCCTGCCTGTCGATACCCCCGGCGAACTCTGTACGCGCGGTTTCCTGGTCATGATGGGCTATTACGCTATGCCCGAAGCAACCGCGCAGACCATCGACCGTGAAGGCTGGCTGCATACCGGCGACTTATGCACTATGGATGCACGCGGTTATTGCCGTATTACCGGTCGACTGAAGGACATGATCATCCGCGGCGGTGAAAACATTTATCCGCGCGAAATCGAGGAACTGCTCTACACCCATCCCGCCGTCGCCGAAGTGGCGGTGATTGCGATCCGCGACGACTACTGGGGCGAGGAAGTCGGCGCAGTGCTCAGTTTCGAGTCCGGACAGACCGCCGACAGCGACAGTCTGCGCCAGTTTACTGCCGCTGCGCTGGCTCGCCACAAGGTGCCGAAACACTGGTTCGCGATGCCGTCGATACCGACCACCGCCTCGGGTAAGCTGCAGAAATTCCGACTCGTAGAAATGTTCGAGAGCGGTGCGCTGGAAACTTATCGCTTGTAGGCGGCGGGTGCGTCGCGACCCGATCAACTCAAACGGAATCCAGCAGCTGGGCCAGGCGGCGCGCCAGGGCCGGCGCGTTTTCGCTGCTGATGGCATCGCCGCTGTCATGGCCCGGCGCGGCCAGGATTTCAACGTCACTGCCCAGTACCGCAGGATCGCGCATTATCGGCGCGCCACCGGCCTCCTCGGCTGCGTCGCGCGCCGTATGCAGAACCACGATACGCCGCGCATAGGGGCGTGGCTGGTAATTCCTGGTCGCCGCGAGGTTGGATGCCGTCACGATGTTCAGTCGCAGCTCGGTGCGGGCGCCGTAGAACGGGTCACGATGGCGAATTTTTTCACGCGCGAGAGCGATTTTTCCGGCCAGCCAGGCACGCCTGCCAGGGCCGTCAAGGCGGCGTAACTCGGCCATGTAAAGACGTATCCGCCCAAGTACGAAGCGCACGCGAATGCCGAGACCGGTCGGCGCACTGCTCACCGTGTGCGCGGCCGGACGAGCAAAAAACGGGTCCATCAGGATCAGCAGCTGTGGCGCCCGCCCGGCCTTGTCGAGTCGATGCGCCATCTCGAACGCGGCCGCAGCTCCCCAACAGATACCCAACAGCGCAAATGGTCGTCCATCGAGGTCGGGCATCGCGGCGATGAATTCGTCGGCGATCGACTCGATCCGCGTCAAGGCCTGACCCTGACCATCCAGTCCTTTGCTTTGCAGCCCGAAAAACGGCTGCCCGGGACCGAGTGCGCGGGCCAGTGCCTCCAGGCTGACGACATTTCCACCTACCCCCGGCACCACGAACAGAGGCGGCCGCGAACCGCGCGGCTGAATCGCGACCAGCACCGAAGACGGCAACTCCGGTTGTTCCAGCAGGCGCAGCAATTTACGGATGCTGCCCGCTTCAAACAGGATCGACAGCGGCAGACTGCGGCCGATGACCGTTTCCATCTCGCCGAACACCAGCGCGGCCTGCACGGAGCTGCCGCCGAGGGCAAAAAAGTCGTCGTCGATACCGATCCGTTCGAGGCCCAGCGCGGCACGCCAGATTTCGCATAGCCTTGTCGCCAGGTCAGACAGATCCGCGGCGGCCGGCACCGCTATCTCGGGCTGAGCCGCCGACGGCGGCGTCAGCAGGGTGCGCGCGTGGCGCAGCACCGGTTCGGCTTCGAGTTTGGCCAGCAGCGTAGCGAGCGTGGCGTCGCCGACTTCGACCAGCACGGCGAAAACCCGCTCGAGCAGATCGACACAGGCCTCGGCCAGCGCCGCACCGACCACGGCTGTGTCGTACACCGCGCTGATTTGTAGCGCCCCATGTGATTCCGCGATAAACAAAGAGAGCGGGAACGCATTGTCACTCGGGCTTGCGATCTGCTCGATCACGAGATCGTCGCTGCGGCGGGTCTCCGTACCCGGCGCGTGCAGCACCAGCAGGACATCGAATAGCGGCGTATCCAGCGGTACCCCGCTGGCGCGCTGAACGTCGGCCAATGACAGGTATTCGTATGGCTGACGCGCGCTGGCAGCGGCGTGCAGGTCCCGCAGCCAGGCGCCAAAATCTACATCTTGGTCGAGGGTGAAAAACACCGGCACGTTGTTGATGAACGAGCCCATCGTCCGCTCGATATTGCGCACCCCTGGCGGCCGCCCCGATACGGTGAGCCCGAAGCAGGTCTCACTGCTATTGGCGAGCTTTGCGAGGGCGATAGCGAGCGCCGCCTGGATCACTACTGCAAAGGTCGTGCGCTGGCTGCGGGCGATCGCGGCCAGCGCCGCCGTGGCCGCTGCCGGCAGCCGGCGGCTGAGCGAAGGCTGGCCGTCACGGGCATCGCCGTCACGCCGCTCGGCTCGCCAGAACAACAACTGCGGGCGTCGTAAACCTCTCCCCACCGAGACCCAATAGCGCTCGGCAGCCGCGCGATCCTGATTCTTCAGCCACGCTATGTAGTCGCGATAGCGCCCGGGTGGCGGCAGCGCCGCACCGCGCTGCGCGTAACATGCGAACAACTCCTCGAACAGGATGTCCACGCACCAACGGTCGAGGATCAGGTGGTGGCGGGTCCAGATCAGGAGCCAGTCATCCGCGCCGGTCCGCAGCAGCGTCAGGCGCATCAACGGCGCTCGGCGCAGATCAAATAGCTGCCGCCGTTCACCTTCGTAGTGCGTCGCCAGCGCCCGTTCGCGCTCGGCGTCGGCGAGGACGCTGAGATCTTCGTACTCAAATGGCACGGTGACCTTATTGCGGATCACCTGCACCGGTTGCTGGACCCCTTCCCAGACGAAGCCCGCGCGCAGGATCTCGTGTCGCGCGAGGAGCTGCTGCCACGCGTCGTGAAAGCGCTTTACATCGAGTTCGCCGTGGATGCGGTAGCGGAATTGATTGACCAGCACGTGCGAGTCGGTGGCCGCGAGCGTATGCGTCAGCATCAAATGCTGCATGGGCGACAGCGGGTATATGTCGTCGATATTTTTTTGGGGCATACTTGTTGTCGCCTTACCGAGCCACGTGACCGAGATCCCACCGATGCGTCGTTCGCTGGTTAATGCTGCTGAATTCCGTTATCGAAAGCCAGCCTGGCCGAGGGCGCCGCGAGCGCTGGGGTCGATGGCTTGAATCTCAGCATCCAACACGGCTTCGCAAGCTTGCGCCGGCACCCGTTCGTCGTACTCAGCGGCGAAGTGGCGTTGCTGTTGATCAGTTTTGTCGCTATCGAACGGATAATTTTCTACTTCGCGCGCCTGCCGCCAAGCGCCTACGGTGAAGCGCATCTGACCCTGGCCGTCCTTCGCCACGCCGACCCGCTGTTCGGCGCCGCGCTGATGCTCGCCTTCCTCGGCTGGATGCGCTACGGCGGCGCGCCGCGGCGCTGGACGACGATCGTCGGCGGCGCTCCGATCCGTGCCTGCGTCGTACTTATATGTGCGCTGTTGGCGTGGTCGCTGAGCACTTATGGGCATAACTATTTTTATGATCAGGCCTACGCCATCGATCGCGTATTGCTGCTCGCACTGGCGGCACTGGTAGCCTGGCGTCCAGGGTTTGTATTCCCGTTTCTGCTGCTGAGCGTTGCCATGCATTGGCAAATCATGCAGCCATCGCTGGGCAGCGGTTCGTATCTCAACCACACCCTGCAACTGGTGCACGTCGTTGCACTGTTTGGCGCCAGCCTGTTGATCTACCCGCTGCTCGAACGGCGCTACGCGGATCGGTTCTGGCTGTTTGTCTGTTGCCTGGTCGCGGCGGTTTACTGGGAACCCGGCATCAGCAAGGTGGGCATTGGCTGGCTCGACTATGCAGGCCTGCACTTCATGCCGCTGGCGGCCTATGCGCATGGTTGGCGCAGCGCGCTGGCGCCCGAGGCGATCGTTGAATTCGCGAATCTGTTGACGGCGTTCGACACCCCCATGCGCATATTTGTCCTCGCCATCGAACTCGGCTGCATCGCCTTTCTTGCCCACCGTTTGTGGTCGATCGCACTGCTGGGCCTGGTCATGGTTTTCCATCTCGGCGTTTTTGTCCTGTACGGCTACTTGTTCTGGACCTGGATCGCGCTCGACGCCATCCTCATCAGCGTACTCATAGCCGATCTAAGGGTCGCGCGCATCGCCATCTACAGCCGAGGCCACCTGCTGCTGTCGATGCTCCTGATCGGCACTGCGGGGTATTGGTGTCAGCCGTCCAGTCTGGCCTGGTTCGATTCGCCACTGAGCTATACCTTTCGCTATTTTGGGGTCGGCGACAGCGGTGTTGAATATGAAGTCCCGCCGCGCTTCTTCGCGCCCTACGGCGATGCCTTTACGATGGCGAACTTCTCCTACCTCATTAATGAGCACAAGGTTCTGGTCAGCCCTTACGGGATCGCCAACCGCGCGCGCATCGGCGGCCTGCTCGCGGCACGCGACGCCGCCGATATTTTCCGACTCGAGAACGAACTCGGCGCGAACCGCTATGATGCCGCACGCGCCGAACAATACTACGATTTCCTGACCCGCTACCTCGAGCATTACAACCGTCGACAGCGGCACTTCGATGCGCAGCGTTACGCGCCGCCACCGCAGTTCTGGAACCACCCACGCGGCCGGGTCTACACCGGACAGGAGGCGCTGCGCGAGCTACAGGTGGTGGCGTACACCACCTTCTTTGACGGTCAGACCCTGAGCGTTATCCGGCGTTCGCCGCTGCGAACGCTGCAGCTTTCGCGCGCCCCGTAACGGCAGCGCTGGCGCTCCACACTTCGATCACCGCTGCACTCACGCACCGGGATCGCTTTCGAGACCGTCGAGCATTGCGGCGATCTCGCTGATCTGGGATTCGTCGAGGTCGATCAGGGGTTCGTCGGCAGCAACGCTGTCGGGGCCCGCCTCGCTGGTGGCGGCGGCCTGTGCGGCGATAGTGGGGTGGTCAAAAAACTGCTCCGGCGACAATTTCAGGCCCTGCGACTGCGCGCGCGACAGGATACGAATGCTCAGCAGCGAGTCGCCGCCGAGTTCGAAAAAATTATCGTCGACACTGACCTCGTCGATGCCGAGCACATCGCACCAGATCTGTGCCAGCAGGCGTTCGGCGCGGGTGGTCGGCGCCGTACCTGTTTCGCTCACGTTCACTTCAAGTGCGCCGGCCAGAGCCACTGCGGCGCGACGGTCGAGTTTACCGTTGGCCAGACGCGGCAGGGCGGTAACCGCGAGAAACTGGCGCGGCACCATGTACTCGGGCAACCGCTCGGTGAGATGCGCGGTGAGTTCGCTCGCCTGCGGATGCCGCTCGGCGCGCGCGACGAAACACGCCACCAGCCGTGCGCTGTCCGGCGCCTGCGCAAGGGTGTGCTGCGTGATCAGTGCGCCGAGCAGACGCCTGCGTTCCGGCGCCAGCTGTCGCAGCCGCTCCGCCACACTTCGAGCAGAGCCCTTGCCGCTTGAGGTAACGCTCATTTAATCGCCCTGACCACAACCATTGACCGCGCCCACCAGGCGTCCTGCACGTCCTGCGGAATATCCAGCGCGTCTACCCGCGACAGGTGGATGGCGCTGAAATGTTCGAACAGCCGGCGCTGGTGACCGCGACTCAGCGAATCGATTTCGTTGGACAGATAGGTGAAGCTGCCGCCAGGATGCAGGTGGGCCGCGGCGTGGGCAAAAAAATGCTCGGCGAAAGTTGTACTGGCAGCGATCTGTTCGATGAACTCGTCTTCGTTCAAGGGGTAGGTGTGAAAAAAAATCCCATCGAATGCTCCCAATTGCGGCAGAACGTCCTGCCACATGCCGCCGAGCATCTCGATTGCTCGGTCAGGATAGCTATCGCGCCAGCGCTGAAATCGCCCGATGATATGCTCATTGCATTCGATAATCGTGTGGGTACTAACGCCGCAATCCTGGATCAGGGCCGAGGCAATCCCACGGCCGAAACCGATTTCCAGGATATCGCCGTGACTGACCGTCACCGCGTCGGCCATCGCGCGCATCAACGGGATCTGCCAGTCTTCCATGATCTGCTCGTCGCTCAGTTCAGCCTGCGCGCGGTCCGCGGTGACCAGCTTATCGCTGCCGGCCACGAGCTCGCCCGCCGTGCGGTCCAGCGCGAGCAGGTTATCGGCCAATTCGCTGACCGCCCGGTTGAGCAGCCAGTTGCGCTGCGCGTCGCGTGGCGGACGGATAAAATCCTCGCGTTTGATCTCGAGGCTGATCGCAAAATCCCGCGTCTTTTTGTAGCGTCTGGTCATGTTTGCGCCCGGCTCGTCGAAGTCTGCTCGAATGCGCCAAGGTCACTGAGTGCGGCAGCCACTTCTATTTCGGTGAGTCCCTCAACCCGCTCCAGCAAGGCGGATACGATTTCATCTGGCAGCGCTGTCAGCGCGGTCTCCAGCTTTTCCATGTCGCCGTCCGTAATCGGGGCCAGACTTGCACGATCGGCCACGAACACCATCGCTTCCGCGACGTCCGCGTGCTGCTGCAGCGCCGCTTCGACTTCTTCCGGTTCGATACGAAAGCCACGTACCTTGACCTGGTGGTCGATACGCCCAAGAAACTCGAAGCGGCCGTCGCGCAGTTGGCGAACCCGGTCGCCGGTCCGGTAGAGGCGCGGATCCGGCTCGGCTCGGAACGGATTGTCGATGAAGTTCTCAACATTGCGCGGGTCGTCGCCGACATAGCCGGCGGCGATGCACACGCCTCCTATCAGTAACTCGCCCTCGGCGCCGAGGGGCACCGGCCGTAGCTGCGCGTCGACGACGTAGGTGGAGACGTGGGGCAGCGGCCTGCCGATGGTGACGCGGGTAGCAGCGCCGTCGGCGGTGAGCTCCGCCATCGTTGCCCACACCGTCGCTTCGGTTGGCCCGTACTCGTTGTACAAAGCGGTGTTCGGCAGTTGCCGGCAGTGCTCGAGCTGCAGCCGCGCCGGACATGCCTCGCCCGCAACGATAACGCTACGCAGGTCCGGCAGCGCGACGCCGCCGAGCTGCTCGACAATGAGCGCGTGCAGGCTTGGCAGGCACAGCACATGGGTGATCCCCTCACTGGCGATGCGTGCAACCAGGCCGGCCATGTCCTGCTCGGCCCGCGCGCGCGGCAACACCAGGGTGCCACCGGTGGTCAGCGTCCAGAACAGACCGGCCACCGAGCTGTCCGTCGCCAATGACGACAAAAGTAGAAACCTGGCCGGATCATGACCATAAACCTGGCTACGCGCCGCTGTCGCAACCTGTAGCTGGCGGTGAGAAATCATCACCCCTTTGGCAGCGCCGGTGCTGCCCGAAGTGAACATCACGTAGGCCAGGGTGTCGGCGTCACTGGCCACCACGGCCGCCGCCGCGGCCGGCGAAGCAGGCGCTGTATCGGTGCACAGCGCCTGCCACGGTGGCGGTACATGCGCGGCTGCGACGGAGGTCGTCACGACCACGCCGGCCTGACCATCCGCAGCGGCGAGCGTCGCCAGCAGGGCCGCGATGCGCGCTGGTGGGTGCGACGTATCCAGCGGTACGTAGGCGCCTCCGGCAAACAGGATCGCAAGGATCGCAACAATCGCCTCGCTATCGCGCGCCATCAGCACCGGCACGCTGTTGCCTGCGGCGACGCCACGCTCGGCAAGCGTAGTGGCCAGCACCGCAGCGCGTTCGACAAGTTCCGCGTAGCTGAGCTCGCCGCGTTCGTCGCGCACGGCAATCGCCTGCGGTGTGCGCAAGGCTACCTCGACAATCCGCTCATGGATCCCGCCGCGAACCGAAGTCGATGCCGCGGGCGGCAACGCGGGCGCAAGCAGCCGCGCCTGTTCGTTGGGACTACACGGCGGCGCCTGCTTGAGTGGTTGCGCCATGCCGGCGTTCATGAATGCCAACGTAGCGATGACGTGCTGCAGCAGCGACTCGACGAACTCGTCGCCGAACTTCGCGCGATCGTAGACCGCGATGAGTTCCAGTTCGGCCCCGGGCACGGCAAGCAGGGCAAAAGGATAGTGGCTGAATTCGCGGTAGTTTTCCTCGCTCGGCGCCAGTGCCGCCCCCCCGCCGTCGCCGGCGGCGGCAAAATTCTCGACCACCAGGATGGTGTCAAACAACGGTGTCCCCGGCGCCACCGCACTCCATTTCTGGATCTCGGCAAGCGGCGTCTGTTCAAATTGACGCGCCGCCAGGTGTGCTGCCTGGATCGCATGCAGGTAGTCACCCAGACTGGCCTGCGACGAGATGGCGATCCGTTGCGGCAAGGTGTTGATGAACAGGCCGACGATCGATTCCGCGCCGTGCAGGTCGGCGGGGCGGCCGTGACTGGTCGTGCCGAAGACGACGTCGTCACTGCCGGCGTGGCGAGCGAGTACCCACGCGTAGGCGCCGGCGAGCATGGTGTAAAAAGTCAGCCGTTGTTCGCGCGCCAGCCTCTGCAGGGCTTGCCATCGCTCGCCGTCGAGCACCTCGCAGCGTGTCGCCCCGGCGCCTGCCGGGCCCGCGCTCGTGGCCTCGGATCCGGCATCGACGAGCCGCGTAGGTGCTGCGAAACCATCCAGTGCCGAGCGCCAGTAGCTGTGCGCGGCCGTGTGATCCCGCTGCTCCAGCCAGCGCACGAATGTTTCAAAGGCCGGCGCCGCCGGCGCGCGCGCTGACGATCCATAAGCCGCGGCGAGCTCGTTCAGGACCAGGCGAGCCGACCAGCCGTCAACCACGAGGTGGTGGAAGCTCCATAGCATGCGCCACGAGTCCGCGCCGAGACGGAACAACGCAACGCGCAGCAGCGGTGCCTGTTCGAGTACGAAACCGCGCGCCCGGTCAGCGTCGAGGAAAGCCGCGAAACGAGCGCTCTGGTCCGCGGCCGGCAGGTCGCTCCAGTCCTCATCGTGCCACGGCAGGTCGACCTGCCGGCGAACCAGCTGCAGGGGTTTTTGCCGTCCCTCCCAGCTGAACAGGGTACGCAGGGCATCGTGGCGCTGAACGATCCCGCACCAGGCTTCGCGCAGACGTTGCGGGTCGATAGCCTGCTCGTAACGACAACTGTACTGGTCGAAGTAGACGCGCTCATCGGGCCGGCGCAGGGTGTGGTAGAGGATCCCTTCCTGCATCGGGGTCAGGCGATAAATCGCCTTGATGTTGCTGTCTGCCATATGCCCGGCGTCCCTACTCGCCAAACTCTGCGAGCACGCGGTCGAGTTCACCCTGGTCGACGTCGGCGGCAGGGAAATCCGAGGGCGTCAGGGCCGCGACGGCGCCGCTCGCGGCAAGCTCGATGATGGCGCCCAGTTCGCCAATGACAGCGCCCGCGAGGTGCTGGATGGTCGAAGGCCGATAACAATCAGCAGCATAGGACCAGTCCAGCCGTAGTCGACCGTCAAAAATGTACGCATTGATTTCGAGCAGGTAGGGACGCGGTCCGGTAGCAGCCGTTACCGCGCGCAGCGGCCCCGACAGGCGCACACGCGCGTCACCGCGCGTAGCCCTGTCCCATTGGCCGAGATAATTGAACAATACCGGCGCAGAACCGGCACGCGAGACGCGCTCAGCGCCGTAATGAAGCAGGTTGTATCCGGCGCCGTGGGCGGGCACCGCACGCAGCTTTTCCTTGACCTGCCTGACGGTTTCAATCAGCGTCTCGCCGCTGCGACACTCAAACAACACCGGGTAGATGCTCGTGAACCAACCCACGGTGCGGGTCAGATCCATACCTTCGACCAGGGCTTCGCGGCCATGGCCTTCGAGGTCGAATTTCAGCAGCGACCCGCCGTGCCAGCGCGCCAGCACGCGAACCACGCCGGCAAGCAGGACTTCTGGCACCTGGACACGCCAGCTCGCCGGCACCTGATGGACCAATGCCGCGGTCTGTTCGCGATCGAGCCTGCTCGTCAAGCGTGTACTGCTGGCATAGTCGTTCACGCTTTCGGGGTAATCGCAGCGCAGGGTCATGACACTGGCATCAATCTGTGCCCAGTACTCCGCCTCGGCTGGCCCGGCGCTGCCCGCGTGCTGCGCCGCCAGCGCCAGCGCCCAATCCGCCACCGCGGTGGTTTTGCGCGGTAGCGTCACCGCCGCGTGGGCTGCCAGCTGCTGGCACGCTCGCTCGAGGTCATCAAGCAGTATCCACCATGACACGCCATCGATGAGCAGGTGGTGCACGGCAATTACCAGCAGAGAAGCCGGTTGATCGGCGCCGCGTGGCAGCCAGCGCAACTGCACCAGCGGACCGCGTTCGATATCCATCGTGCCGTTCATTGCGTCGATCAGGGCATCGAGATCGCTGGCGCTTTCTTCTCCCGGTGCCGGGCCGGGTATCGGCGTCGCCGCGACGCTCGGCGGGTCTATACACTGCCGCCAACCGTTGGCCCTGCGCTCGAAACGACTGCGCAGGACATCATGATGGGCCACGACCTGCGCCCACGCCTGGGTCAGCACCGTAACCTCCAGACCCGCGTCGACTTCGACCACGGCAACCTGACTCAGCGCTGGCGGCGGGTCCTCAGCGAGTTCGAAAAAGCGCCGTTGCATCGGCAGCAGCTCAACCTCACCTTCGACAGGTCCCTGTGTTGCGGACGTCGTGGGAACGTCGCGGCATACCGCGGCCGCCGCGGCCACGGTCGGAAAGTCAAACAGATCCTGCGGCGTCAGTTCGAGGCCCGCGGCCCGGGCTCGCGCGACAATCTGAATATTGAGAATCGAGTCGCCGCCGAGGTCAAAAAAATTGTCATTGATGCCGATGCGGGCAAGACCGAAAACTTCACACCAGATGCCGGCGAGCAGGTGTTCGTTACGGCTGACCGGCGCGACAAATTCTGTATCCAGACCGGTGCGGGCATACTGCGGCGCCGGCAGGCGTGCGCGATCGAGTTTGCCATTCCCGGTCAACGGCACGGCCTCCAGCCGTACGAAATGGCGCGGCAGGTATTCCGACGGCAATCGCGCGCCGAGGTGCTCCAGCAGGCGGCCGCGATCCAGCTCGTCATCGGCGACGTAATAAGCGATCAGCTCGATGTGCCGACGGGTCGCTGCGGACGCTTCTTGATGGTGGTAGCCGATAGACGCGAGTATGCGTCTGACGTTTTCGATGTTGATATCGTCATCGAGTTCGGCGAGGGCGGCGTTGCGCTCCTTGTGGCCGAGCCTCACATCCCAGCTATAAGGCAAGGCGTAGTTGTGATGCCGGCGCTCGGTTTTGTGTACGTGGATGCCGGCCTCATTGATCAGACAATTTGTCGAACGCCCGGTGTCCGCCGGACGGACCCAGGGCGCGCCGTGCTGCAGATAATCGAGCATGTCACCCAGGGTCGCGTCGCAGTAGCGGTAGAAATCGACAAACTTGATTTCCTCGAACACGCGATCGGATCGGAACAGCGAGACGTCGAGCGCCGCGGATACCGCGTCGTGCATGCGATGATAAATCTTGCGTGCTTCGATGATATTGCGATCGATTTCAGCAGGATCGTAAATTTTCTGCCGAAACTGATCGGCGACCCGGGTCTCGAAGATCTGTCCGCGCGAAAGTCCGGTAAAGATGTGGCGTATGCCGCGTTCGTGAGCGAGATTCATCGACAGCGTGTATATGGTCTTGAAGCAGCCATTGCAGACATTGCTGTGACGCTTGAGGCTGTCGACGAAGATAGCGTCCATCGCGGGCGTGGTGGCACTGACCAGTTCGAGTCCGAGTTTATCGACCACCCGGCGGATGTTGTCTTTCGCCCCATCGGAGATGTAGCCGTTGTCGAGGGTAAAGACCAGCGGCGTCAGACCGAGATCGACAAGCTGGCACAGCGCGTAGGTACTGTCCTTGCCGCCGCTCAACAGCATCATGCAGTCCGGCGTGCGCGGTGTCGCTGCCCGCACTTCGGCAACGATGTTCTCGAGGTCCTGCTGGTCGCCGAAATAGCGCATCGCCTGTTCGCGCTCGCGGGCGAAACGGCGGCAGATGCCACACACCCCGGCGCCGTCGAGATCGGCATCGGGATGATTGGAGGCGAGACCGCAATGCACGCAGTACTCGATTTCCTGCGCCCGTGCTTCGCGGTCGTCGGCAATCACCACCGCTTCACGCAGCCCCGGATAAGCGGCGAGGACGCTTTCGATTTCGCCCAGCTCGATCCTGATCCCGTTGACCTTGACCTGTTGATCGATGCGTCCAAGATATTCGAGCCGGCCGTCGGCGTTCCATCGAGCCAGGTCGCCGCTGAGATACATACGCCCACCACGATTGAACGGATCGTCAACGAAGCGGGCCGCGGTTTCCTCATCGCGGCCGAGATAACCCAACGCGACCCCGGCGCCGCCTATCGCGATTTCGCCAGCGACACCGCGCGGCTGCAGACCAAGCCTGCTGTCCAGAACGTAGATTGTCGCGCCGTCAATCGGGCGGCCTATCGGTACCGAGATATCCGTATCGGCATGCGGGTCGAAACGATGGATCATGCATCCGACGGTCGCCTCGGTCGGCCCGTACTCGTTGTAGATCTCAATCTCGTCGTTGAAATATTTCGAAACCGTACGCGCAACATCGGTTTTCAGGTCGTCGCCGCCGAGGATCATGACCCGCAGCCGCGAATGAGTCAGATCCATCGCTTGCAACAGCGCCAGGTGCGCGGGCGTAAGCTTGATGATATCGGCGCGGTTGTCCTCGATCACCCGTCGTAAGACGATGTCGCGGCCGCCCTCGAGTTCCGGGTAGACCAGTACCCGCCCGCCGCTCAGCAACGGCAGGAAACACGTCGTTACCGTCAGATCGAAAGCCATGGCCGTGAACAGGGGAAAGGTCAGCTGCGCGCCGCGCACATACTGACGCTCCGCCCAGTCGAGATAATTGACAACATTGGCGTGGGTCACGGCAACGCCTTTCGGAGCACCGCTCGACCCCGAAGTGTAGATGACGTAGACACGATCGTTGGCCGTTACTACAGGCGCCGGATTGCTATCGGGACGCCCCGCCGCGGCGCGCGCGAAATCCGCGTAGACCTCGGTCGCCCAGCGTTCGTCACGCGGCTGGCCCGCGGCGGAATCGACCAGCCACAGTCGCGCGCCGGCGTCCGCAACGCAGTGCGCGCGACGCGCGCCGGGATCGTTCGTGGACAGCGGCAGGTACGCCGCACCGCATTTGATCACCGCTAGCATTGCGATCACTGCCTCGGCAGAGCGGCGCATGCCAAGCGCAACCACGTCGCCCGCGCCGATGCCGCGCGCACGCAATTCGTGCGCGAGACGGTTGGCGTCGCTGTTCAAGCTGCCGTAGTTCCATACCACGCCGTCACATTCGAGCGCCGGCAAATCACGATGGCGCGCTGCACAGTGCTCGAAACGCGCGCCCAGGGTCAGCGTCCGATCTGCGGAGGTCTGGATCCGCCCTCGCGCGACGGAGAGCAGGGCGCGGCGGGCCGCGGCGTCAAGGAGATTTACGGCGGTTATCGAACCTTCAGGTTGGTCAACAAATGCGTCAATGATGGCGAGCAGGTGCCGCCGCGCGGCATCCGCGTCATCGACACTGAAGCTGTCCTCGTTGAGATCGAGAAACAGCCCGAAAACGTCGGCCTGGTCGAAATCGTGCACCTGCAGACGCAACACGTGGTTGCGATCGCCATAGCCCGCATGCACCCACTCGGCGGTGGTCGGATGCGCATCGAACTCGCCGAACTCGGCGGTGATGTAATTCAGTACCACGTTAATGCCGCGGACCTGGTCAAAACCGCTTGCGCCGGGCTGCGCGTTGAGCAGGAATGCCCGTGCCTCGCGCGCGACCTGCTGGTACACGCTCGCGAATGTGTCGTCGGCGCTGAGGGTGAGCGTCAACGGGAAGATTTCGATGAACAGGCCAGCGGTCTGCTTGAACGACTTGCTCGATCGATTGTGCGCCGGCGTGCCGATCACCACCTCACCAACGCCGGTGATCCGGTACAGGTAGACCGCGAGCGCGGTAAAAAAAATCTGAAAGCGCGCCAGGTCGCTGTTGAAGGCGCGAAACGCCGGCGCTTCGGCGAGCGCTCGAATCGCTCGCGAGCGGTCTGCACCAAGCGCTACCGCGTAGCGCCGGGTACGGCCGCTGCGGGTCGGCGCCGGGCGCCGATAAAACTGCGGCACCGGACCGCTCAGATCGCCCTTGGCGCGCCAGTATTCGCGCGCGCGCCGGCACGCCCGCGAGTCCTGGTGACGTCGTTCGTACTCGACATAGTCGCGGTAGGGAGGCAGCGCAGGCGTCGGCGTTTCGAGGCCGGACCTGGCGGCCTGATACAGCGCGCTCATATGGCGGAAAATCACCGATACCGACCAGGCATCGGTGACGACGTGGTGTTGGTTGAAATACCACACCGATTCCTGCGCGGAAAGGTACAACAGTGCGGTATCGAACAGGCGACGCGCGTAGTCGAACGGGCGCCGCGCGCGGGCCTCCAGCCATGCGGCCAGGGCCTCGCGCGGATCACGGCGGCTGGAGAAGTCGACGGTTTCGAGGGCGAAATCCATCGTTTCGAGGACGCGCTGGCGCGACTCCCCGGCGTCTTCGTCGATGACCGTACGCATCGCACCGCAGCCCTGCAGCAGGGCGCGAAACGCCCGCTCGAAGGCATCGGCGTCAAGCGCCGTACCGATATGAAAGGCAAGCACCATGTTGTACAGCGGGTCGTCAGGCTGCAGTCGCTGCCCGGTCCAGATCAGTTCCTGCGCTCGAGTCAGCCGCATGGACGCTTGATCTTCCATGTCCGTCTAGTCGTGGCTGCGCTGCGCGACGTAGGCGGCGATGGTGTTGATCGAACGGAAGTACTCGATACTGAAATCCTGTGGCGGGATCTCGAACCCGTAGGTCTCCTCGAGGTAACCGACCAGGCGCACCATACCGAGCGAATCGACCACCCCGTCATTGAGCAGCATATCGTCGTCGCCGACCACGTGCGGACCTTCGAGCAGCTCGTCGTGGATAAAAGCAGCGATGGTGTCCCTGATATTCACGCTCGCTCCTCGCTCAGACGCGGTTGGTGGTTGTGGACGAATACGCTTCGCGCAGCGCGCGGCGGTCGATTTTACCGCTGGAGGTGCGCGGAAACACCTTGCGCAGCTCGATGGAACTCGGCACGGAATACCACGGCAGCGCGCGTTTCAGTTCGCTGGTCAGATCGCCGCTATCGACCCCGGCGTCGCCTTTGAGCGTTACGGCGGCGTGGATCTCACCGCCGCCATCGGCGTCGCTTACGACAAAAACGCCAGCCTCTTCGACCACCGCGATGGCGCTCAAGGCGGCCTCGATTTCGTCAAGTTCCACTCGATAACCACGCACCTTGACCTGGCGATCCTTGCGCCCGAGAAACCATAGCAGACCGCTGTGATCCTCACGCACCACATCACCGGTGCGATAAAACACTTCCTCGTGCCCGGCAATGCGCTCGCGACGATAAAACGCGCGTTCATTGAGTTCGGGTCGGCCCCAGTAGCCGCGCATCATGGTCGGTGAACGCACCAGCAGTTCGCCGTCGACCCCCGGCGGTACCTCGCGGTCCTGCTCATCGACGATCAGGGCCTCAGCGGTGTCGGCAATCGGGCCAATCGGGATGCTGTCCGCGTCCATGGCCAGATCACGAACCGTGTAATGGGTCACGCCATTGACTTCCGCCGGGCCGTAGATGTTGTCAAAGCTGACCCACGGCAGAACCTCACGTAATGCGCGCAGGTGTTTGAGCGGCATCGGTTCGCCACCGAATATCGCCCAGCGCAGCGCGCTCAGATCACGTTGTTCCAGCGCACCGCGCAGGAGCAACTGGATCAGCGCGAACGGCACGGTATACAGCACCGTAATGCCCTGATCCTGGATCAGCTGTGAATAGCTCGCCGGCAAACGCGTGTAAGCCTCGGGAACAATCGCCGTCGCGCAGCCTGCCAGTGCGGCCGAAAAAAAATCCATGATCGAGAGATCGAAATGCAGCGGCGCGTGGTTGCTGAGCACGTCCTCGGCGTGGAACCGATACTCGTGCGCAGCCCAGCGTGCGAAACTCAGGCCGCTGGCATGGGTGTGCATCATACCCTTGGGCGCACCGGTCGAACCGGAGGTATACATGATGTAAGCGAGGTCCTGCTCGATAATTTTGCGCCGTGGCGGCGCGGCAGTCAGCGCGCCGCGAACTTCGCTCGGCGTGTAGTTACGCAAACCCTCGCCCGTCGCAGCGGCCAATCCGACGGTCGCCTCGAGTGCGCATCCTTGAGCGATCTGGGCCAGCCTGCTTGCTTTGTGTTCCCCTGTAACGACGCAACGCATGCCACAGCTGCGCGCGATTTCGGCGCTGCGGGCCGGCGGCGCGGCCGGGTCGAGTGGCACGTATGCTGCGCCCGCCTTCATGATCCCGTACAGGGCGACCGCCGTGTCGATGCATTTGTCCATGTAAATGCCGACCGGTTCGCCGCGCGTCACACCGGCATCGACGAGGATATGGGCGAGCGCATTGGATCGCGCGGCCAGGTCACCGTAGCTCAGGGATTGCTCGAGAAACTTGATCGCCGGTCGTTCGGGGGTGCGTTCCGCGACGTAATCTGGGGCATGGTAAATAAGCGTTATCATGATCGTCGTCTGTCCGCCGCCGGTTTCTACAACCCGAGCATGCGGGCGACGATATTGCGCTGGATATCGGAGGTTCCGGCGTAGATCAAGCCGCCAACCGCGTCGCGCAAATCGCGTTCGATGCCGGCCTCGCTGACATAACCCTCGCCGCCGTGGACGCGGATTGCATCGAGACTCGACTGGGTAAAACTTTCGCTGATATGCAGCTTGAGCAGGGCCGCCTCCGCGATCGCGCTGCGCCCGGACATTTTGAGCCAGGCGACTTTGTACAACAGCAGCCTAGCGGTTTCGAGGCGCAACTTCATATCAACGATACGGTTGGATACGGACTGAAATTTACCGATGGCCTGACCAAACTGGTGGCGCTTGCGTGCGTACGCGATAGTTTCGTCGAGCTGTCTGGCCATCGCGCCCAGTTGGCTGGCAAGGATGCTGCATCGCTCCCATTCCAGGAACCCGTTCGAAAGGCTGACACCGGCCCCCTCCGCCCCGAGCCGTTGCGCGACCGGCACCAGGCAGTCTTCGAATATCAATTCGCCGAACGGCACACTACGCAGGCCCATCTTCTCGCGATTGACGCCGACCCGGCAGCCGGCGGACGCAGTTTCGACCAGGAACGCACTGATCCCCCATTTGCCAACCGACGGATCGGTACTCGCGAAAACCAACGCGACGTCTGCCACCGGGCCAAGTGAGACATAGCGCTTTTTGCCGTTCAGGACATAGCCGCCGTCACATGCTGTCGCGCGGGTCGCCAGGCTGAACACGTCGGAGCCGGTGTCATCTTCGGTAATGGCATGGCAACCGATCATGTCACCGGCGGCGAGTGGCGGAAGAAAGCGCGCTTTCAACGCTTCGCTGCCGGCCTGCACGATGGGCAGTTGTACCGTCCACATCTGCGCATTAAGGGCAAACGCCAGACCGTTGTCACGGCAGCCATAGCCGAAACCTTCCATGGCCAGGATTGCGGTTAGAAAATCGGTGTCCGGAAATCCACTATAGGCTGTCGGTAACGACATGGCCTGGATGCCGAACTCGGCGCAGGCGCGCCATTTTTCCTGCGGAAAGCGACTCAGGTGATCGTCGACGTCGACTTCGTGCGTGAGCCTGGTCGCGGCGAATTGTTGCACCGCCGCCTGGCGCGCGAGTTGGGCTTCGGTCCAGTTGAAATCCATGGCGGCGCGCTAGCCGAACAGCACAAGCAGGCGTTGCAGCAGCGCGCCAGCCGGCAGGTTGATTTCGAATGCGCGTTCTACGAACCAATAGACGGCAATGACGATCAGGACAACAGCGCCGCCCGGCACCACGACCTTCAGGTACAGATCGCTGGCCCGGATCAAGTAAATCACAGGAAAGACGGCCGCAACGATGGCCAGCTGGCCGAGCTCGACGCCGAGATTGAATCCCAGCAGGGAGTGTACGAGGTAGCCGGCCGGAATGCCGATCTCGGACAACACGCTGGCGAAACCGAAGCCGTGGAACAACCCGAACACGAATACTACCCAGCCGATGCGGCCATGGAAGATGGGCACCAGCAGGTCGAACGCCGCGATGGCGATCGACGCCGCGATCACCGATTCGACGAATCGCGATGATAGTTCGACCGTGCCCAGGGTGGCGTAGCTGAGCGTGATGGTATGCGCGACGGTAAACAGGGTCACGATTTTGATCAGGTAGATCAGCGCCGGCCGCGCCGATGGCAGCGCTCGCCAATGACTCGAGGATCGCTGCAGTACGCCGGGCAACAGCAGCGCGACGAGGAAAAGAATGTGATCGATCCCGATCCAGATGTGGTGCGTGCCAAGCGAAACCATGGCCACGAAACCGCGCCACGTCGACCCCTGGGATAAATCCAGCGTCTGCGTGGTCGCGTTCGGTGCGAAAACCAGCGCGATATTGGTTTCATTGTCAAACGTACCGGTCTGCCAATTGCGCTCAATCACCAGCAGACCGCGATGCTGCGGTTGTTCGTCAAACAGCACTTCGTAGCGCACATCGATCGCAGCAGGCGGCCGTGGCTGGTTGGGAAGTGCGAATTCGAGCACGACGTACTGCGCTTCGGTGGTCGGGAGGAACCGAATCGGCCCGAATTCAAGTGTTGCCGTGCGTCCTTCAAGCGCAAACGCAACGCGCTCACGATAGTAGGCATGAATGGCGGCAGTATGCGCTGCAAGATTATCGCCCGTGGCGCTGCCGTCAGTGGGCAGTCCAAGATCCAGCGCGAGGTTCAGATCGGCCGTGGTGATTTCCAGGCGGCCGCCGACGCGTTCGCCATCGAGCTGCAGGAACAGGTAACTCTGGCCGAGCTTATGGGCGTGGGCGACACCGATGCTGCCGAACAGCACAGCGGTCACGATCAATAACCACGGCGCGCGCAGCGGGTTGGGCCTCGGCGGTCGGGAAACTGGACGCGGGTTCAAGATAATTTCAGCGTACCTTGTGAGTTGCGGGTAAGACCGCCCGCCGCCGGCAGGTTCCGGTGTAGACGACATACTAGTGTAGCAGCGGCTTTCCGTGCGCGACCGGTGCTGCCACGGTAAATTTGTGTGAACTTTCCCATAATTACCCGTCAGACATTGCGATCGCGGCGCAACGATGACATCGTGACGCGTGCGCTGGCAGCCGGGATCGACGACAACGGCGAACCACATACGGGCGCGCGGACACTCAACACAATGTATCCACGAAATCCGGCATCGTCATGCAGTCTCTGATCCTGAGCGCGAAGGACCTCGCGACGCTCGTGCGTCGGGTCGGACTCGATACCTTGTTCGACGACGTTGTAAGTGCCCTGCACGACGCGTGTAGTTCATTTACGCCGGAACGATACACGGTAGCGGTGCGCGAAGGGTTTTATTACCGCGAACCGGAAGTCGGGTTACTCGAATGGATGCCGACCCTGGAAGCCGGGCGCAGCGCGACGCTCAAGGTCGTCAGTTACCACCCGCACAACGCGCAAAGCCATGGCCTGCCGACTATCCTTTCGACCTTGCTTGCGTTTGACCCACGCAGTGGACACCTGTGTGGACTGGTTGACGGCACCTTCGCCACGGCGTTGCGTACGGCGGCAGCGTCGGTGGTGGCAAGCCGGATCCTCGCCCCGCCGGACGCGCGCAGCATCGGGTTCATTGGCTGCGGTGCACAGGCGCTTGCCCATCTGCATGGCCTGCGGCGCAGCTTCGACCTCGACACCGTGTACCTGTTCGATACCGAGCCGACCACCAGCGCCAGTTTCGCCGCCCGTGCTCGCGGTCTGGGTCTCGATGGACTCAGCTTTGTGCCGGTCAGTGCGGCACAGGTACTGGCGGCGGCGGACATTCTTGTCACCGCTACCTCTGTCGCAATCGATGCCGAGCCCGTGGTCAGCGATGGCGTGCATCGCGGATCCCTGCATATCAATGCCGTGGGGTCTGATTTTCCGGGTAAGTGCGAGCTGCCATTGAGCCTGCTGAAGCGCGCGTTGGTGTGTCCGGACGTAGTTGAGCAGGCGCAAAAAGAAGGCGAATGCCAGCGACTGACGAACGCCGAAATCGGCCCCGACCTGGTGCAGTTGGTGCAGTCGGCCGACCGTTACCGCGATGCCCGCAGCCGCTTGACGGTATTCGACTCCACCGGTTGGGGCCTGGAAGACCACGTTACGCTCAAGATACTGCTCGCGTATGCCGGCGAACTCGGCATCGGCACACCGACCACGATCGAAACAAGCGCTGCCGATCCGCGCAACCCGTATTGCTTTGTCCACGACGCCAACGCAGCGATCATCCCGGACGCCCGCCTGCGGGCCATCGACGCCGGCTAGCCGGACACGCTGGCGCGGGACACGGCGGCGGCCATATTGACCGGCAAAAACAGCGATCACGCCTGGCTTATCGGCTTGCACGCGGACGCCGAGGGCCTGGCGCGCGCCCGCGCCGTACTCAGTGACGCCGAACTGGAGCGCGCCGCGCGGTTCGCCTTCGCGACCGTCGCCGAACGCTGGATCCTCGCCCACGCCGCCTGTCGAAGGATCCTGGCGCGCTACCTCGACAAGGATCCGCGCGCGCTGATATTTGCAGAAAATGACAACGGCAAACCCTGTCTGGCCGGCACGCCCGGCAGGTCACGCCTGTATTTCAACTTTTCGCGCTCTCACCAATACGCCCTGCTGGCGATCAGCTACCACAGCGAAATCGGCGCGGATATCGAACATTGCGCGGCAATCGACGATCTCGAAAGCGTCGCCCGGCGCTTTTTCTGTCCCGCCGAGCGTCGCACTATCCTTGCGCTCAGCGGCGCACAACGAGTGCAGGCGTTCTACCGGTGCTGGACGCGCAAGGAAGCTATTCTCAAGGCCAGCGGCAAAGGTTTGCGGGTCGCGCTCAACAGTTTCGAGGTGTCGCTGCAGGACCGGCCGCGTCCGCGCCTGATCAGCGTCGCCGACGACGAAGCTGAGGCCGTACGCTGGAGTCTGCACCACTACGCAAGCGACGCGTACATCGCCGCGGTCGCCTACCGCGACGCGCCGCGCAACCTGCGCTGGTTCATCGAACCCTCGAAAGAGCCGTCACCGGCGTTCGCATCGATCAGTCGATCCGCGGAGAAATGCCCAGGCATTTGAGCAGCACGCGCCGCCCGAATTTCAGCGCCGGGTAGACCGCCGCACCGAAGCGTCGCGACACGAACGGCAGCATCAGCACCGATTTCGGCAAGCCGCGCTCGGCCGCGGCGATATAGGCCATCGCCTCGGCGCCGAAATGGACCCGGCCATTGTGCTCGTCGATGATGAACCCGTCGTTGATTTCGAAACCGCGGCGGCGGTAGTCGGCAACCAGCCCTGGCGCCGATCGCGCGTCGACGAGTTCGACGCGATCGAAACGCCGGTGGAGGTGCTGCATCGCTGCAACACGGCTGCACACCGGGCAATCGCCGTCATAGAGGATGGTTACTTCGCTCATCGCCTCGTTGCGTGCCGGGTTCCTGTGTTTATGATAGCCCGCGAGCGGAATAATTCCCGCATTCGTACACGGACGTGCTGACGCGGCGCGGCGCCGGTGCGGTTATGATCGAGGGTAACGAGAGCGACGGACCAAACACCGCTCTCGACAGGTACCCGAGTCTGGCGCCGAAGTGCCATGCATGGGCAGGATGTAGATGGCGACATCGCGAAATGAAAAAGAACTACTGGCGCACCCGCAGCGGACATGCATGAGCTGACCTTAAACCCGCTCGAGCAGCTCCTGCAGGGAGCCTGGCGCGCGAGCGATTGCGCAACCGAAGGTGATTACTACACCCTGTGGCGGTCGCACGGTCTGGATGAGCTCGAGCCGGTCGCGATGGCGGTCGCCGGTGCGGCGCTGGCTGATCGGTTGGCATGGGTTTTCTGCGCCGGCTATCAGGCCTGCCTGCGCAACGCCTTTGACAGGCTGCCGGCCGGCGGGTGGGCGGCGTTCGCCGCCACCGAAGACGTCCACAACCCGCAGGCCCACCCCGGCACGACACTCAGCGAACACGCCGGTCAGCTGTGTCTCGACGGCCACAAGTCGTGGGTGGCGCATTCGCGTCTCGTCGACCATCTGATCATCACGGTCAATGACCCGGGCGGCGACAAGCGTCGCGCGCGCGGCGTGGTCGTCGACCCACGCGCGGATGGCGTGCATCTGCGGCACCGCGAAAGGCCCGCGTTTCTTGCCGCTATCAGCCAGGGTTACGCACGCTTCGAATATACCCCGATTGCCCGCGACGCGGTGTTCGAATTCGAACCCATACGCCAGTTCGGGCGCACCGAGGCAAAGTTTGTCATGCTCGCCAGCGCCGTATTCATCTACACGCGCAGCGCCGATGACCTCGCCAGTCGTGCGCTGGCCTGCGCGGCCGCACTGACGGCGCTGCTGGCCGAGCGCGACACATCGCGACGCGTGTACGCCCGCATCGAGCAGGATTTTCAGCGTTGCGCCGAATTGTTCGAGCGCGAAAGCGACCTCACGTCAATTCCCGATTACGCCGATGACCGCCGCCTGCTACAGATGTACAGCGCAAGGATCCAGCGCCGCGCGCGCTACGCCGACGAAGAAAACTAAACAGGCGTGCGAAAACTTCGGACACGATTCGTGGCGTGCGTGTCTTGTTATTCCGCACACCTAATTTAGTCGCGCGGGAGAACTCGGCGGCCGCGGCTCAGGCCGCGGCTTCCAGCGGTGATGCGCGTTTCACCTTGTGCATGAGGCGGTATTCGGAAAAATCGGGCTGCTGCATGTCATCAAGGTAGCGCCGCGGTTTGAACGGGTAGAGGTTGGGCATGCCGGTTTTGTCCATGTACCAGCTCGTGCAGCCACCGGTGATCCACACCGTGTTGGGCATCTGCTTGCGCATCGCGTCGTTGTAAGCCGTAAACGCGGATTCCTCGACCGCGATGGCCTCCAGCCCGTCACGCTTCATCTTGTCGAGCATCGAGATCACGTAATCAATTTGATTTTCGCTGATCGTGATCAGGGACAGGTTACCGACCGGCCCGGTCGGTCCCTCGAGCATCCAGAAATTCGGGAAGTTGGGCATTGCCAGCGCACGGTGAGCGCGCGGCACGCCGTCCCAGAAATCGGCCAGGTCGCGCCCGCCCTCACCGGTCACCTTCGTCGGCAGGATAAACGAACCGGGGTCGAAACCGGTCGCCAGTACCAGCACGTCGAGTTCGTGTAATTTGCCATCGCTGGTGCGCACACCCTCGTCGGTAATGCACTCGATACTTTCGGTGATCAGGTGGGCGTTGTCGCGGCTGATCGCAGGGTAGAATTCGGAACAGAAAATCAGCCGCTTGCAGGCCGCCTGGTAGGCGGGCGTGAGTTTCTTGCGCAACACCGGATCAGCGACATTCTTTTCGAGATTCTTCAGGCAGATCCAGCTCAGCAGGCGCTGCATGGGTTTGTTGCCGACGGTAGCTGCCGCGAAGGTGCGCAGCATCAGCTGATAGTAGTAGTGATAGCCGAGTTTCTGCAGAAACGGCATCGCCTTCAGCGCGCGCTGCCAAAGTTTGGAATACTTTTTCTGCGGCAACGGCGCCATCCATTGCGGCGTACGTTGAAAAACGTGCATTTCGCCGACTTTGTCGGTGATCGCGCCGACAATCTGCGCCGCGGTCGAGCCGGTGCCGATGATACCGACCCGTTTGCCGCGCAGTTCAACCGTGTGATCCCATTGTGCGGAATGAAATTTTTCTCCGGCGAACGTTTCGAGGCCGGGAATGTCAGGAAAGGCCGGGTGATGCAGAACGCCGGTAGCGGAGATCACGATATCAAAATAACGTTGCTGGCCGTCGGCGGTAGTCAGCCGCCAGCGCGGCGCTTCGTACACCAGGTCGGAAACCGGCGTGTTGAATTGCACCACGCTGTTGACGTCGAACTTGTCCGCTACCTCCTCCATATAGGCCTGGATCTCGGGGCCATAGGAAAAGCGATGGCTCCAGTCAGGTTTCATGGCGAAACTGAACGAATACCAGCGCGACGGCACGTCACAGGACAACCCGGGGTAGGTGTTTTCGCGCCACGTGCCGCCGACTCGATCGGCTTTCTCATAAACCGTCAAATCGGTATAGCCGGCTTTGCGCAATTTCACCACCGCGGCGATACCGGACATGCCTGCACCGATGATCGCGATCGCGGGTTGCGCGCCGCGCTGTGACCAGCCTGGTTGGATCTGGGCCTGCATCGTCATAATCGAAACTCCCCGAGAATATTATTGACGTAGTGTCAATAAGCTAAATCCTTATTGACGTACTGTCAATAGAGGCCACCGGCAGCTATACTGACAGGTCCCGGCGTCGGTGCCGCATGGCGCCACCAGAGAGACACTATCCTTTTGAAAAATCAGAGAATACGTCGTACCCCCGCAGAGGCTCGCGGGCAAATTGTAGCGGCCGTTGCGGCCGCCCTGGACGACATGGATTTTGCCGCGCTAACCGTTGAGGAAGTCACCCGTCGAGCCGGCATGACGCGCTCTGCGTTCTATCACTACTTTTCCTCGCTCGACGAACTGGCGCTCGATCTACTCCTGCACTTCGAAGGCGAGGTCAGGGCTGCGGTCGATCCCCTGCTCGAAGGTCACTACGATGCCGAGGAAGACTACCGCGCTACTTTGCTCAAGCACCTGACGACGATGTTCGAAGTGTTCCATCTCCACCACAAGAGCGTCGGTGCAATCGCTCAGGCCGCGAGCGGCAACCGCCGGGTTTTCGATCAGTGGCAGAACAGCGTGGTGAACTATTACATCGACAAAACCGCGGAGTTCATCCGCCGCCAGGTTGCCCTCGGCCGCTCCAGCATCGATGACCCGCAGCGGGTGGCGAGCGCCCTGATCCTGATGAACAACGCGGTCGGCACGGCCAACATCCTGCGTCCCGATCCCGACGATCCGCAGAAAGTCGCCGAAGTCATCGCCGCGATCTGGAACGCCACCATTTACCAACCGCAGCTGCATTGAAACCAGCCGGGGCGGTGCTTGTAGAGCGATGCGTTTATGAAACCGAACCGACCACTGGTATTCAACGCGTTCTCGATGAACTGCGTTTCCCACCTTCATCACGGCCTGTGGCGCCGCACCGACACGCGCGCACTCGAATACGCGTCGCTCGCACCCTGGATCGAACTCGCGGAAATCCTTGAGCAGGCCTGTTTCGACGCCCTGTTTCTGGCCGACGTGGTCGGCGCCTATGATCTCTACAAGGGCGGGCCGGAAACCGCCATTCGAGAAGCCATGCAGATCCCGGTCAACGATCCGACCCTGCTCATTCCGGCCATGGCCCACGCCACTGAGAACCTCGGCTTCGCATTCACCGGTTCGATACTTGCGGAACACCCGTTCAATTTCGCGCGCCGCGCTTCAACCCTCGATCACCTGACCAACGGCCGTGTGGCCTGGAATATCGTTACCTCTTACCTGCCCAGCGCCGCGCGCAACCTCGGTTTTACCGATCTGCCGCGCCACGACGACCGCTACGAACGTGGCGATGACTATCTCGACGTGCTGTACAAACTGTGGGAAGCGAGCTGGGAGGACGATGCCGTGGTTCGCGATCGGGAGCGCGGTATCTACGCGGACGCGGACAAAGTCCATCGTATCGACCACGTCGGTCCGTATTACCAGGTCCCGGGGCCGCACCTGTGCGAGCCCTCGCCGCAGCGCACGCCGCTGCTGTACCAGGCCGGCGTCTCGGCGCGCGGCCGTGAATTCGCCGCTCGTCATGCCGAATGTGCCTTCGTACTCGGTAACGACAGCGCCGCGGTCGCGGCCGATATCCGTGCCCGCGCCGAACGTTACGGCCGCCGCAAGGACGACATCAGGATCATCCTGCCGCTGTCGATCATCGTCGGCGGTAGTGAAACCGAAGCGCAGGCCAAGGCCGACGATTTTCGTCACACCTTGTCACTGGAAGGTGGCCTGGCGCACATGAGCGGCCACCTTGGTGTCGACCTTGCGACGATCGATCTCGAACGGCCGATTAAGGACTTCGACTTCAACGCTGTCGCCGGCACCGTCAAAACCTTGCTCGACAGCGCACCGGATCGGAACTGGACGTTCGGCGATCTGGCCCGGCGTCAGTTCAGCGGGCAATGGTTGGTTGGTGCGCCGGAACAGATCGCCGACCGGTTGCAGGCTCTGGCGGACAAGGGCGCGGACGGATTCAACCTGATTTACGCCACCACGCCCGGTACGTTCGTCGACTTCATCGACGCAATCGCTCCGATCCTCAAGGCACGCGGGTTGATGCAGTGCGAGTACCGCCCCGGTCCACTGCGCGAGAAACTGTTCGGCGACGCGCGCCTGCCCGCCAGGCACCCCGGCGGCGCATACCGCAAGCAGGCCTGATCGACCGCTTTTACTTGACGCGCGAGCGCGGACCGCGCTCCGGGTCAACGACAAGGTCGACGATTTTTCTCGCTTCGGTAGCGGACACCGGCGATGCCTGCGCGGGTGTGTTTTCGCCGGTTGGTTTTTCGACTTCAGCGGCAGCGACCTGCGGCCGGCGCGGCTTGCGCAACGAGCGGGCGTCGTAAACTTCAGTGCCATACAAACCGGTATCGATGCGATCCCGGGCGATATCCGCAATCATGACCGCGTCGATAACTTTTTTGCCGTCGGCGAAACCATACACCAGGGCCAGTTCGCAAAGCGTGTTGATGACCCGCGGAATACCGCCGCTGTTCGAGTAGATCAGTCGCAAGGCGTTTTTGTGGAACAGTTGCGGATCGCCACCCGCCACCTGTACGCGGTGGCGAACATAGGCCGCGGTTTCCTTTTCGTCGAGCGGTTCGAGCCTGGCCATGACGTTGATGCGTTGCGCAAGTTGTCGCAACTCGTGGCGCTTGAGCACGTCATGCAGTTCCGGCTGTCCGACCAGCAGCAGCTGCATCAGGGTGTGGTCATCGGCGTTGACGTTGGTCAGCAGGCGCAGCTCTTCCAGCGTTTGCGGATCCAGGTTCTGCGCCTCATCGACAATCAGGATCACGCGCCGGCCGGCGCCGTACTCCGCCACCAGGAACTCGACAAAATCGTGGTACAGCTCGATCTTGTCCTTGTCTTTGAAGGGCAGGTCGAACGCCAGCGCCACCCACTGCATGAGGTTTCCGAACCCGCTGTGGGTGTTCGAGATCAGGCCGACCGTGACGCTGTCGCCAAGCTGATTCAACAACTGGCGGACCAGGGTGGTTTTACCTGATCCCACCTCGCCGGTAACCACCGACAGGGTGAGCTGGTTACTCACCGCGTAATCCAGGATCGACAACGCGAGCTGGTGCTTGCGGCTCTCGAACAGGTAGGCCGGATCGGGCAGCAGGCTGAACGGTTTGGCCTTCAGACCGTAGAATTCTTCGTACACGGGCATAATCTTTTTTTATACGGGCGTTTCAATCCTAACCCCGTTGTGCTGCTTGTCCAGTGACTCAGCGCGGTAATTGCGGATTGATTCACACGCGTTACAGGGTGGCGGCCACGTCTATCCGGCCCCACGCGGCATGATTTAACATGGGGTATGCCCAATCAACCTGCACCGGCGAGGCCTTCGGCTTCGGTCCTCATCGTTCGCGACGGCGCCGAGTCACTTGAAGTACTGCTCCTGCGCCGCAATGAAAAAGTCGTGTTCCACGGCGGCGCCTGGGTATTCCCCGGCGGCCGCGTCGATAAGGCCGACGGCAGTACCGAGCCCGACGCTGAACTGACCACCGCCAGGCGCGCGGCGGCACGTGAAACAATGGAAGAAGCCGGCCTGCATATCGACGACGGCGCCCTGCTGCCGTTTGCGCACTGGACCACCCCGCTGGAGCTGCCGAAGCGCTTTGCCACCTGGTTCTTCGCGGCCGCAATCGAAGCCGAGGCGCAAGTCCGCATCGACGCCTCGGAAATTGTTGACCACCGCTGGATGTCCGCACCAGACGCGCTTCGGCAACACCTGTCCGGCGAGCTGAGCTTGCCCGGCCCGACGTTCGTGACCCTGCTGCGCTTCAAGGCGTTCAGGACCAGCCAGGAACTGCGCGAGCACGTCGGCGCGACCGACATTCAGCGCTTTGTGCCACGCCTCGCGAAATTGCCCGACGGCCGCTGTGCGCTGTACAGCGAAGATGCCGGCTATGACACCCTCGACCTGGACGCGCCGGGCCCGCGCCACCGCCTGGTCATGCGCGGCACGGACTGGCAATACCTCAATGATTTCTGAATGGCGCCGCCGGCTGCGGCGCGACCCTGCAAAATCCCGGCGGTAGTCCAATTTCGGCCCGTTTTGCGCCACAATAGCCCTGTCGCCTGCGGCGGAGGAGAACTTGACCATGTGGAAGTATCTGCGTTTTGCCTACATACACTGGATCTGGATCCCACTGACCATGGCCGGCATCCTGCTCGGCGGCTGGTGGACCTGGAGCGGAGTGGTGTTCCTGTTCGCGGTCGGGGTCGGCGGCGAGGTGCTGAGCAAAAACTGGCGCGATGAATCCAACCCCGACTACGGCTACCCGATCATTCACGACTTGATCCTCTATTCCGCCGTCGTTGGCCACGTACTGGCGGTGTTCGTAGCGGCCTGGGCGTGCAGCAACAGCGACCCCTTGGGTTTCGGCGCCTGGCTCAACAGCGCCGCGGCAGCCAGCGGCGTACCGATCGACGTCTTTGCCGCGCGCGCCGGCAACGTCTGGCACGACTACGTCGGCATGGGCCTGTCGCTCGGCGGTGTACTCGGAGTCAGTGGCATTTCAGCGGCTCACGAACTTACCCATCGCACCGCCCATCCGCTCGATATGTGGTTCGGGCGCTGGGATTTCGCCCTGAGTTTCGGCACCAACTTTGCCACCGAACATGTTTTTGGCCATCACCGTAACCTCGGCTACGCGGGTATCGACTCGGTATCGCCCAAACGCGGCACCGGGTTCTACGAATTCCTGACCCGCGGCGGCTGGGACCAGTGGCGCGGTGGCTACGACATCGAACGCCAGCGCCTGAAACAAGCTGGTAAAGCGTGGCTGTCGCCAGGCAACCGGGTCGTGCACGCCTGGCTGCGCGGCGCGCTGGTGGTCACGGCGGTGGGCCTGATCGGCGGCTGGCTGGCGCTCGCGGTGTGGCTGCTGGCGGCGGCGTTTTCGAAATACATCCTCGAAGGCCTGAATTTTTTCTCACATTACGGATTGATCCGCCTCGAGGGCGAAAAGATCACAACCCGCAATACGTTTTCGAGCTTCAATCCGCTGAGCAATCACTTCACATTCAACCTCGGCCGGCACGGTTCGCACCACGAGTACGACCGCCCCTATTGCCAGCATCAATACAAGCCGATGCCGGAATCGCCGTACGGCTACCTGACCATGACCCTGGTGTCATGGATACCGCCGCTGTTCTGGAAGCTCATGATCCCGATGCTGAAAGAGTGGGACGAGAAATGGGCGACGCCGGCCGAACTCGAAGTGATCGCCAGGCACAACCGCGAATCCGGGATCCGAGCGCTGGAATCGGTCGGCAACGACGCGCTGCCAGCCTGACCACGCCGTCAGTCGCGCTCCGCTTGCGTTAGCACCTGGCGCAAGGTATCGGTGATTGCGTATTCGGGTGAGATGGCGCCGTGCGGGCAGGCGCTGACGCAGGCGTAACAACGGATACATTCGCGCTCGTTGATGAACAGGGTGTTGTAGTACAGGCCTGAGGAGTGCGCCGGGCGCAAGGCCTGGATACCTTTGACCCGGCCGCCGGCATCGAGCGCCAGGCCGGCGGTCTCGACGATACAGTTTTCGACCGGCTTGACCAGCAGACACTCGTCACACAGCACGCAGCGGCGATTATCGATCACCGGCGCGGGCGAGCGGGCATCCTCGAACACGTCGCGATAGATCGCATCGGCCGCCATGCCGGCCGCCGTCAACAACGCACAACCGGCATCGATCATAGGCGGCGGGCCACACAGGAACGCCGCCGCGTCGGTACAATCCAGGCGCCCGCTGTCGAGCCCCGCGCGTTTGATGTATTCGGTCACCAGGCCGCGCGCGCCGCGCCAGTCGGAATCCTCGGCTTCGTCAGACAGCACCTGCACGAATTCAAACACGTGGCGCTGGTGCCACTGCCGCGCCAGCGCGGCCAGCTCTTCCTCGGCGTAAAGGTCGGCCGGGGTGCGAGCGCCGTAGAAAAAATAACAATCACGGGCCTGCTGTTCTCTGCAGGCCTGCTGCAGCAGCGCCATAATCGCACTCATGCCGCTACCGCCGGCGATACAGATCATGGTGTTCGATGCGGCGTTGAGGCCGAAGCTGCCGAGCGGACCGGCAATTTCGATGGCGGCGCCGCTGCGGTCGCCCGCCGCCAGCCATTGCGACACCTCACCACCCGGCACCACCCGTATATAAAAAGTGTGTTCGCCAGGCTGCTCGGCGCGTGGATCGCGTGCGAACGAGTATGGCCGCGGCCGTGCGATGCCGGGAAACCCTAACGCCGCGAACTGACCTGCTTGGGCGTACAGCGGCGGGCTGCCGGCGGCGCAGCGCACCACCACTTCGAAGGTGTCGTGGGTGAGGTCGCGCTGCGACACGATGGTCGCCCGGTTGCGGACCACGCGAGGCGTGCGGATAGCCGCGCGCGGTTGCGGCGGCCTCAGCGGATCACGCACGCTCAGCGAAAATCCCTGGATATTGTTTTTCAGCGAGCGCCAGCACCTCGGTGTCGCTCAGCGTGCTGTCGCGATTACGCGTGCGCCACATGCGCAGATAACCGGCCTGCCCACCCCATTCCTTGAGCAGCGCCTGACGACACATCGCCTCGCTGGCCGGCTCGATTTCCGCGAGCACCGAGTAGAACGACGGCGCGAAACCGAAATCGGACAACACCTCGGTATTCAGGGCATTGACGTTGACGCCGCCCGGCGTGTTGCTGCCCTTGAACTGTTTCTGCGTCCCAACCATGCCCGGTAGCAGGCCCTCGACAATCACGGCGTAGCCGTAGGTTTCGCCGCGGTCGTTGTAGAGCCGGCACAAATCGCCGTCGACGATGCCACGCGCGGCCGCTTCTGCGGGACAGATTTCGATGGTTGGCCGCGACTGCATCGCCTGCAGACGCTCGACCGACTGGAACGAGTCGCCGATAAAATAATGTGAGGCGTTGCTGAATACCTGCAGCGGAAATTGTGCGCGTTTGGGATCTTCCTGGCCTTCCATTTCCGGTACATAGGTCGGCATGGGGTCCTGGCCGAGCGCTTTCAGTTCATCGCTGTAGAGCTGGATTTTGCCGTCCTTGGTTGGCCAGCCGACGGTCAGGTAATCGCGCCGCGGCGAGTCGAACTTGCCCATCGCCCAGCCGTTGGCCTTGAACTGCTCGTACTCGATGCCTTCGATCAGCGGGTTGGTTTCGTTTTTCAACAAAACGTCGCGGATGATCTCTTCATCGGTCTGGGTAAAGGCGTTGTCGCTCGATTCCACGTAGCCCATGTGCCGGGCCAGGCGGCGGAACAGCTCGGAATTGGACACGCTTTCACCAAGCGGTTCGATCACCGGCAGGTTCATCGCGTAATGGTAATAGCCGTACGAGCCGTGCATGTCGGTGCGTTCGAGCTGGGTATCGGCGGGCAGGACGATGTCGGCGTAATCACAGGAGTCGGTCCAAAAGGTATCGTGAACGACCGTAAAGACATCCTCGCGCATCAGCCCTTTGCGCATATTGTTCGAGTTCGGCACACAGTTCGCGGGGTCGGCGTTGTATACGAACAGACACTTGATCGGTGGATCGAGCTGCTGCTCATCGACGCCGATGTTGTCGGCCAGCGCGCGCCCCATCTGCACCATGTTCACGATCCGCTTGCTGTTGCGGTCACCGAGGTCAAAGCGCTGGAAAGCATCAAAAAAGAACGGATCCCAGTTTTCCTCGATACGGCCGAAACCGGCGCCACCGCAACGTTCGCGCCAGGCGCCGGTAATGCTCGGCAGGATCAGCACCGAGCGACACATCTGGCCGGAATTCTGGTGACGATTGAGGCCGTGGCCGGCGCGGATATTGGTCTTTTTGGTCGATCCGTACAGCAGCGCGAGTTTTTCGATGTCACTCTCCGGGAGTCCGGTAATACGGGCGACTCGATCGAGCGGGTATTCGGGCAGGCGTTGTTCGAGCAGTTCCTGCCAGCCGCGGGTGTGGCGCTCGAGAAAATCCTGGTCATGCAGGTGGTTGTCGACAATGACCTTCATCATACCCAGCGCCAGCGCACCATCGGTGCCTGGCTTCGGCTGGATGTGCCAGTCCGCGGTCCAGGTAGTACGGGTCTGGCGCGGGTCGATGGCGATCACTCGGCAGCCACGCGCCTGCGCTTCGCGCAGAAATGGCATGGCGTGGACGCCGGTACTGACCGGGTTGTAACCCCACAGAATGATCACCTCGGCGTCCTCCGAGGCGATCGCGATATCGGCGCCATTGGCCGACCCATAGGTATGATGGTTGGCCCAGTAGGCGGCGTGCACGCAGATCGACATTTCCAGACGCGCCGCTTCCATCTTGTTCCAGAAGCGGTTGTCCATGCCCCAGTAGCCGATGTGGCCAAGGGTCCCGGAAAAATTGAACGGCTGGATCGCCTCGGAGCCGTAAGTCTCGATAATGCGTTTGAAATTGCCGGTAACCGTCTCCAGCGCTTCGTCCCAACCGATGCGTTCGAACTGCGCGCCGGGTCCGCGTGGGCCTAGCCGTTTGTGCGGATAAAGCACCCGGTTTTCGTTATAAACCAGATCAAGATAGTGATTGACCTTGTTGCACAGGTAACCGCGCGTGATGGGGTGGCTGGGGTCACCCTGGACCTTGACCGCACGCATGGTGCGATCGTCGCGGGTGACGAGCATCGAGCAGGTATCCGGGCAATCGTGCGGGCAGACCACGTGGTGCAGAGAATGTCCTTCGGGAACTTCAAGCCGGGTGCTGCGGGTCATGGGTCATCCCTGAACGTTTGGGCGTGCTGCCAAGTATAACGCCGGCACCCAACCTTGCCCGCCGTCCCGGCCCTGGCAGCCGGGATCGCGGGCCTTATGGTAGGGTAGCGCCGCCGGATCCCAGGAAAACACCATGAATCGACTCCAAAACTCGACCAGTCCGTATCTGTTGCAGCACGCCGACAACCCCGTCGAGTGGCACCCCTGGGACGACGAAGCACTGGCGCTGGCCAAACGCGAAAACAAACCGATCCTGCTGTCGATTGGCTATTCCGCCTGTCACTGGTGCCATGTAATGGCCCACGAATCGTTCGAAAGCGTGCAGGTCGCCAAGCTCATGAACGAGAACTTCATCAACATCAAGGTCGACCGCGAAGAACGTCCCGATCTCGATCGCATCTACCAGACCGCCCACCAGATCCTGACGCGCAAGCGCGGCGGCTGGCCGTTGACCATGTTCCTCGACCCCGAGGACCACCTGCCGTTTTTCGGCGGTACTTATTTCCCGCCGCAGGCGCGCCGCGACGTGCCCGGATTTCGTGATGTGCTGCGTGGCATCTCGAAATCCTACGGCAGCAAAAACGACAATATCGACGAGTTCAAGTCACAGTTGCGCGGGGCGCTCGGTCAGGCGCTCGGCGGCGGCGCGCCGGGCGAACCCGACACCACCATGGTCGACCGCGCCTGCGGCCAGATCGATGCAAGTTTCGACGCCGAGCGCGGCGGTTTCAGCGAGGCGCCGAAGTTTCCACATCCGGCCGGACTCGAACTCCTGCTCGATGCGGCGGCGACTACCGACGAAACACAGAAATCGGAACGTGCCCTGCACATGCTCGACCTGACCTTGAGCGGGATGGCCTGCGGCGGGCTCTACGATCATCTCGGCGGCGGTTTTTTCCGCTATTCCGTCGACGCCGAATGGACCGTCCCGCATTTCGAAAAAATGCTCTACGACAATGGTCCGCTGCTGTCGCTGTACGCGCGCCGCGCGGCAACCACGAATTCGGCGTTCTACCGCGCCGTCGCCAACGACACCGCGGATTGGATCATGCGCGAAATGCAGCTCGACAACGGCGGTATCTGTTCCAGCCTCGACGCGGACTCGGAAGGCAAGGAAGGGCAATTTTATGTGTGGACCTATGACGAGGTGCGCGACATTCTCGGCGAGCGCTACGACAGCTTCGCGGCCGCCTACGGACTCGAAGGCAAGGCCAATTTCGAGAAACTCTGGCACCTGCGGCTGACCGCGCCGGCGGCGACCACGCCACGCCTGGACAATGACCCGGGCGACGAATTCCGTGCCGATCGCGCGCGCCTGCTCGAAGTACGCGACGCCCGCACGCGTCCCGGGCGGGACGACAAGGTCCTGTGCGCGTGGAATGCCCTGACTATCCGCGGATTGGCCGACATCGGCCAGGCGCTCGGTCGCGAGGATTGTATCGACGCCGCCTGCCGGGCCGTCGACTACCTGCGGGACAAGCACTGGCGCGACGGTCGACTGCTGGCCAGCAGTCGTGACGGCCAGGCCCATCTGAGCGCCTACCTCGACGACTACGCGTTTCTGATCGACGCGCTGCTTGTGTTGTTATCGGCGCGCTGGCGCGACACCGATCTGAACTTCGCCATCGCGCTGGCCGACGCGCTGCTCGAGCATTTCGAAGATCGTGAACAGGGCGGGTTCTTTTTCACCGCCGGCGATCACGAGGATCTGATCCAGCGCGCGCGTTCGTTCAGCGATGACTCACTGCCATCCGGCAACGGCATGGCGATACGCGCCCTGCTCGAACTCGGGCATCTGGTCGGCGATCCTCGTTACCTGGAAACGGCCGAACGCGCCCTGCGCGCCGGCATGACCGATGCCGAGCGCTGGCCGTCGGCACACGCCACCCTGATGCGCGCCCTGCTCGACTTCAGTCAGCCCCCGGAACGGCTGGTGCTGCGTGGCACCGAGGACGCCGCTGCGCCGTGGCTGGCTTTGGCGCGGAACAAACTCTCTGAACGGATGCGCGCCTATGTGATCCCGACCACGGCCACCGCTCTGCCGGGCCTGCTGGCGAGCCGCGATGCGCAGGACGCCAGCGTGACCGCCTACTACTGCAGCGGTCAGGCCTGCAGTGCACCGGCGACGACCCTGGACGCATTAGCGGCAAACCTGGAGCAGCGACCCGTCTAGCTGCTGTCCCAGGCCGCGACCTCGACGCGTATCAGGGTCGCTGTGGAAACAGTGATTCGGCGAGCAGGCGCATGCGGGGATAATTTTCTTCCATCTGCGCGTATACAGCCTCGAGCGCGGCGGCCTCGATTTCAAGGCCGGCAAAGGCCGGATGGGCAGGGCTTGCGGCACCTTCGAACAGCATTGCGACCAGGCCCGCGGATACCGCGATCAGGCGCGTCATGGTCGCCTGCTTGTCGTCGACCGCCGGCACGCTGTGATAACGCATGGCCGCGCGCATCAACTCGGGCAGGTACCAGGCCTCGGCCAGGACCAGGCTGGCGTCATTGTGGCCGAAGCCGCATTCGGCGGTCAGGGCTTCGTTGACGCTCAGCACATCGTCCGCGGCAGCCGCCGCGAGCGCGCGGTCGGTCGGCGCCGGCAGGCAATCCGCCAGCCACAGCAAGCCGAGATTATGTAACAGCCCGGCCGCACGCGCGGTTGCCTGGCTGATGTCCGCGGCCGCCGGCAGTAACCGCGACACGCGCGCAGCCGCATCGGCCACCAGCAGCGTTGCGCACCAGTAGCGACTGGCATCGAAATGCATGCAGCGCATGGGATTGAACGGCGCGGCCACGGTGACCGCGATGCTGATGCTGCGCACCGTTTCAAAGCCAAGCCGCGCGCAGGCGACGTCCAGCGACGTGACCGGTACACGCGGCGCCGACCACGGCGAATTGGCGATCGATAACAAGCGCGTGGCGACGGTGGGGAACCGCTCCAGCAAGGTGGCCAGTTCGTCAAACGGCATGTCTTCGTCGGCCAGCCTGGCGAGCAATTCAGTCACGCCTGCCGGCAACACCGGCACGTTGGCGCGCCTGGCCAGAGTGTCGAGATCAGGTCCGCTCGGCGCCGGGTCAGCCAACTTTGATACGCGGAAGCTCGTCGCTGTCGTCGTCGCTGTTGTCATCGGGTAAAAACCGCTTATTGATGAGTTTCGTGATCGTCTCAACGTTGACCGGGCGCGAAAAGTAATAGCCTTGCGCCACATCGCAATCGATCCCGGCCAGGACCCTGACCTGCTCGAAATCCTCCACGCCCTCGGCGACCACGATATAGCCCAGCGCGTGGGCGAGGCCCACGATCGCGCCCAGCATGACGCAATCGTCCGGCTCGCTGAGCATGTCACGTACGAACAGGCGGTCGATCTTCAGACAATGGATCGGCAGATGCTTGAGTGAACCCAGTGACGAGTAGCCGGTGCCGAAGTCGTCGATCGCGATCTTGACGCCGGTCTTTTCGAGCGCCTCCAGAACCAGCATGGAATTGGCGTCGGACTGAACCACTGTTTCGGTGATCTCGAGCTCCAGTGTCGAAGCGTCGAGTCGATGTTCTTCCAGCAGCTGATGCACGGTATCGATGATGCTGTGATCACGAAAATGCAGCGGCGAAATATTGACCGCCACGCGTGGCAACTCGAGGCCCGCCTCGCGCCAGACGCAAAGCTGCCTGCAGGCTTCGCGAAGGACCAGTTCGCCAAGTTCGCAGACCAGGCCGATGCGCTCCACAACCGGAATAAAATCGGCCGGCATGACCAGGCCGCGTTCGGGATGGTTCCAGCGCAACAGCGCTTCGAGACCGACCACGGCACCCGAGATCAGTGACACCTGCGGCTGGTAGTAGAGTTCGAACTCGTGCTTCTCGAAGGCACTGCGCAGGTCGTTCTCCAGGGCCAGGCGCGCCTCTGCTTCAACCGTGAGTTGCGGGCTGTAGAACGCGTAGCAGTGTTTGCCGGAATGTTTGGCGGCATACATGGCACTGTCGGCGGCCTTGACCAGGATCTGGGCGGACTGTCCGTCGGCGGGAAAATGCGCAATGCCGATGCTGGCATGCGGGCGGATACACTGGGCCTGTAACTCGACCGGCTCGCTGATCGCCGCCAGGCAGCGGCGGGCGATTTCAGCAGCAATAAATTCGTCGCTGGTATTGTTCACGATCATGCAGAACTCGTCGCCGCCGAGTCGCGCGATGAAATCAATATCACGCATGACCCCTTGCAGACGCCGCGCAACGATGTTCAGCAGACGGTCACCAATGTCGTGCCCGAGACTGTCATTGACGTCTTTGAAACCATCGAGGTCAAAAAACAGCAGCGCGAAGCGTTCGACGCTGCGATTCGCCGACTTGATCGTATCGCTCAGGCGTTGCATGAAGTAGCTGCGGCTGGCGAGGCCGGTGAGGGTATCGAAATAGGCCAGTTTGCGGATCTGCTCTTCCGCTTCGCGTTGTCGAGTGACGTCCTGGATGGTGCCGAGCACGAAACCGGCGCCGTTGTTATTGGTCCGCACTTCGAGGTCCTGGCGGACGTTGATGATGTCACCATTTGCGCAGTGGAGGCGATAATCGACTGCCGGCGCTTCGCCTTCGCGCAGCGCGGTTTCGATATTGTTGCGCACCCGCATGCGGTCATCGACGTGTACCAGCGCCAGGATCGCGTCGAGACCATCGGCCAGGGTCGCGGTGCTGATGTCCAGTCGTGTCGCCATGAGATCGGAAACTTCGAGCCGCCCGGCGGCGATGTCCCAGCGCCAGTAGCCGAGCCTGGCCAGGCGTTGCGCGGCCTGTAGCTGGGCCTGGTTCTCGCGCAATTGCTTCTCTACTTCACTGGCCCGCAATACGAAGCGCAGACGCTGGATCAGGATCGGATAGTTGACCGGTTTGGTCGTGAAACCGCTGGCGCCGACCTCAAAGGCACGGTTGACGGAATCGACGTCGTCGAGGCCGGTGACCATCAACACCGGCACATCGGCTACCCCGGGGCTCTTTTTCATCCGCCGGCAGATCTCGAAGCCATCGATGCCGGCCATGACCGCGTCGAGCAGGATCAGATCGGGACAATGGCGCTGCACACACTCCATGGCCTCGACGCCGTTGGCGGCCTGCGATACCACGAAGCCTTCGTTACCCAGCATTTCACTGCAGGTGAGGAGGAACCCGGGATCGTCGTCGATGACCAGGATATGCGCACCGCCGGGTAGTGTCGTCACACCACTGCCCGGACCGGCCCCACCGTCTGCGACCTGAACGAGCGCCGCGATCACGACCGGCAGTTCGTCCTCGAGTTCCGCCAGCAAGGCCGGCAGATCGGCGACCGCCCCGCTCGCCGCGGCGGTCTCGAGGCGAGCCGAAAGCTCGGCAAGTCGGCGCGCGCCGACGTTGGCGGCATTCGATTTGAGGGTATGTGCGGCGCGGCGCGCGGCGTCGGCGTCGGCGGCGCCAACCGCCTTGCGAGCGTCCGCGAGGAGTTCCGGCGCATGGGTCTGGAACAGCGCGATGACGCGCTCGAGCAGGCTGACTTCCGCACCGCTGCCGTGCACCGTGCGCAACCTGTCCAGCGCAGATTCGTCGAGCACGGTGCTGCTGCCCGTACCCGGCACAGTCGCGATCGCGCGCGGCTGTCGACACGAGTCCGGCAGCCATTCGCACAACAGCAGCTCGAGGCGACGCATGTCAAACGGTTTACTCAGGTAGGCGTTCATACCGGCCGCCGTGCAGCGTTGCTGCGTACCCTTCTGGACATCCGCGGTCAGCGCAATGATCGGCACCGCGACCAGGCCGTGGGCGGCTTCGTATTCTCGGATCGTGCGCGCCGCGACGAACCCATCGCGCTCCGGCATGTGGCAGTCCATCAGGATCAAATCGTAGCGGTGCCGTTCCGCGGCGGCGCATGCGAGCATACCGTTCTCGACGACGTCGACCCGGCACCCGAATTCCTCGAGGATACCGACCGCAACCTCCTGGTTAACCAGGTTGTCTTCGGCCAGCAGGATACGGGCGTCGAGCGCAGTCGAGGATCTGCCACCAACAGCACCACTGGCGCGTGGTTCGCCGCCGAACAGCATGGCCAGGGTTTCAGCCAGGCGTGAACGGCGCACCGGTTTGCTCAGGTAGCAGTCGATGCCGGCATCACGCGCGGCCTGCGATTGCGTGTCGAGTCCTGCCGAGCTGAGCATGATCAGGCGCAGCGGCGGGATCAGCGGGTCGATCTGGATGGCGCGACCGAGCATCAGGCCGTCCATCTCCGGCATATGCCAGTCAAGCAGGGCGACCTCGAACGGATCACCGTCGGCGGCCGCCTTGCGCAGGGCCTCGATCGCCGTGGCGCCGCTGTCGGTTGCGGTGCTGCGCATCTTCCAGGTCGCAACCTGATCACTCAGGATGTCGCGGTTGGTCAGGTGGTCGTCGACGATCAGCACGCGCACGCCATTCAGCAGACCGAGGCTGGGACTGACGCCGTCGTGACGACCGCGCGCCCGCGCCAGGCGCAGTGTGAAGTGAAACCGAGAACCGTGACCAGGTTCGCTGTCGAGTTCGATCGTGCCGCCCATCAACTCGACCAGTTGGCGGGAGATGGCCAGACCCAGCCCGGTACCGCCGTGGCGCCGCGTGGTCGAACCGTCGGCCTGGGCGAACGCGTCAAAAATGCGCTCCTGGTGCGCAGCGCCAATGCCGGGACCGGTGTCGCTGACGGCAAAATTCAGCTCGACACCGGCGCTGTCGTCAGCGACCACCCGCAGGCTCAGTCGTACTTCGCCGTGGGCGGTGAATTTCACCGCATTGCCAAGCAGGTTGGTGAGGATCTGCCGTAAACGGGTGCCATCTACGCGGACATATTGCGGCAGCTCGGCGGGCAGGTCGGCGACCACTTCCAGACCTTTGCGGTGACCCTGATCGGCGATCAGCTCGAGTACGTCTTCGAGCAGCGCACGCAGCTCGAGGTCATCTTCGTCCAGCAGCAGGCGACCGGCTTCGATCTTGGAGAAATCGAGAATGTCATTGATGACGTTGAGCAGCACCTCGGCGGAGCGGTGCGCGGTTTCGGCCAGCCGGTACTGGCGCGGCTCGAGTAGTGAATTCAACAGCAGTTCGGTCATACCCAACACGCCATTCATCGGCGTGCGGATCTCATGACTCATGGTGGCGAGAAACTCGCTCTTGGCGCGACTGCCGGCTTCGGCGGCTTCTTTGGCCGCGAGCAGGTCAGCGGTACGCGCGGCGACTTTCTGCTCCAGCTCGTCACGATATTCCGTCAGCTTGAGATCGCGCTCCTGGACCTGGTTCAACATTGCGTTGAAGCCGTTGATCAGCGCCCCGACCTCGTCATCGCTGGTCGCCTCGACCCGCAACTTGTAGTCCCGGGTCTCGGAGATTTTCGCCATACCGGTGGCAAGGTCATGGATAGGTGCGGAAATATGCCGCTGCAACCGGTTCGACCACCAGTACACGCCGAGCATCAGGGCCGCGAAAATGGCCAGTACGAATCCACCGAAGGTGCGCATCTGCGCGTACAGTGGCGCCAGGTCCGCCTCGATGTAGAGAAACCCGACGGTCTCGCCGTCGAGCTTGACCGGACTCGTCAACGACAGGTTGTCGCTGGCGAAGCGATGTTTGTCCGGCTGCTGGAAGCTTGCAGCGCTGAAATCGGCACTGCGCAGACGTTCCGGCGCGCCGTGCATGCCGCGCTCGCCGACATACGTCGCGAACACCTCACCGCCGGCGTCGAACAGGACAGCGCCGCGTATGCCGTGCTCCACCTGCAGCGCCAGCAACATGCGTTCGGCGGTGGCGGCGTCGTCAAAGGCCAGCGCCGCGGTCGAGTTGATCGCAATCAGATCGCTCAACGTATCGAGATGATCGAGCATGCCCTGGCGGTAGGACCAGGTCTGGATCAGGGCATAGACGAGCGAGGCAATAATGAGCGCGGTCGCGCTGACCAGTAGTATGATCGCGCGGATCTTCACCGCAATGCTTGAATTGGTACGAAAGCCGGCCAGGTTCATGATCGCACCCGTGCGCGCAAACGCGGCGCCGGTAACGCGGCCGCGCTGATCGTTGCCCTGCAGGCGATTCGGTATTCAGGCAACAGCAATGTGCTCAGCACCTTCATATTGGAGGCCGTCTCACGCCTACTCGACCACGGTTGCGAGTTCGAGCAGCGGCGCGGCGATAATCAATCCCGCAGCGCGCGCCGCCGCCGCGTTGATGCGAAAGCCCAGCCGATTGCGCTGCCGCGAGATTTCAATCATCCCGCCACGCACGGCGAAGTTCTCTGCGTCGCTCACAGTCAGTATCGGCAGCTGCGCCAGTTGATTGAGTGCGGGCGCGGCGCCGGGGTGGCGCACGAAAAGCAGCTGGCAGTGGCGGGTGGCGCCGTCGAGGGCCAGGCGCTCAATGACAATCGGACGCGCGCGAACGGTTCTTCCGGCGAGGCTGTCGATGGCTTCGGCGAACGGGTCTTCACCGAGAATACACAGCCGGAACGGGGCTTCGTCCGCGCTGTCTTCAGCTGCCGGCGGCCATGACACGAACTTCATCAATTTGTACAGCAGCGCCGCCTTGAGCGCGTATTCCGGCTGCGCGCCGGGACCCGCCCGGCTGTCGTGAACCGCGGCTGCAAACAGGACGATCGCGATCACAAACGCCAGTGGAGTACTGCGGGTGACGACTGTGGTTCGCACTGGGCTGACGCCGGGCTTAAGAATGGCGTGGTAAGCGGCTGCTTACCACTCCCACCGGAGCTGACCGAGTACCGAACGATCGACTTCGGCAACGCCGAGATAGGATTCGCCGACAAATTCGAGATTACGCGGCTCAAGCAGGTTGTGACCGCTGACAGAGAGCTCGACCCCGTTCACCGGGCGCCAGGCCAGACGCAGGTTGACACTGGTATAGGCGGGCACGTCGAGCGGTACCACTGCGCCCTGGTCGCGCAGGCGTGTGACGTGATAAACCCAGACATCGAAATCTACATCGCGGCCGAAATCCATCGCGCTGCGGATCGAAACCTGGTGGTGCGGCGTGCTGCCCTCACGCAACTGCTCCGAGATACGGTCGGCGACACCCGGCGCGATGCGCGCAAAAATGCGCTGGTAGGTGTAGTTCGGCTGCAGGCGCCACCAGTCCCGCGGCCGCCAGTCCGCGGCGATTTCGATGCCGAAGGAATCGGCGCTCAGCGCGTTGCCAAACGTCAATGTCGCGGGCGGTACCGTGATCCCGAAATTCTGCAGTTCATCGTAGTCGTTGTAGAACGCCGCGATATCAAGCGAAAACGCGCCCGCGGCCTGCAGGCGATAACCCAGCTCGTAGGCAAGCAGTTCTTCCGCGTCCTGGCCGGGATTGCCGTTGATGCTGAATTCCAGCGGCGGCGCCGGCGGCGGCGCAACCGGCATGACGGCGGTTACGATACGCCCATGCACCTCGACCCGCGAGGGGATACGCACGGCTCGCGACACCGCCGTCCACAAGGTATGTGACGCATCGATTGTCCACAGCAGGCGGGCGCTCGGTTGCACCTCGAGTCCGGTGTAATCGTTGTGCTCGAACTTCGCGCCGAGAGTGAGGGTCAGGTGCTCGGGAAACAGCGTTATCTCGTCTTGCGCAAAAGCACTGTACAAATTCTGGCCGAAGCTGTCCGGGTTAGCCGAGAAGGTAAAACTGTTGCGAAACTCGTCCTCGATGCGACGGTAGCCAAGCCCGGCGATCAGATGGTGGCGGGTTCCGATTTTGACCTCGTGCTGGAAATCGATATCGAGCGTGTCGTAGGACTGCGCCAGAGTGATTTCTTTGCGTTGATTATGATCGTAGTAAATCTGCAGCGTTGAATGTGCGTCCTCGTTCCACGCGTGGGCGACGCGCCCGAGCAGGTTCCAGCCGCCGGCATTGTACGGATCGGCCTGCGGGCTGTTGAACGGCGGTACGGGCTGAGCCAACAGGGCAACGAACTGACTGGCATCGAGGTCGAAAATGTCACCCTGCAGGGTCCAGTCGTTGCTGCCATACTCGCCGTCGACCCGGAATCCGGCCTGCATGGACTCCCAATCATCGGCGGCGTCGCTGCCGTTCGGGAACTGATGAAAGCTGTCAGTCTGCTGGTATTTTAAATAGGCGCGCCCGCTGGCCGCGTCACCGAGCGCCGTCCCGTAGCGCAACTCGGTCTGCCCCTGGCGCTCGTTGCCGGCAGCGACGCTGACCAGCCCACCCTGGGTATCCGCCGCCGAGCGCGTGATGATATTGATGATGCCGTTAACCGCGTTGGAACCCCACAGCGTCGCACCGGGTCCGCGAATGACTTCAATGCGCTCGATGTCGTCGAGGATGTAGTCCTGCATCTCCCAGTAGACGCCCGCATATGACGGTACGTAAACGCTGCGTCCATCGATCAACACCAGCAGCTTATTGGCCCACTGGGAATTGAAACCGCGCGCCGAAACCGCCCATTTGTTGGCGTTCACCCGCCCGACCTGGATCCCCGGCGCCATGCGCAGGGCTTCGGGAATACTGGTGACCCCGGAACGGCGGATGTCATCGCGGGTAATGACGAATATTGCGGCGGCGGCGTCCTTGATCTGCTGCAGGCGCTTGGATACGGAGGTGACCTCCATGGACAGCAGATCCTGCAGCGACAGATCGAGGAAATCATCGACTGTTGCCGCATCTTCGGCGTGCAGCTCAACACCCAGGCTGAGCAGGGTCAGCGTCAGCGCTGCCAGGAGCCCGGGCTTGCGCTGACCAGGTCGCCGGCCACCGCCGACGTCAAAACTTTTTGTCATCATCGTGTGTCCCGCACCTGCGCTCATGGGTTACAGCAGGCGCCGGTTCTATCGCGGCCGGCGCAGCTCCACGCCGCACACCACCTCAGGCGGCGCGACGCGGCGTTCGGGACGGGTTGTAAATGCGCTCTTCGCGCTCATTCGGCAGCCGCGGCTGCCGTTCGACGACTCCCCTTCTACGGCCCCGACATCGCGCCGGCAACCGCCGCCCCTGGAACCTGATTAAGCGGCACAGGGCGGAGAAACTTGATGGTACCGAGATTGATTCTGAGGACTTGAGCGCGCCGCTGCGCAGGTACTGGGCGGTGGTTCGCACGCGCGCCACACAATAGCCACCGCGGGCGCGGCTGTACCGGCATTACAGGCGCGAGTCCGGATGGATAACGGCGTGGCAATTCGGGCGGTGGCGTAACGCCGCGCACGGGATTCAGTCGCTGGCGAAATACTCCGCGCGCTGGCGGTAAGGAAACTCGATCAGGGCGGTATCGAGGTGATCGCGGCGGAACGTCCAGTACTGGCGGATCTCGGCAATCAGACCGTCATGGAAACGATAGTGCTCCGAACCACGCACCGCGAATTTTCCCGCCTCGGTCGCCCCGGTCATGGTCCATTCGATGGCCGCGCTGTCGCCGTCGCTGACGCAGGTATCGACGTACCAGCATGCATTCTGCCAGCGCTGACGCACCTCGCTCCAGAATTTTCCGATCGCGGCAGCGCCCTGGAGGGGCTTGTGGTTAGTGTCATAGACAACCGCATCGAGGGTGAAATGATCGGCGATGTCCGCGCCGGTGCCGGTCGAGCAGGCCTCGAAATAAGCCTCGATGCGTTGGCGATTGTTCAAGACACGACGGTCCTCAGTGGGTGCAGCCGGATCAGTCGGTGCGGCTGGTCACTTCAAGCAGGTGATAGCCGAACTGTGTCTTTACCGGACCATGGACTTCGCCCACCGCCTCGTTGAACACCACGGTATCGAATTCCGGCACCATCATGCCGGGACCGAATGATCCCAGGTCACCGCCCTGTTTGCCGGACGGACAGCTGGAATGCTCGCGCGCAAGCTCGGCAAAATCGGCCCCGTCAGCAATTTTCTGTTTCAGTTCGCTACATTTTTGTTCACTGTCGACGAGGATGTGTCGGGCGCTTGCTTCAGCCATGGATGTGTCCTTTGATGTACAGATAGGGAGCGGTCGAGGGCGGCGCACTGCGCCGCAGGTCGAACCATACCCGATCGACGGCGAATGTCGAAGCGGATTCTCGCAAAAACCCGGCACTCAGACGCACGAATAGCCGCCATCGACGGGGATAACCGCGCCGTTCATGAACGTCGCTTCATCCGAAGCCAGGAAAATTACCAGCCAGATCACCTCTTCGGCGCGGCCCAGCCGCCCGCACAGGTGAGCCTGCTCCATGGCGCGCCAGATCGCTTCACGGTCTTCGAATTTTTCGACGTACTTGCGTGGCATCGGCGTATCAATAGCGCCAGGAGCGACGGCGTTGACGCGGATCCGATGATCGCGCAGGTCGTTGGCCATCGAACGCGCAAGCTGCGCAACGCCGGCTTTCGACGCGCCATAGGCGGCCATGTCCGGGAACCCGACCAGTCCGCCGACGGAGCTGTTATGGATGATCGAACCGCCACCGCCCTGCTCGACCATGCGGCGAGCGACGCGCTGGCTGAGCAGGAACGAGGCGCGCACGTTGATGTTCAGCACCTGGTCGATTTCGGCTTCCGTCGTTTCCAGCATCGGACTGCCAACCATGACGCCGTGGTTGTTGAACAACACATCGATACGGCCAAATTCATCGATGGCCTTGTTGACGATGGCATCTAGGCACGCGGAATCGGTGACGTCGCCAGCGACATAACATACCCGTCCGGGGTATTTGCCCATGGTTTCGTTGATCGATGCGCCTGGCTCTGCGTTCAGATCGCTGGCCACGACCCGTGCACCCTCCTGCGCGAACAGCGCCACTGCAACCTGGCCCTGGCCACCGGCGGCGCCGGTAATGATGCAAACCTTGTCCTTAAGACGTTCCATTGCGATGATCTCCCCGATCTGGTTTTCCGCCAGCGTCGGTATTGTTGTCCAGCGTGCCGCGCAAGGCAAAGCCCGTTAGGGAACCTCTGAATAAGTCTGGGTGATGCAGCGTGCGAGTCAAAGTGGGTCGATTCATGTCGCAATAAGCGCGTGAGCCGGCTATTGCGAAGCTTTGCAACGCCGAAGCGGCCCACTTTAACGGCACGATGCGCGGCCATGACTTGTTCAGAGGTTCCCTAAATACCGCGAAAACCGGGCCGCTTGATCCAGGTCATTCCGTTTCGCCCGTGACGACGGTCGAATAATTCCCCACTGGTGAACACGATGTCCAAACAACTCGACCCGACACGCCGCCGCAGCCGCAGCGCAGGCGCTTCCTTGCCACCACGGCCAGCAGCGGGCTGCTCGCGGCGACCGCGCCGTTGGCGATGATCAGTGCAGATGCCGCCCCGGCCACCGCACTGTTGCAGGATCTGATCGAACTCGAACTCGCCGAAGCGCAGACCCTGCTGGCGCTGGCTCGAACCCTGTTCCCGCATGCGTTTCTGGACGTGAGGCATTACGCCGCAGCGGTGCGCCAGCTCGACGCGATCGCGGCCGGCAATGCGGTGCGCGCGAGCCTGCTGCGTAACGGCATCCGCCGCTTGCCGAACAACTTTTCCGAACTCGAGGCGCCGGTGCGCGAGCAACTGGTCAGCGAACTTACCGCCAGTGCGTTTTTCAAGCTTGCGCGACGCACCACCGTCAACGCGCTGTACCGCAATCCGGAAGTATGGACACATTTCGGCTATCCCGGCCCATCGCTGCCGTTTGGCGGCTGGGTCAACCGCGAGCTGGTCGATATCGACTGGCTGCCGACCACCGGCCGCCGGCACATGAGTGCCACCTATTCACTGGACGACGACAGCGTCGTCGTCGTGATCGGCTCCGGCGCCGGCGGCGGCACCCTGGCCGCGGAGTTGACCGCCGCCGGCGTGCCGGTGGTGTGCCTCGAGGCCGGCGGTCCGATTGATATCGTGCAGGACTTGCCGGAGATGTACGGCCGCATCAAGTGGGCGGATACACGTCTCAGCGAGGGTGATCTGAACCCTGATCTGCCAGTGTTTATTGGCAAAGCGGTCGGCGGCACCTCGGTCATCTGGGGCGGTGTGGCGCTGCGCCTGCAGGCGCACGAGTTCCGCACGCGCAGCACTTATGGCGCGATTCCCGGCACCTCGCTCATCGACTGGCCGATCACGCTGGACGAGCTGACCCCGTGGTACGAAAAGGCCGAGCGGCGCATGGGCGTCACCGGCCGTCACGGTAACCCGTTCCTGGCCGAACACAACCATTCCCTGCTGCTCAAAACCGCCGCCCGCCGGGCCGGTTACACGCAGGTCAACGGCGGCCACATGGCAATCAACGCGGTGCCGGCCAACGATCGGCCGGCTTGCCAGCAATTCGGATTCTGCGCGGCGGGCTGCGTCATCGGGGCGAAATGGTCGGCCAAACATGCCGAACTGCCGCGCGCCGAGGCGAGCGGCCGTTTTGAACTGCGCACTCACGCCATGGCGGTCGAAATCGAACACGCGACGAGCGGCCGGGTCACCGGCGTGGTCTACCTCGACGCCGACGGTCAACGCCGGCGCCAGCGCGCACGCGCGGTCTGCGTGGCCGGCAATGGCATCGAGACGCCGCGCCTGCTGATGCTGTCGCAATCGGCGCGCTTTCCAAACGGGTTGGCCAATTCATCGGGCATGGTCGGACGCAATTACCTCACCGACCTCGTCGCGCGCGTGATCGCACAAATGCCGGGGCGGGTCGACAATTTCAAAGGCACAACTTACACCGGGCTTGTCGCCGACGACATGGCCGACAACCCCGAGCGCGGCTTTCGCGGTGGCTACCTGTTTGCAACCCGCGGCATTCACCTGTCGAGTTTCCCCAACGAACCGCTTGCCGATGGCTGGGGCGGCGATTACGCACGCCTGATCGAGGCCTACCGCAACGTCGCCTCACTGGCGGTGCTCGGTGAAGACCTGCCGACCGCCGACAACCGCATCACCCTCGATGACAAGGTCACCGACCAGTTCGGCAACCCGGTGCCAAAGCTGCACAAATGGTTTCATCCCAACGACAAGGCGCTGATCACGCACGCCATG
>CALOBG010000022.1:0-31227 GCA_942490995.1 uncultured Gammaproteobacteria bacterium
AAGTGATAAACCTTGCCAAAGGTGTCGTTGGCGGCCTTCCAGTCCAGTGGCATATCGAGCACTGATTCGCCGAGGTATTCGCAGCGCTCGAACTCCCAGGCGGCAAGTTCGCCGGCAACGTCGCCGAGTAATGCATCGACCTCGAGTTTGCCATCGCGCTGCGGATGGATAAACAGCAGGCCGTATTTCTCCTCGGCCGGAAGTTCGATCAGGCTGTGGCAGGATTTGTCGATACTGCCGAACTGGCCGGCCTCGCGGATGCCGAGCAGGCGCCCGTCATTGGCATAAGTCCAGGCGTGAAACGGGCAGGAAAAACGCCCCTGTTCGCCGCGCGCTTCGCCGGTGAGCTGGGCGCCACGGTGGCGGCAGGCATTGATGAAGGCGTGGAACTTACCGTCGTTGTCGCGGGTGGCGAGGATCGGTATGCCGAAATCGCTGGTTGTCATATAGCTGCCAGGCTTGGGCAGCTCACCGGAAAAGCCGAGTACCTGTGGGTGGTTGTCGAAAAACGCCTCGCGTTCGCGGGCCGCGCGCGCTTTGCAGGTATACGACGAGACCGGGTTGATTACGATCGAACCGGCGTCGACCGTGGTGTGGTTGTCAAGGTTGTTGATCAGTTCCTTCAGGATCTCGATCTGCATTTCCTGTTTCATGAATTATCCCTCGGTGCGTGTACTGGGTAGTGTTACGTCGGGCGGTTCGGCCGCTGCCGCGCCCACCAGAGTGTCGACCTTCCGGATCAACACCTCACGGAATGTTTCGACCGCGTCAGCGGCCAGGCTGGTGTAGATATCGATCAGCGCGTGGTTGCGGAATTGTTCGATCGTGGTCTGGCCGAACGCCCACGCGCGGCAGCTCGAGCGGTAGCTGCGCAGGATCTGCGCACCAAAAACCTGCTGTGGGATCCGCCCGCGCAACAGGCCGGCCTCGCGACACGCACGACAGCCGTCGACTACCAGTTGCTCACCCCAGCGGTAGAGTCGCGCCACGGTCGCGCGATGCGCGCCGCTTTGATCGAGGTATTCGACAGCAATGAATGCGGATCGATAGTAGTTTTCGTCACGCGCGAACACAGCGGTAGATTCCGTGACCACGGCGGTGGCCTGAGCGAGCGGGTCGTCGTTCGCGTGCAGCCCGACGCGGGTTTCGATTTCGGTCAGGACTTCGGAAAACAGCGCCGCGATGAGCTCTTCCTTTTTGTTGCCAACCAGGCTGTAGATGGTCGGCACGCTGAGCCCCCCCCCCCCCCCCCCCCCCCCCCCCCCCCCCCCCCCCCCCCCCCCCCCCCCCCCCCCCCCCCCCCCCCCCCCCCCCCCCCCCCCCCCCCCCCCCCCTGCGCGCGCGAGCGCGAGTGTGCGCAGGTTGATGGCCTCGGCGCCACCCTCGGCCAGCAGCGTGCGTGCCGCATCGAGGATGCGGGCGCGACGTTTACCCATGTTGCGGGCGCGGACCGAGATGGCGGGTTCCTGCATGGGCAGGAGGTCGGTGCATCGTCGTTAGGACCTCATTGGCGGCTTAAATTATTGTCGGAACTTTGGCGGCTCAATGCTCCTCGACCTGGCGAAATACCGGTAGTGGGGCTGCGATGGCGCCGAAATTCATCCGCTCCGGCATCGGGTTTGAGTGGAAAATAGCGCTGCACGGTCGGGGTATAGCGCTGCAGGTAGGTCTGCAGGATCGAGGCCTTGTCGGCGTCCTCGAGTTCCTCTACCCGATAATCGCGGCGCTCGCGTCCGCGCTTGAGCGTGACCCGGCCCGCGGCGCGCGCGTTGAGTACCCACCCCGCGGTGCCCCGCGGGGCGACGAGATAGACCTCCGCGCCAATATCGAGACGATTGACCGGCGTGGCGCGCGGCCGCCCGCTGTTGCGGCCTGCGGTCAACAACAGCACATTATGTTTGAGGCCTAGACCGAGACCGGTGAGGACGCCGAACAGGGCGATTGAAGATACGCTCGATCGTGGTCGGTTTGTCGAATCGCGGCTGTTCAAGGCATCCTGGTGCCGGCGAAGTGTGTTGACGCTGCTGCTTCGACTCTGTCCTGTGCCTCACTGGCGCTGCGCAGGATCTCTGTACCCGAGGCCAGCGACGGGTTGTCGGTGAAGCAGCGGATATCGATGCGGCGACCCAGTTCGTCAAAACCGTAATGTGCCTCAAGCGCGGTCACCATCGCTTTCAACGTCACGCCGTGCAGCGGGTCGTTAGTGGATGCGTCTGGCATGGTGGTGAATGAGCTTCAGGCGCCGCGGCGCAGTGTCACGCGCAGCCACCACAGCAGCAGTGGCGGAAGCAGCAGCTCGCTGGCGATCAACGCTACGATCAGCGGTGGCGGCAGACCATGGGTCGCGATCGAAACCAGCCGCGCCGCGCCAGCGGCAAAAAACACCCACAGCAGCGCGCGCAGTACCGGTGCGTAGCGTTCGAGGTCGGTAGCGGCGAGATACATCAACACCCCGTAGAGTGTGAACGCGACGCCGTAGAACCGGTTCTGCGAATCGAGGCCGGCGTCGCCGAGTGCGGCGTCCGGCACCCGCGCGCCGAGCATGGCGTCCGCGCCGAGGCCAAGCGTCAGATGCAGCGCGCCGACGACCACGAACACCGGCGCAATTAATTTTAATAGCGGCCTGAGTCCGTTCATACCGGAATATTAACAGGGTGATACGAAACCTAACGAGGACCGTCGTCGGCAGTCCCCGCAGTAATTTCGCGGCACCCAGTTAGCCGCCCTCGATGGCCGGCAGGAAATAAACCTCGCTGTCGGCGCCGATTTCCTGCAGGAACCAGTCCTGGAATATTTCGCCGTCGATGGCTACGGCAAGGCCGGTGGCGAGCCGCGCGCCGATGCCGGGAAAGGATCGCTCCAGTTCCCGCACCAGCGCGCGTACGTCGCGGGCATCAACGACGTGCTCGGTGACGCCCGCGGCGAAAGTACGCGCTACCTCAAGCGGCAGAACGACCCTGGCCACGCCGCTGCTACCACCCCCTTACCTGGCGCCGTCGATCGCGGCGAGCAGTTTGGGCGGCGAAATCGGCAGATCGGCCATGCGCACGCCGCACGCGCGCGATACCGCATTGGCAACCGCGGCCAGCGGCGGCACGATCGGCACTTCGCCGACGCCGCGCACGCCGTAGGGGTGACCGGGATTCGGTACCTCCACCAGCACGGTGTTGATCATCGGCAGGTCAGAGGCCACCGGGACCCGGTAGTCGAGAAAGCCGGTGTTCTGCAATTGACCGTCGGCGTTGTAGACGTACTCTTCGTTCAGCGCCCAGCCGATGCCCTGCGCCGCGCCGCCTTGCAGCTGGCCTTCGACGTAGCTTGGGTGGATGGCCTTGCCAACGTCCTGAATGGCGGTGTAACGCAGCACCGTCACGTAACCGGTTTCGGGATCGACTTCGACGTCGCAGATATGTGTGCCGAAGCCGGGACCCGCGCCCTGGGCGTTGATATTCGCCTTGCCGCTGATCGAACCGCCGGTTTTGTCCGCCATTTTGGCGATGTCGGCGATCGAGAGCGGTTTATGTTTGTCACTTTCGATACACACTGCCGCGCCGTTGTCCCATTCCACCTGGTCCAGATCGACGTCCCAGATTTTCGCCGCGCGGCGACGCATGTCGTTGACCGCGTCTTCGGCGGCTTCAATCACGGCCTTGCCGGTCGCGAAGGTCACGCGCGAGCCGCCGGTGAGCATGGAGTAGGGCACCGATTCGGTATCGGCCACCAGCGGCTTGATGCGCGCGACATCAATGCCAAGCACTTCGGCCGCCATCAATGCCATCGAGGCTCGCGATCCGCCGATGTCGGGATTGCCGGTGACGACGATGACGGTGCCGTCCTCGTTAACGATCACTTCCGCGCTCGAGGTGCCACCGACATTGAACCAGAAACCCGAGGCCACCCCACGACCCTGGTTCGGACCCAGCGGCGCCTGCCAGTGCGGGTGGCTTTCCGCGGCCTGCAGGGTTTCGAGGTAACCGATGCGGCCGAACTTGACCCCATAGGGCGCCTGGGTGCCTTCAACCGCGGCATTCTTTTTGCGCAGCGTGATGGGGTCCATGTTCAGTTGCAGCGCGAGTTCGTCGAGCGCGGACTCGACCGCGAAGGCCGCGACCGGCGCACCGGGCGCGCGGTAAGCGGCCGCTTTCGGCCGGTTCACGACAACATCCCAGCCCACGCAGGACAAATCTTTCAGGTTGTATGGCGCCAACCCGGTCATGCAGCCAAGCGCGACCGGCGAGCCGGGGAAGGCGCCGGCTTCGTATTCCATTTCCAGTTCAGCGGCGACCAGGGTGCCATCCTTCTTGGCGCCGATACGGCAGCGCGCGTGGCCACCCGAGGTTGGTCCGGTGGCGCGCATGACTTCGTCGCGGGTCATCACCAGTTTGACCGGCCGGCCGGCTTTTTTGGCCAGCATCAAGGCCACCGGTTCTAGGTAAACCACGGTTTTGCCGCCGAAGCCGCCGCCGATCTCGGCGGGAATGGCCTTGATTTTTGCCGTCTCCATGCCACACATGCGCGCGCAGTAGGCGCGCACCATGAACTGGCCCTGGCTGGAACTCCAGATTGTCGCCATGCCGTCGTTGCCAAAGCTGACGACACAGGCGTGCGGCTCGATGTAACCCTGGTGGACGGTCTGGGTGGTGTAGTCGCGCTCGACGATGATATCGGCGCGCTTGAACGCCGCTTCAGGGTCGCCGAGGCGAAACTCGGCGCGCTTGGCGACGTTCGAAGGTTTGCTTGGTTTCGGCTCCACACCCTCGGTGAACAGGTGTTTGTGCAGCACCGGCGCGCTTTTTTTCATCGCCTCGGCGGCGGTCATGACCGGCTTCAGTACTTCGTATTCGACTTCGATCAGCGACGCGGCCTTTTCCGCGATGGCGGGCGAGGTTGCCGCGACGGCGGCGACCGCGTGACCATCGTAGAGCGCCTTGTCGCGCGCCATGAAGTTGTGGGCCATATCGTAGAAGCTGACCACCACTTCACCGACGACCTTGTCGTCAGGATTGAGCTCGGGGAAATCCTTGCCCGTGACTACGGCCTTCACGCCTTTCAGCTTGAGGGCCTTGTCGACGTTGATTTTTTTGATCCGGGCGTGGGCGTGCGGGCTGCGTACGATGCGGCCGTGGATCATGCCATTGACGGTGAAATCGGCGCCGAAGTTGGCCCGGCCGGTGACTTTGTCGACGCCGTCCGGGCGTACCGGTCGCGTGCCGATATGGCGGAATTCGCGCGCGCTGTAGTCGATGATTTTGTTCAGTGTTTCGTCGTTACCCATCGCTCATGCTCCTCGCATTTCTTCGGCGGCGTTCATCACGGCGCGAATGATTTTATCGTACCCGGTGCAGCGGCACAGGTTGCCGGCCAGCCAGTATCGGGCTTCGGTTTCGGTGGGGTTGGGATTGTGCTCGAGCAGAGCCTTGGTCGCGACCACGAAGCCCGGGGTGCAGATCCCGCACTGCAGGGCGGCCTCCTCGAGAAAATGTTTCTGCACCGGATGCAGGTCTTCGCCCCTGGCGACGCCCTCGATGGTTTCTATGCTGGCGCCGTCGGCTTCCACGCCGAGCACCAGGCACGAACAGACCAGGCGGTCATCGACCATGACGCTGCACGCGCCGCAGTCGCCGGAAGCACAGCCTTCCTTGCTGCCGGTCAGCCCCAGTTCATCGCGCAGGCAGTCGAGCAGGGTCTGCTCGGTTTCGCAGAGGAATTCGGTCGGATCGCCGTTGATCGTGGTTGAGACGTGGTGTTTGCTCATGGTGAAGTCGTCCTCTATGCACGCGCGCGTTCGAGCGCGATCTTCGCCGCACGGCGGGCCAGTACGCCGGCGACCTTGGTGCGGTATTCAATGGTGCCGCGTTTGTCGTCGATGGGATTGCAGGCGGCGCTGGCCGCGGCAGCGAGCGCGGCCAGTGCGTCGTCGTCGACGCTGGTGCCGATCAGGGCCTTGGCGGCGGCTTTGACCAGCAGGGGTTTCGGCGCGACCGCGCCGAGTGCGACCCTGGCGTCGGTGCAGATCCCCTTGCCGTCGAGACTCAGGCTGACCCCGGCGCCGACCACCGCGATGTCCATTTCGGTGCGCGGTATGAAGCGCAGGTAGGCATCGCCCGAACGTTTCGGCCGTTTGGGCAGGAATATGCTGACCACGAATTCGTCTTTCTTGAGTGAGGTTTTCCCGGGACCGGTAACGATATCCTCGACCTTGGCCGTGCGCGTGCCTTTGGCGCCGGCGATTTTGCACGTCGCGCCGGCCGCAATCATGCCCGGCACACTGTCCGCCGCGGGTGATCCATTACACAGGTTGCCGCCGAGCGAGGCGCGGCCCTGGATCTGGGTCGAGCCAATCAGTTCCAGTGCTTCAACCACGCCGGGCCAGGCTTTGATGACGGCCTTGTTGGCGCCGAGCTCGGCGCCCGACACGGCCGCGCCGATGCGAAAGCCGTTTTTTTCCTGCTTGATCTGGCGCAGTTCGGGGATTTTCTTGATGTCGATGATCATCGTCGGACGGACCCGGCCGGCACGCAGCTGCACGAGCAGGTCGGTGCCTCCGGCGAGGATTTTGGCTTTGCCTTTCGCTTCAGCCAGTAATTTCGTTGCTTGCTTGACCGTTGTCGGCGCGGCGAATTGAATATCAGCCACAGTTCCCCCAGCGCATATGAATGTACCAAGCCGCCTATCTTACACGCCTGCAGGGAGACAGCGCACGACTCGCCGGGAAGTGATTTCGTTACACCGCGGGTTGCGCTGCTGGCGGACCTCAGCCCGGTAGTCCGAGCACACCCTTGGCGATGATATTGCGCTGGATTTCGTTCGAACCACCGTAAATTGTCGCCGGCCGCGCATTGTAGAACTGGCTCAGGACATCAACTTCGGCTGCGCCGAAAGTCAACTTACCGACCATGGCGCCCTCGGCGCCGGCGGTTTCGACCATCATCTCGGTGATCCGGGCGAAGGTTTCGGTACCCCAAATCTTGAGTAGTGAGACATCCGGACCGAGCGTTTCGCCGCGGCGCACGATATCGGCGAAACGCTGGTAGGTCGTTTCCAGATCGAGAACATCGAGCCGCAGGCGGACGAGTTTGTCGGCCACCACGGGGTCGTCGGAAAGCCCGGCGCCGGCCGCCATGGCTTGCAGGCGCATCAGCGCGTATTGCGACTGTTTCGGGCTGCCGATGAAAATCCGTTCGAATCCGAGCAGCGCCTTGGCGATGGTCCAGCCCTGATTGATTTCGCCGACCAGGCAGTCGGCCGGTACCCGCACGTTGTCGAGGAACACCTCGCAGAATTCTTCGTCGCCGGCGATGTTGCGGATCGGGCGGATGGTGATCCCCGGCTGGTCGAAGTCGATCAGGAAAAAACTGATGCCTTCCTGCTGTTTGCCGTGTCTGGAGGTGCGCGCCAGGCAGAACATATGGGTGGCGTCCTGGGCCAGCGTAGTCCAGGTTTTCTGGCCATTGATGACGAACTCGTCGCCGTCGGCGAGGGCCTCGGTTCTGAGGCTCGCCAGGTCCGAGCCGGCGTTGGGCTCGGAGTAACCCTGGCACCACACCTGCTCGCCGGCAAGGATGCCGGGCAGGTAACGCTGCTGCTGTTCCGGGGTGCCGTGGCGGATGAGTAACGGCCCGACCATCTGAATACCCATGTCGGGCGCGCGGCCGACGCCCCAGCGCTCCTGTTCTTCGATGAAAATCAGCATTTTTGCCGGCGACAGGCCCATGCCGCCGTGCTCGGCGGGCCACGCCGGTGCGACCCAGCCCTGTCGCGACAGGCGCAGATACCAGGGCTTGATTTCCCGCCAGCGCAGCCGCCGCGAAGGGTAGCGCAGGGCTGCCGGATATTCGGATTCGAAAAATTTGCGCACGATGGCGCGAAAATCTTCATCGCTGACGCTGTCCCATTCGCCGTTGGGCGGTGCCGGCGGCACCGCTCCGGTGGCCGGCTCCGTGCCGGAAACGTCACCGGGCGCGGCCAGTCGGGTGGCGAGTTCGCGGGTCAGCAATGCGCTGGTACCGTGGCGGGCGACCAGCGCCAGTGCGCGGTTCAGAAACAGGCCGACGTCACACTCGTCGGTGTAGCCGATGCCGCCGTGCAGTTGCACGGCCTGGCGGGTGATGTGGACCGCCGCTTCATTGGCGCGGTATTTCGCTCGGCTCGCGGCGCGCGCCGCGCGGTCGCTGCCGGCGTCGGCATCGGCGGCGAGCAGGGCTTCGTCGAGCACGGCGGCAGCGAGGGTTTTCTGGATAAACAGGTCGACCGCGCGGTGCTGCAGCGCCTGAAAGCTGCCGATGGCGCGGCCGAACTGCTCGCGAGTGCGCAGGTATTCGAGGGTGATATCGAACAGCCGCTCGGCGAGGCCGACCAGGTAGGCGGCCGTCGCCAGCCGCGCTACGGTCCGTGCGCGGCTCAGCGCGGCCTCCGCGCGCGCACCGCGCGCGACAACCGCGCGGTCATCGATGTGTACCGCGCACAGTTTCAGGTCCGCCGCACTGCTGCCGTCGGTCAGCGCGCGCGCGTCGATGTCGAGGCCGTCAGCGCCGGCCTCGACCACGCACAGAGCGCGACCGCCTTCGAGCTGAACATTGAGCACGAAGGTGTCTGCGTCAGGGCCGAGCGCAAGTCCGCGTACGCGGCCTGACAATTCCCAGCCTGAGCCGGTGCGCACGGCGATCAGGGGCTCGCGATCGAGGCCGGCGAACTCCGCGCGCTCGGCGAGATCCGCGACCACCATCCGTTCGCCACTGACGAGCGCGCTCAAGAGTTCCTCGGCCTGCGGTGACTCGCCGAGTAAAACGCACGCGGCGACGCCGCATTCCAGCATCGGTTCGGGTGCGATTACACGCCCCAGTTCGCGGCATACGACGCCGACCGCAAGGGTGCCGAGGGCAAGGCCGCCACGTGCTTCCGGAGCGAGGATTCCTGCCCAGCCGAGTTCGCACATCTGCCGCCAGGCCAGGTGATCGTAGGCCGGCGTCGCGCTGCGCAGGGCACGCAGACGGTCGATCGCAAGGCTGCGCTGGCAGAAATCGGCAGCACTGTCGCGCAGCAGATCGATGGTTTCGGGGTCGGTGGTGGCGGCATGGGCGGTGGCGGCCATGACGTTTAGATCTCCAGGAGCGGCGGGGTCTGCCGATATTAATTGCAAATCGCTTCCGACGCCGGCCGATAGACACCCAACGGGCCGACTCGGCGGCAAAACCCGTGTCTGCGGCCGGATCCGCTGCCAACAGCGTCACACTCGCGAGGTGGCGCCGGCGACGTAGTTCACACATTCGTGGGCATTGGCGCCGCTGGCGCTGAATTTTAGGTTTGCGCGGCCGATTCTGGTTACGACACAAAAGTTAACGGATGCCGCCATGCCGACAGCCACAGTGACGCAACTCAAGCCGACCCGGTCGGCTGAACTGCTGGGTGATTGCCGTAAGCAGGCCGAAACCCGCTTGCCCGAAGCCTTGAAATTCGTTCTGACCCAGGCTGACGACGCCTTGTTCGAACTCGCCAACAAGGCCGACAACTCAACCCGGCAGAACCTCTACTTCGACGCCATGCGCGAACTGCGCCTGAAGCGTGGTGAATTCGAGACCGCGTTCATGCGGCATTTCGACACCAATTTCGCCGACAGTCTCGACCTCGCCAAAGCCAAGGCGTCGGAACGCGGTTTCGAACCCGAAGGTGAACTGTCGCTGGTAGAGATCGACGAAGTCGAGCAGGTACTCGCGGTAACGAATTTTGCCGACAGCATTCGTTCGCGTTCGCGCGAAGAATTGTTCGCGCTCGACAAGCGCCTCGGTGCGCTGCTGAGCGTTAGTGAACTCGACGGCGATCAGAATCCCCTCGGCCCCAAGGCGATCGGCGATGCCCTGCGTGCCGCCTGCCAGGTTCTCGATGCCGATGTTGAAATCAAACTGACCCTGCTGAAACTGTTCGATCGCTTTGCCGGCCAGGCCGTGCACCAGTTATACCAGGAGGTCAATCGCAGCCTGATCGCCGCTGACGTGTTGCCCAATATCACCGCCAACGTGCAGAGCAATACCACGCGTCGACGCACGCGCGTGATCATCGAAAGCGAAGACGATAGCGTCGAGGCCAGTGGCGAAGACGTTTTCTCGACCCTGCAGCATCTGATGCAGGGTACACCGCTGGCGGGCGGCGGGCCGCGTCGTGGTTCCGGGTCCGCGACGGGTCCTGGTATGGGTTCCGGTTTCGCGGACGGATCGGGGTCTGGCGCGGGCACCGGCATGGGCACGGGTGGCAGCAACTTCGCCGGCGGCGGCAGCGGCGGGGTCGCCGTATACACGCCGGGCGGTGCGCCGACGGCAAGTGACGGACCCGCCGGGGGCATCAGTGGGAGTGGTCCGAGTGGTGGGGCAGGCGGCGCCGGTTTCGGTGGTGGCAGTTTTGGCGGCGGCGCGATGTTGGCCGGCGCGCCGCTGGTGCAGGGACTGACCACGCTGCAGCGCGGCGGTAACGGCGGCGAAAGCGTGTGGGGCGCGGTCGACCAGGCCCAGGTCGCGTCCGGCATGGTTAATGTCTTACACAGCCTGCGTGACAGCGGTAGCCTCGAAGGCGCCGATTCCAGCGAAAACCTCACCCTCGAGGTTGTCTCGCTGCTGTTCGATTACATCCTCGGCGATGCGGCCATCCCCGACGCGCTGAAGGCCCTGATCGGTCGCCTGCAGATCCCGGTGCTCAAAGTCGCGCTGCTTGATCGCGCGGTGTTCTCGAAAAAGCAGCACCCGGCGCGGCGCCTGCTTGATGAACTCGGCCAGGCCTCGATCGGCTGGAGTGAAGGTCTGCGTCAACAGGATGCGCTGTACGACAAGGTCGAAGAGGTTGTGCACCGTATCCTTGACGAATTCGAGGACGACGTCAGCCTGTTTGAAACCGTGCTCGAGGATTTTCTCGCGTTCGTCGCTGCCGAAGCCGAGCAGGCCGAGGCGCGCGCCGAGAAGTCGACGCGTTCGCTGCATACCAAAGAACGCATCATCCAGGCCAAGATGGACGTCGACGACGAGATTCGCGCGCGCCTGAACGATCATGATCTGCGCGAATTCATCCACAATTTCATTCTCGATTACTGGCGCCAACTGTTGATCGTGACGCTGGTCGAATCAGGTCGCGACAGCGAGGCGTGGCGGTCACGGGTGAAAATTCTCGAGGAACTGATCTGGTCGGCCGAGCCGAAAACCGCGAGCGCCGATCGCAAGATCCTCGTCGCGCGCCTGCCAGCCCTGGTCAAAGGTTTGAAGCTCGGCATGCAGGAACTCGACATGACGCCGACCGAGTCGTCACGATTCCTGAGTATGCTTGCCAGCGTGCATGTCGCCAGTGTTCGCAGCGACGAGGAGCAGAGCGTCGCCGAGCGTCGCCTGGCCGAAGCCCAGGCCAGCGTAACCGCGCGCCGCGCGCAGGCCGAGGCGCGCATCGCCGAGAAACGTGCCGGCGGCAAAAAATCAGGTGCCGGCGATCCGGCCAGCGAAGAATTCATTCGTAAGGGCCTGGAGCGTATTTTCGAAAAGCAGGAAGTCGGCGCGCTGGAACTCGATATCGATTTTTCGGTATTTGAGCCCAGCGCCGAAGCGGATGCCGACAACGCGGCGGACGATGAGTCGCCGACCACGTTCGGGGACGACACCATCGAGCAGCCCCGCGACGCCATGGATTCGGGCATCGTCGAGTTCAGCGAACTCGTCGGCACCCTCGACCTTGGTGACTGGCTCGAATTGCGCGAGGACGACGGCACCACCTCGCGGGTGCGCTTCACCTGGATCAGTCCTGAAACCGGACGTTATCTGTTCACCACGCGCAGCGGTGAAAAAGCCCTCGATACGACCATGATGGAACTCGCCGTGGCGCTGCAACAAGGTCGGGCCGCGATCATCAAGTCCGATCCCGATCCGTTGTTCGAGCGTGCACTCGGCAATCTGATCGAGAAACTCGAAGCCGAAGCCGCGCCCGCCTGAACGATTACCGGCGGCGGCGCGGCCGACCCGGCCGGTATACTCCCCAACAGACATGCGACGATCGGCAGCATCGCCGGTGCGGTTGTGTGCCTGCCATCACGTTGAACAGGGGGGAAGCCATACGTGAAAACCACAGTCGTCAAGCTCGATATCGTTGAACCTTATGTTGCGGTGGTGCAGTTGGCCAACCCGCCGGTCAACGCCCACTCCCAGCAGTTGCTCGAAGAAGTCGCGTGGACCTTCGACACCATCAGCGATCGCGACGATATTCGCGCCGTGGTGCTGACCGGCGAAGGCAAATGTTTCTGCGCCGGCGCGGATATCAAGGAGCGTGTCGGGCGCGAGCGCCAGGACGGCGATCACTGGCAGAACAGTCGCCGCGCGCGCGAGGCCTATCACAGCATCATGGAGTGCCAGAAACCGGTGATCGCGGCGATCAACGGCCCCGCGCTCGGCGGCGGTCTGGCCCTGGCGGCGTCGTGCGACATTCTGCTGGCCAGCGAACTCGGCTGTCTCGGCCTGCCGGAAATCAACGTCGGTCTGCTCGGCGGCGGGCGCCACGCGCAGCGCCTGTTCGGTCACTCGCGTCAGCGCCGCATGATGTTGACCGGCCTGCGCGTATTCGGTCCGGAACTCTATCGCCTGGGGGTGATCGAAGCCTGCACCGCGCCCGAGGCGCTGCTCGATGCGGCGCTCGACATCGCTCGGGAAATCGCCGCCAAGAGTCCGGTAGCGACGCGACTGGCCAAATACGCCTTGAATCAGATCGAGGAAATGACGCTGCGCGACGGTTACCGGTTCGAGCAGACCCAGACCGGCGAGTTGAGTAAAACCGAGGACTCGAAAGAAGCAATGCGGGCTTTTGTCGAGAAACGCGAGCCGGTGTTCAAAGGGCGCTGAGCACGCGCCGGGCGTGCCTATAATGGCGCCACAGCAACGCAGGGGGCATTAGCGATGACACTTTCCTACCATGATCCGCGCGGCGCAACGCGCGTCGAGCCGCAGGCCTATACCTGCCGCCATGACCTCGACGGCAGTCCGACCATCGGCCTGCTGGCGAACGGTTTCCCGGATTCCGTGGCGTTCCTTGACGCGGTCGAGACCGCGCTCGCACAGGCCCTGCCACAGGCGAATTTCCGTCGCTACGCGAAGCCAGGTGCGTCGGCGCCGGCCGACGCCACGCTCGTGCGCAGCATCGCGGCAGAATGTGATGCCCTGATCACGGCCTACGGGCATTGAGGCAGCTGTACTTCCGGCACCGTGCGTGACGGCATAGCAGTAGCCCGCGAAGGCCGCCCGGCGGTCGCATTCGTGACCAGCAAGTTTGCGCCCCAGGGTGATTTCGTCGCGCGCGCCGAAGGCATGCCCGACGTGCCCCGTTTCGAGGTTCCGCATCCGGTCGCGGGCATTGGCGCGGCCGCCATGGCGACGCTGGCGCAATCGATCAGCGCGGCTGTGCTGGAACGGATCCGGCGCGGATGAGCGCCTTGCTGAGCGCGGTTGACGCCGACGCGGCGCTGGAACAACTGCACGAGGACGGCTGTACCGACGGCCTGCCGGTCGTGATCCCGACCCCGCAGCGGGTGCAACGGATGATCCTCGCCAGCGGTCTCGACGCCGATATCGAACTCGGCGAAATGGGTCCCGCCTATGGCGTTGCCACGGTCGAAAAAGTCGCCGTCGCCGCGGTCATGGCCGGCTGCAAAACCGACCACATCGCGGTCGTGGTGGCCGCGGTGCGCGCCGTGTGCAGTGCTGAATTCGATCTCACCGAAATGCAGTGCACGACGCACTGCATCGCGCCGCTGCTGGTGGTCAATGGCCCGGCGCGCATGGCCGGTGGATTTGCCGCCGGTTTTGGACTGATGGGGCCTGGCCACCGCGCCAACGCCAGCGTCGGTCGCGCGCTGCGCCTGGCCATGATCAATATCGGCGGCGCCCGCCCGGGCGAGTCCGACATGGCCATCCACGGATCACCGGCGAAGTTTTCGCTGTGCTTTGCCGAAGACGAAGAGGCCTCGCCGTTCGCGCCGCTGCACACCACGTTCGGCTACGCGGCCGAGGACAGCGCGGTGACCGTGCTCGGTGTCGAAGGGCCGCACTCGGTATTGTTTACCGGTGATCGCAATGACATGACCTCGGCCGAGGCCCTGCTCGATACCATCGCCGGCGCGCTGGCCAATTGCGGCAGTAATAATTCCCACCTCGGCGGCAAGGCGGCGGTGGCGGTGGTGCTCAACCCGGAGCACGCCGGCGTGCTGCATTCGGTGGGTTTCGATCGCGCCGACATCCAGCATGAACTTGCCACTCGCGCCGTTACGCCACGCACGCTGCTGGCACGCTTGAACCCGAAAATGCTGGTCGGCAAAGAAGCGCAGATCCCGGACGTGCGCGACCCTCAGAAAATCCTGTTGCTGGTCGCCGGCGCGCCGGGCCTGTACACCATGGTTATGCCATCGTGGTGCGCCGGTCCGCACGGCAACGTTGCCGTGCATGCTGCGATCGATCTCAATCCGTTCTGCGAGCTGCCGTCCGCGCCATGAGTCGTGAGCCGGACAGCGCTATGGAGCAGCAAGCCCTGCTGCGTGGCGTGCCGGCCATCGACGAGCTGTTGCGCGCCGACGCAGCGCTGGTGCTGCTCGATGCTTATGGTCGCGAGCACCTGACCGCGGCGCTACGCGGGGTTGCCGACGAGGTGCGCAGCGCGCTGCGCGCCGACGGCGTAGCGGCGCGCGAGCGGGCCGGGCCCGAAGCGATGCTCGCCGCCGCCGCCGAACGCATCGCGGCCATGATGGCGCCGACCCTGAAGCCGGTTTTCAACCTCACCGGTACCGTGCTGCATACCAACCTCGGCCGCGCGCCGTTGCCGGCCGAGGCGATCGCAGCGATAAGCGCGGTCGCCGCCGGCGCCAGCAATCTCGAGTTCGACCTTGGCAGTGGCAAACGTGGCGACCGCGATACGCTGGTCGAAGACTGGATCTGCCGGCTTACCGGCGCCGAAGCGGCGACGGTGGTCAACAACAACGCGGCCGCGGTACTGCTGCTGTTGAATACCCTGGCGTCGCGCAAGGAGGTGCCGGTTTCGCGCGGTGAGCTGGTCGAAATCGGGGGCGCGTTCCGTATTCCCGACGTCATGGCCCGCGCCGGCAGCAAGCTCGTCGAAGTCGGCACCACCAATCGCACCCATGCCCGCGATTTCGAATCGGCGCTGTCGACGCGCACTGCGCTGATCATGAAAGTGCATACCAGCAACTACGTGATCGAGGGCTTCATCGCCGCCGTCGAGGAACGCGAGCTGGCGCAGATCGCGCATCGCCAAGAGATCCCGTTCGTGGTCGATCTCGGCAGCGGTACCCTGGTCGATCTCAGTTTTTATGGGCTGCCGCGCGAGCAGACCGTGCGCGAGACACTCGAGGCCGGCGCGGATGTGGTGACCTTCAGTGGCGACAAGCTGCTCGGCGGGCCGCAGTGCGGGATTATCGCCGGCCGTAGCGATCTGATCCGGCGGATCAAAAAGAACCCGATGAAGCGCGCACTGCGGGTCGACAAACTGACCCTCGCCGCATTGTCGGCGGTGCTGCGCCTGTACGCCGATCCGGAACGCCTGGTCGAACGCCTGCCGGCACTGCGACTATTGACGCGCAAGGAGACCGAGATCCGTGCCGCCGCCGATCGCCTGGCGCCACACCTCGCCGCCGCGCTCGGTGCTGTCGTCGAGGTCGATGTAGTTGCCTGTCGCAGCCAGATCGGCAGTGGCGCGATGCCCGTCGACCTGTTGCCGAGCGCCGCGCTGCGGATCGCGCTGCCGGGCGCGCGCGGCAAGGCGGTGGAACGGCTGGCGGCCAGATTTCGTGCCTTGCCGGTGCCGGTCGTCGGGCGTATCAGTGATGGCGCGCTGCTTTTCGATCTGCGCTGTCTCGATAACGAAAGCGGATTCATCGAGCAGCTTGCACTGCTCACGCAGGCAGCGCCGAGCCGGTGATCGTCGCCACCGCCGGCCATGTTGACCATGGCAAGACGCTGCTGGTCAAAGCCCTGACCGGGGTCGATACCGATCGTCTGCCGGAAGAGAAACAGCGCGGGCTGACCATTGAACTCGGTTTCGCTTATCACGACCTTGGCGACGGTAGCCTTACCGGCTTTATCGACGTGCCCGGCCACGAGCGGTTCATCCGCACCATGGTCGCCGGGGTCAGCGGTATCGACGTGGTGCTGTTCATCATCGCGGCCGACGATGGACCGATGCCGCAAACCGCGGAACATCTCAACATACTTGACCTGCTTGGCGTCAGCCGCGGGGTCGTCGCGCTGACCAAGATCGATCGCGTCAGCGAGGCGCGCCTGGCCGAGGTCAGTGAACAGGTTCGTGCGCTGCTGGCGGCGACACCGCTCGCCGCGGCGCCGCTGGTGCCGGTATCGGCGCTCGAGGGACGTGGTATCGAGACCCTGCGCGAAACCCTGTCGGCGCTCGGTGCGAGCGTGCCCAGGCGGCCCGACGACGGCAATTTCCGCCTCGCAATCGACCGCAGCTTCCTGCTCAAGGGGGCGGGTCGGATCGTAACCGGCACGGTGTTTTCCGGACGGGTTGCACACAACGATACCGTTCATCACGTGCCCCACGGTGGCGAACTGCGGGTGCGCGGGATCCATGCCCAGAATCGCGAGGCGGACAGCGCTTCGGCAGGGCAGCGCACCGCGCTCAACCTGGTCGGCGCCGGCTTGCGCGAAACCGAGCTCAGGCGCGGCGATTGGATCGTAGGATCCGGCGCGGCACTGGCGACGCGGCGGCTCGATGCCGAAATCCGCGTGTTGTCCAGCGAGGGACGCGCACTGCGCAACCGCACCCCGGTGCATGTCCATATTGGTGCGGCGGACGTGACCGGACGCCTGGTCACGTTTGACGGCAAGGCCATTGAGCCCGGGCAACTCGGTCTGACCCAGCTTATGCTGGATCGCGATCTGCACGCGGTTTACGGCGACCGCATCGTGCTGCGCGATCAGTCGGCGCGACGGACCCTGGCCGGCGGCACGGTTCTCGATCCGTTGCCGGATATCCGTGGCCGTGGCCGGCGCGAGCGCGCGGCTTATCTCGCCGCCATGCACAACGATGATGTAGCGGCGGCGCTCAACGCGGCCCTGATCGCGCTCGACGACGGCGTCGACCTGGCGCGCTTCGCGCGCACGCGAAACCTGCGCGCAAGCGAGGCCGAGGCGCTGTACGCGCGCATACCCATGGTGGTGATCAACAGCGCCGAGCACGCGCTCGGTTTCGAACCGGCGCGCTGGGAAACGCTCAAAGCGCAACTGTCGCCGGCACTCGCGGCCTGTCACGCGCAAGCGCCGGAGCGTGCCGGCGCGACCGAGGCCGAAATCGCTCGACAGCTCGAGCCGCGACCGAAACCGGCGCTGTTGACCCTGTTGCTGAACGAATTGCTCGCCGTCGGCGCGATCGAACGTGATGGCGCCGTATTGCGCCTGCCCGGCCACGCCGCGCGACGGGCGCCGGCTGACGAGGCCCTGTGGCAACGGGTACGGCCGCTGCTCGACTGTGCCGACCTTAAGACCCCGGTCGTGCACGACATGCTCGAACCCCTGGGCATGGCGTTCAAACCGCTCGAGGCATTTCTGATCCGCTCCGCGCAGGAAGGTTACCTGGTACGCATCAGCGCCAAGCGCTACCTGCTCCCGGCGAGCATGGTGCGCCTCGAAGCCATGGTTCACGAGCTCGCGCGCAGCCAGCCCGACGGCGTGTTCAGCGTCGCCGACTTCCGTAACCACAGCGGTATCGGGCGCAACGCGGTGGTCGAGATCCTGGAATATTTTGATCGCGTCGGGGTCACCCGCCGCCACGGCCAGGTGCGCAAGGTGATCGGCGACGATGCGCGTCGCGGTTATCTGCATAAGGACCCTACAATGAGCACAGCCATTCACACCGAAACCGCCGCCGGACTTGTCGCCGGCACCTGCGATGCGCGCTTCAGCGAAGTTGCCGAACGCTTCATCGAGAATTTCGAACGCCATGACGAAGTCGGTGCGAGCTGTGTGGTGACGCTCGACGGCGAAACCCTGGTCGACCTGTGGGGCGGACGCACCACCCGTGGTGGAGCGGCGTGGCAGCGCGACACCCTGTGCACGGTGTTTTCGGCCACCAAGGGCGCGATGGCGCTCACCGCACATATGCTCGCCGACCGCGGCCGACTCGATCTGGATGCCGCCATTGGCGATTACTGGCCGGAGTTCGCCTGTGCCGGCAAGGAAGACGCGCTGGTCAAGATGACCCTCGATCACAGTGCCGGCGTGCCGCACGTTCGCGGCGCGGTGCCCGCCGGCGGCTTTTACGATTACGACTACATGGTCGGCCGGGTCGCGGCCGAACCGGCATTCTGGGCGCCGGGCACGCGCGGTGGTTACCACGCCATTACCATGGCCTGGACGGTCGGCGAGATCGTGCACCGCGCCGGTGGACAGCGTATGGGCGCGTTTTTCGACGCCGAAGTGGCGCGGCCGCTGGGCCTGGATTTCTGGATCGGCGCGCCCGCCAGTGTCGAGGCGCGTATCTCGCCGATGATCCCGGCCGAACCTGACGAGGCCTGGCTTGCCACGCGCTTCATCCAGGCGGCGTTGAGCGGCGAGCCGAGCGCGACGCAGTTGTTCATGCGCGACTTCATGCTCCTCGATGTCAACACCGCTGAATGTCACCAGGCGGAGGTCGGATCGGCCAACGGGGTGACCAATGCTCGCGGCCTGGCCGGGCTGTACGCGCCGCTCGCCAACGGCGGTACGAGTAACGGCACGCAGCTGGTCGGTGCCGATACGTTGGCACGTATGGGGCGGGTATCAATGGCCTCACACGACGATGCGACGCTGCTGATCCCGACCCGCTTCGCGCTCGGCTACATGAAAGCGACGGATAATCGCCAGGTCCCGAACACGGTCAATTCGTCGCTGTTGATCGGCGACGAGGCCTTCGGGCACGTCGGCGCCGGCGGCTCGCTGGGTTTTGCCGATCCCGAGTGCGGCATGAGTTTCGGCTACGCCATGAATCGCATGGGCACCGGCTTGTTGATGAACGAACGTGGCCAGGGCCTAGTCGATGCCGCCTATCGAGCGGTCGGGTATCGAGGTAGCGACAGCGGTGCCTGGAAGCGCTAGCAGGCCGTTGCAAAGCTACTGCGGACGCCGTGGACGCCGTTGCGCACTTACCTGCGGTGCTCATTTACTGATGTAAACTCCGCTCCTCGTCTCGCGCGCGCCTTGCCCACGACGTTCCTCGCTACGCTTTGCAACGGCCTGCGGGCTTGCACGATAGCGACTGCGGACGCCGTGGGCGGCGTTGCGCGTTGTTTCGAGGACTGTGAGGCTGCTAGGATTGGCGGCGGAAGAGCTTCGTCTCCCGGTGGGGCGCCCGGTCTTCAAAACCGGTGAGATGCACGCATGTGTGTCTGGTGGGTTCGACTCCCACCTCTTTCGCCACCCCTGTGCCGGTCGCACAGGATTAGTCGCATCGCTGTCACGAACCCGAGGAGCACCCCGTGTCGCTGCAACAGAAGCTGAATGAAATTAAACAGTCCGCGCTCAAGCGCATCCCGCCGGAAGCGCTGAAAAAAATGCTTGCGGCGACCGATGCGCTGCGTGATTCGGGCATCATGGACAAGGTCATCAAGGTCGGCGCCAAGGCGCCGTCGTTCGCGCTGAAAAACCAGAACGGCGAAGAAATCCGTTCCGAGGCGCTGCTCGCTCGAGGCGCGGTGGTACTTACCGTATTCCGCGGTCACTGGTGACCCTACTGTAATGCAGAGCTGTATGCTTTGCAGGAAGCTATTGCCGATATCGAATCCAACCATGCGACCCTGGTTGCGCTGAGCCCGCAGTTGCCGGAATTCAACGCCAAGATGGTCGACAGCAACGATCTCAGTTTCGATATCCTGAGCGATCCGGGTAACGCTTACGCCGATGCCCTCGGACTGCGCTTCAAGGTGCCGGACGAGATCTGCGAAATCTACCGCGGCTTCGGTATCGACCTGCCGGGTAATAATGGCGATGACAGCTGGACCTTGCCGATGCCGGGTCGGATCATCATCGGCCGCGACGGCATCGTCACCAGCGTCGAGGTTGATCCGGATTACACCGCGCGTCCGGAACCGGCTGCAACCGTCGCCGACCTCAAGGCCATGGCCGGCTGAAATCGGCCGCCGCCATCGCGTCTGCCGGCGCGGTGGCGGCGATCCCTTGCGGCGGCAGCCGCGTGCGCTAAGACGCGCGTTTTTGCGCGGTATACGATTTCAGGGCAGCTTTGCGTTGCGCCACGAGCGCGCTCACCTGTTCCACCACCGCGCTCGGCGCCGAGCGCGGTGAGCCGCTGTCAAACGGCGGCTCGGGCCGATATTCAAACATCAACTGCATGGCCTGCGCGGCCGGCGGCGCGACAACTTCGGCGATCAGCGCGAGCGCGAAGTCGATGCCGGCGGTGACCCCGCCGCCGCTGATACGGTTGCGATCGATGACCACCCGCTGATCGACGACTTCGATGTCGGGATAATCTTTGAGCTGCTCGATCCAACCCCAGTGGGTGGTCGCCTTGTAGCCATCGAGCAGGCCGGCTTCAGCGAGGATCAGCGCACCGGTGCACACCGAAGTGACGTAGCCGGTGGCCGGCCCGGTGCGGCGCAGCCAGGTCTGCAGTTCGGCATCGCGCATCTGCGGCAGGACATCGCCGCCGCCGGGCATGACCAGGATATCGAGCGGCGGGCACGAGGCGAGATCATGGTCAGGGGTAAGTACGGCGCCGCAGTCCGATTTCAGCGGCTGCATGTGTTTGGCGAACGTGAAGGTGTTGAATTGTTCCACCATCGCCAGGAACTGCAACGGTGCGTAGCCGTCGAGCATGGTCATGTTTTCGAAGATATAGATGCCGACATTCTGCGGGCTAGCCATAATCATTACTCCTGCTATCGGGCCGCGGCCGTGGCGCGGGCGCTGCTGCGTATGCCTTTGCCGACCAGGTTCTCGATGGCGGCCTTGATGCGGAAAGCGTGGTGGAAAAAGCGGTAGCGGCCGACCACACCGTCGCGAAAGGCCGGGCGTTGCGCAATGCGTGCGTACCAGCGTGCCAGCGCCGGAAAATTCTGCGCCAGCGGATAACCGCATTCACTCAGGCGCAGGACCTTGATTGCCCAGATAATATCGGCCACCGCGAAGCTCGCGCCGGTCAGAAATTCGCGGTTGTCACTTAACAGACGTTGCTCCTGGGCCGCATACGCGTCTTCGAGTTTGTGCAGGTGGGTGATGAATTCGTGCTCGGCGATCTGATCGCCGCTGAAGCGCTGGTAAAACTCGGCGAGCTGCTCGGACGATCCGCTGCGCTGCAATTCCGCCACCCTGGCCTGGGTGGCGGTATCGATTTTTCCCATCGCGCCAAGGCTCCAGTGAAAGGTGATATGGCGGATCGAGCCGTGCAGTTCTTTGCCGAGCTCGACCAGTTCGTCGTTGAGGCGGGCGGCCTCGGCCGCGACTGGACGCAGGGGGTTCTTCGGCCAGGCCTCGTCGAGGTAGGCGATGATGTCCATCGATTCAACATACAGCCGGCCATCGTGGACCAGTGCCGGCACCACCATGTTGGGCTGAATGGCGGCGTACTCGGCGGTCAGGTTGTCGTGTTTGATCAGCGATACGTTGCGAAAAATATAGCTGCCGGCCGCGGCCTTGAGATAGGCCGGCCTGGTGTCCAGAAACGGTACCGCGCGCTGGCGCAGCAGACCTTTTTCCGCGAGCGCGAAACCGACCCGCTGCGAGCATGGCGCCGGATCGAAGCCAAACTGGTGGACGCCTTCTAGTCTGCCGATCAGGGCGCTCGGCGGGTTTTCGATCAGGGCCATGGCGCGATACCTCGCTGTGGAGTGGCGATATATGTACTGATTCGAATAATAATCCCGAACGCGAAGCCGGGCAAGCGCAACGACGTAGCGATCGCGCTTACACTGTCGCCTTGGAGCTCGGAGAAGGTCGCGATGTATTTCGCCGTAATCGCCATCGACAAACCCGGCAGTCCCGGACGTGAACGCCTCGGTGCCGCCCATCGGGCGTACCTGGACAGCCAGCCGCTGGCGATCTTCGCCGGCGGACCGCTACTCGCCGACGATGGCGAGTGCATGCTTGGGTCGCTGTTGATCATCGAGTGCGCGTCGCGCGCCGAGGTTGACGATTTTCTTGACGCCGAGCCGTTCAACCAGGCCGGTCTGTACGCCGAGGTTCGCGTCCAGCGCTGGGATCGCCGGCGCTGAACAGAACGCCTGTCCCACGCATTAACAGACCCTGAGGAAGCTAAATGAAACTTTATACCCATCCCGGAAGCTGCTCATCGGCCGCTCACATCTGTCTGCTCGAGGCCGGCACACCGTGCGAAATCGTCAAGGTCAATCTGCGCGGTGATCGCAAGCTGCCTGACGGGCGCCACCTGAACGACATCAATCGCAAAGGTTACGTCCCGGTGCTGGAACTGGACGACGGCGACTTCCTGACCGAAAACGTCTCGGTGCTGCAGTACATCGCCGACACCAATCCTGCCGCGGGGCTCGCGCCCGCACACGGCACGCGCGCGCGCATCCGCCTGCAGGAATGGCTGGCCTTCATTAATTCCGAACTACACAAGACCCTGGGGCCCCTGTTCGCACCGACCACGCCGGACGAGATGAAAGCGCCGATCCTGGAGAAGTTCATGACCCGGCTGGACTACGTGGAAATGGAACTGGCAGGCAAATCGTTTCTGCTCGGTGAGCAGTTCTCGGTCGCCGACGCTTACCTGTTTATTGTCCTCAGCTGGACGCCGGCCTTTGATCTCGATTTTTCGTCGATGCCGAATGTGCAGGCATTTCAGGAAAGGGTAGCGGCACGCGCAACGGTGCAGGAGGTCAAAGCGGCAGCGGCCTGAGTTGCCCGCGCCGCAGCGCGGCCGCGAGGGGCCGGCCCGCGAGCGCTCGGTTGCGCTGCCACGCCTGGCGACGGGTGTCGGCGGCTTGGATTGGAGCGATGTTGCGCCGTTGATCGAGCAGCATCTGGGCGAGCTGGCGATCCCGGTCTACCCCTATTCCACCTATCACCCCGAGCAGGTCGCGAGCGAGTCGCGGGCGTAGCCATTTGCCCCCCGGCGTGCGCCGGATGGAGTCCTGAATGCGGTGTCAGGGATGCGCGGCCCGGCGGCGGCCGAACAGCGGCGCGCCGAACGCGAGTGCCGCACCGAGCAGCAGCCCTGCCGCCGGTACCGGCACCACGGTATAGGTGATGTCGAGCAGCGGCTGATTGCTTAAAGCTTCGCGCGAAGCAAAATTGCCGGAATTATTGAAACCCTGGTTCTGGATTTGTAACCCGAAATTATCGGCGCCGTCGGTCACCCAGTTTGCGACGAAAGCGGTTACGTCGATGACCGGGTTGGAACTCGAGGTGACCATTGTCGTTGGTGCACCGGTACCCGGCGCGGTAAACCCGTTGACCATGTTTTCAGCCCAGTCCTGGCTGATAGTCGAGATCTCGAATTGATCGCTGGTGCCGTACGGGTTCGGTCCCTGAACCAGGCGCAGGATCGCGCTGTTGATTGTCGAGCCGCTCGGAATGCTACTCAGATCGAAGCGAATGAGAATGGCAAAATCGCTGAAAATACTGAATCGTCCGAGTTCCAGAAGCGCTTCGCTGCCGTGGTTGGCGGCGAGATTATCGGCATCGCCGAATTCCACGTAGGTATCGGCGTTCGGCATCAGCGAGACGCTGAGTGCAGCCGCCGGGTTGCTCAGCATCAGCGCCATCAATGCGCAACTCAGCCACGTCAGTCGGGTTGTTAGGTTACTCATGTGATTCTCCTCGACTGCTTTCGAAAGCCGTTTCGTGCGCCGACTGCGGGCGACCCGCGGTAAAAGTATGTCACCGATAGCGATGAGGACAAACCGAGGAATGCGGTAATATTTTTATCCGCGCGGCGGCGCAGCGACTCAGCCGGATTTCCACGCCAGCGGCAGCGTTTGCGGACCGCGCACAAACCAGTTGTCATTCCAGGTCACGGCATTCGATACGCGCTCGAGGCGGGGCAGGCACGGCACCAGCCACTCCAGCGCGACGCGTGCCTCGAGGCGGCCGAGGTGCGCACCGAGGCAGTGATGGACGCCCATACCGAAGCCGGCCTGGCCGCCGGTATGGCGCAGGACGTCGAATCGTTCCGGATCGGTGAACTTGCCGGGGTCGTGATTGGCGGCGGCCAGCATGACGACGATGTCGCTGTGCGCCGGGATTTTGCAGTCGGCGACCACGACGTCACGCATGGCGCGTCGATAAACGCCCTGCACCGGTGAGCAATAGCGCAGACCCTCTTCGATCGCATTCGGGATTTTGTCCGGCGCGTTGACCAGCACCGTGAGTTGTTCCGGGTGCTCGAACAGGGCGAGAACCATGCCGCCGATCAGGTTGGTCGTGGTTTCGTTGCCGCCAGTGAGGAGCAGGATCGAGTAGGCGATCATTTCGCGGCGATCGATGTGGCCCTGCTGCTCGGCGCGCAACAGCACGCTGAGTATGTCGTCACGCTCAGCAAACGATGCGCCGCGTTGCTCGAAGACGGCGCCGAAATACGCTATCAGTTCGTGAACGCCGGTGCGGGCGCGGTCCCATTCCGGCCCGCTGCGGTCATTGAGGATTTTGATCAGGCAATCCGACCAGTACTTGAAATCGTCGTGCCGCGCGGCTTCGATATCGAGCAGTTCGGCGATCACGGTGACCGGCAGCGGGATGGTAAAATCGGCGACCAGGTCGAAGCGCGGCCGTGCTTCCAGGCTGGCGCTCAGGGCCGCGACCAGCTCGCGCAGGCGGGGTTCCATTTCGCGCAGGGGTCGCATGCGGAATTCGTCCTGCAGCAGGCGACGCAGCCTGGTGTGTTCGGGTGGATCGCTGGTGATCACACTGTTACCGCCACGATCCGCCGCGGTGCGCCCGGGCGCCTGGCGGCGCATTGCGATCGACGAGTAGACGGCGGGCTCGCGCAGTATGGTTGCGACGTCTTCGTAGCGGGTGACCAGGAAGGCATTCAGTCCGGCGTGCCAGCACACCGGCGCCTGCTCGCGCAGATAGGCAAAATACGGGTAAGGATCGCGCCTGACTTCAGGAGCGAGGAAATCGCCGGCCGGCGCAGCATGAGCACTCATGAACCAAGCTTAACGCAGCCGGCGGCCGCGCGGCATCCACGCTGCGCGCCGCGCTGGTGCGACCTCGAGGAACCCTTTAGTCTGTCCCGCTGGTTGCCAGCCTAGGCCTGAATACATGACTGATTACAATGAAGTTTACTATCGCAGCACCGACGGTCTGCGTCTCTATGCCCGCGATTACGCGCATGCGCGGCCGCGCGCCACGGTCCTGTGTATGCATGGGCTGTCGCGTAATTCGGCGGATTTCGCGGCGCTCTGCGCGGCGCTGAACGACGATTACCGCGTGCTCGCCGTGGACCAGCGCGGCCGCGGATTGTCCGATTACGATGCGGACCCGGGCAACTACTCGGCGGAGGTTTATGTCCGCGATATGTTTACCCTGCTCGATCACCTCGAGCTGGAACGCGTCGTCGCGATCGGCACCTCGATGGGTGGGGTGATCAGCATGGCGATGGGCGCGAGCGCACCACAGCGTTTCGCCGGCGTGGTCCTGAACGACATCGGTCCGGTGATTGACCCGGCTGGCCTCGACCGTATCCGCGCTTATGTCGGACGCCTGCCAGCCGTTGCGTCGTGGGAGGAAGCCGCCCGGCAGGTGCGCACCGCGAACAGCATTGCGTTTCCGGATTATGACGATGACGACTGGATGGGTTTCGCACGCAACGTGTTTCGTGAAAACGCCGAGGGGGTGCCGGTACTTGCCCATGATCCGGCGATCGCCGAATCCCTGAAGGTCAGCAACGTACCGATAGATATGTGGCCGCTGTTTGACGCCATGGCAACGATCCCGATGCTGGTCGTGCGCGGCGCGACGTCGGACATCCTGGCGCCGGCCTGCGTCAGCGAGATGCGGCGGCGACGGCCTGATCTCACCGCCATCGAGGTGCCCGATCGTGGCCACGCACCGATGCTCGACGAACCCGGCGCCATCGCGGCGATACGCCGCTTTCTCGATCAGATCTCGTAACGGAACAGGTGTATGGAATAGTGGGGCAGGCAGGCGCCAGTGGCGGGCGTGTCGCCCCGCGTTCAGGGCCGCAGCCCGATCCCTGAACCGCCCGCGTTGACGGTGCCGATGACCGTGCTGTCTGCGTAGCCAAGTTCATGGAGCTCGGCAAGACAGCGCGAGGCCTGGTCGGCCGGAACCGCGGCCAGCAATCCGCCGGCGGTCTGTGGATCGAAGGCCAGCGCGTAGCGCGCAGAGGCGGTGAGCGCTGCCGCGGCCTGTACGTAGCGTTCGGCGCGACGGTTCTCGCTCTGCAGTGAACTCAATATTTCGCGCTCGGCCAGTGCTTCTGCGCCGGCGTACAGCGGCAGCCGCGCGAGACTGAGCTCGGCGCCGAACTCGCCGTCACCGAGCATTTCGTGCAGATGCCCGATCAGACCGAAGCCGGTGATATCGGTCATGGCGTGAACGCCGTGACGGATGAAGCATCGTGCCGCCGCCGCCTTCGAGCTGGTCATGGCGGCAAGCGCGGCGTCCAGCCAGCGCGCCTGGGCCAGGCCGCGCATGGCCGCGGCGAACAATACGCCACTGCCCAGCGCCTGGGTGAGGATCAGACTATCGCCATCGTGCACGCCGCGTTTGCGCACCAGGGCGTCTTCCGCCACGTAACCGTTGATCGCAAATCCTAGTGCCAGCTCGCTGCCTTCGCCGGTGTGGCCGCCGACCAGCACGGTGCCCTCGGCATTGAAAACCTCCAGCGCGCCGCGCATCACAGCGACCAGGTCATCGCGCATGATCGAGGTTTTTCCGTAAGGCAGGGTGACCATGGCGAGTGCGGTCTGCGGCGTCGCACCCATGGCGTAGATATCGCTGAGGCCGTGGATCGCGCCGACTCGACCGAGCATCCACGGATCGTCGATGAAGCTGCGGAACGCGTCGACGCTATGCACGGCAAGCTGTCCGGGCGGCACGCGCACCACGGCCGCGTCATCGGCCTGCTGGAGTCCGACTACAACGTCATCGCGGGCGCCCGGCGCCAGTGCGGCCAGTGCCTCGTGGAGAATTTCCGCGCCGATCTTCGAACCGCAGCCGCCACAGCGCATGTCGTCGAGCGCTGCGTTTTCATCGCCGGCGTCGACGGCTGGCGCCATTTGCGGCAACTCGGCATAGCGACGCATGAAACGTCGGTCGATGTAGTCCTTCCAGCGCCACACCCAGCTACCGGTGATGGCCAGACGCCCGTAGGAAGCGACCGCGTGCCGTTCGCCGGTCGATATCAGCGACAGGAATCGCCGCTGCGGCACGAACGGTCGCAGGGCTTCGCCGCGAAACGCGCGACGCAGATTGGCGGCCAGTGGTGGTCCCTGGCGGACCGCAAAGACGCCGGATTTCGGCCGCGGATGGGCATCGACGGCGGCGATGTCGCCGGCGGCAAAAACGCCAGGCCAGGCGTTGGCCTGCAGACAGGCGTCGACACGGATAAAGCCGTCGCTGTCGGTGGCGAGGCCGGAAACGCGAGGCCAGTCCGGTGCGGCGGCGGTGGTTACCCACAGGATCTCGTCGAGTTCGATGCGCTCGCCGTTGTCGTTGAAAACTGCGTCGGCTTCGACCCGGGTGACCTCGAAAGCGCTGCGCACGACCACCCCGGCGCGTTCCAGAGCCTTGCCATAGCAGCTGCGCGCGCGCCGGCCATGGGTCGGCAGCACGCTCGGCGCGCTGCTTACCAGGTTGAAACTCAGGCGCTTCGGATCGTCGCCGCGATGTTGCAGTTCGCTGCGCAGGCGGTGGCGGATCGCCATCAGCAGTTCGACGCCGCCGGCGCCGCCGCCAACCACGCCGATACGCACGCGGTCGTCGCGCTCCAGTACGCGCTTGAGCATGTCCTCCCAGCGGGCATAAAAATTGCTCACCGGTTTGACCGCGATGGCGTGCGTTGCGTTGCCGTCGATGCCGGTCGTTGGCGCCGCACCGGTGTCGATACTGAGGAAATCGAAACTGACTGGCGGGCGGTCGCGACACAGCACGCGGCGGGCAACCAGATCGATGCCGGTCACCTCGTCGTGGTACATACGCGCGCGGGCGAACCGGGCCAGCGGCGCCAGGTCGATATGCGCTTCGTCGAACGTGTAATGGCCGGCGATCAAGCCGGGCAGCATGCCGGAGTAGGGTGTATGTACTTCGCGACTGATGACGGTCAGACGCAGTCCCGGTTCCGGAGCCATGCCGAAACGGCGCAATACTTCGACATGTGCGTGCCCGGCGCCGACTAAGACGAGATCGCTGGTGACCGGGGCATTGTCCATCACAAGTTTCGCAGTGGCTGCAGGCGCGGAGGTCCGGCGTGACGACGTGGCGCGTCGCGCACACACCGAGTCGTGGCGCGCGGCCCGGCAGGGCGGCGCGCGCCGATCAGTTCAGTCAGGCGACCCGAACCTTGCGCGGGTCGGTATGCGGCGCAACCCAATCCTCACCGCTGGTTTCGGCCGGGTTGTTGTCGAGCAGCCCGGATCGTTCGATCTCGGTCATCGCTTCGACACTGAATTCGGCGCCGGGTCCATCGCCGGCGATCACGAACATGAGGACCGAATACTGGTCTTTGGGACCGTCCGTGACGTTTTCGAAGCGGCGCACCGCGCCCGGCGGAAACGAGATTACGTCGAGCGGGTCAAGATCGGCATAGTCGATGCTGCCATCCTCGTTTTCCCAGCTTGCGCGCCAGCGACCGGTCATGCAGATGAATGTTTCGTTGGTGTCGTGGTTATGCATCATCGGGCCTTTGCCGGGCAGGGCTTCGCAGTAACCGAGATTGAAACCTTCGGAAATTTTGATCGCCGACATGCGCGCTGCCTTGGCGCCGACCGGCGACACCACGCCTTGAGCCTCCTCGGCAGGCGGCTGAAAACCGATCACGTTGTAAAGAATACGCATCGAATCCGGCATGTAGCTGTCGGGCAGGCCACCGTCAAAGCCTTTGAGATCCTTGAAGCGCGCAATGCGCGACTGCATTTCCTCACGGCTCGGGTATCGACGTGGGATCTGTTCCTGGAAAGCCATGGCAATGCCTCCTCTGTTGTGGGTTGCGGCGCTGGTGTCGTGGTGGATGAACATTATGCCGCGATTCCGCTCACGCCGGGAGCGCTACGGCGCAGACCACCGACGGGATCCGGGTTTGGCGGCGTTTTCGATTTTCATGCCGTGCTAAATTTGACGTTCAAACAACCGGGAGTGGCCATGAACCTACCCGCCCGTGGCGCAATCCGGCCGCGCCGCAGTTTTATTTTTTCGCCCGGTCTCAAGCCGGAGATGTTCCCCAAGGCGCTCGCTTCGGGTAGCGATATCGTGTGCGTCGAGCTCGAGGACGGCATCGCGCCGAAGGATAAAGAAGTTGCGCGGCGCCGCGCCCTGGCGCTGTTTGAGCAGCCCCAGGCCGAACATGGAGTGGAATGCATCGTGCGCATCAATTGCCTGCGCAGCGCTTTCGGACTGGCCGACGTTCAGGCGGTGCTGGCCAGCGATCATCCGCCGCCGGCCTTGATGTTACCCAAGGTGGTGTCACCGGACGAGGTGCAGAGCCTTGACGCCCTGCTCAGCGAACGCGGCCATGGCACGCGGTTGCATGTCATTATCGAGACCAACGCCGGCCTCGAGGCGGCGTACGATATCGCGCGCGCCAGTACGCGCATCGATGCGCTGTTTTTTGGCGGTGTCGACATGGCCGCCGAACTGCGCTGCACAAACGCCTGGCAGCCGCTGCTCTACGCGCGCTCGCGCGTGGTCCATGCCGCGGCCAGCGCCGGTATTGACGCCATCGACGTGCCGTATCTCGATCTCAATGATGCCGATGGCATGGTTCGCGAGGCAAGCCTCGCGCGCGATCTCGGCTTCAGCGGCAAGGGCTCGATACACCCCAGGCAGATCGCGGCGCTGAATCGAGTTTTTACGCCTGATGCCGCGACCATAGCGCACGCCGAACGTGTGCTGGCGGCGTTCGCCGAGGCCGATACCGGCCTCGTTGTCATCGACGGCAAGCTGATCGAGAAGCCGGTATTGCGCGAAATGCGCCGCGTGATCGCGATCGCCGAACGCGTCAATGCGCGCAATCAGTAATTCGGCTGGCGCTTTTCGCGAAACGCGCTGACCCCTTCGGCGAAATCACTCGAGGCGCGCACACGGTCGCCGTGCGCCTGTTCTTCGGTTTCGCGGGCGAGGGCGGCATCGGCGACGCCGCGCGATATGTGCTGTTTTACGGCCTGCACCGCGGTCGGGCTGTTGGCGGCGATGGTGGTTGCCAGCGCCAGGGCGCGCTCGATGAGCTGATCGGCCGGAACCACTTCGTTGATCAGGCCGATGCGCGCGGCTTCATCGGCCTCGATCATCTCGGCGGTCAGAAGCAGCTTCATGGCGTGGACATAGCCGATCTGCTGGACCAGCTTGGCGGTCGCACCGCCGAACGGATAAATCGCCCATTTCACTTCCGGCAGGCCGAAGCGGGCGTGCGGTGCGGCGATGCGGATATCCGTCGACAGCATGAGTTCGACGCCGCCGCCGGCGCACACGCCGTTGACCGCGGCGATAATCGGCTTCGAGTAGCTCGAGGTTTTGAGCAGCGCGCGATTGACCATGCGCGCGGTTGCCTCGCTCGCGCTGAGGTCGCCGCTGACGTCGGCGCCGGCGTTGAAAGCCTTGTCGCCGGCGCCGGTGAGGATGATGGCGCGGCATTCCGAGGTTTCGAGCCGGTCCCACAACGCGGCGATTTCAGCCATCATTTCGCGGCTCATGGCGTTACGTTTGGGCTGGTTGTCGATCGTTACGAGCGCGACGTGCGGGTGCGGGTAGTCGAGAAGGACAGGCATGATCAAAGAACCTCTGACGGCTGAGTGTGGGGCAGCACCAGGATCCGACCGACGGCATGACGCCCGGTCAGACGCTCGAGCGCGTCAACGCCGCGCTCCAGTGGATACTGTTCGGTAATGTGTGGACGCACGCGGCCCTGCGCGTACCACTCGAGCAACGCCGCCACCGAGATCTGCAGCTTGTCCTGCGCGTACCAGCGAAAATAGCGCAGCGAGGAGCCCAGCGCGGCGCGATGTTTGACCAGCAGGCGATTGGCCGGGATCTGCGGCACGCCACCGACGAAGCCGACGTG
>CALOBG010000023.1:0-10651 GCA_942490995.1 uncultured Gammaproteobacteria bacterium
AAAATAAAATCAAGCGTACTTCGTTTCGTTACGTACTTGATCACTTCAGATTCGAGGATGTCAGAAACGATACCTGATCGTACATGGGTTTTCATCTGAGTTGGGGATCATGCCCTCTCAAGGCGCGTAAGGCAAGGTTACCGTGGCCGACCTCGCGGCGGCTGGTACCCATCATGCGTTTGACTTCTCCTGTGGAGAATCCGGGGAAGTTATAGTGCAGTAAGAATTTCGATTTTCCTGAGATCACAGCACCATCAAGGATCTGTTCGTCCATTTTGGTTCCGAGTGTGGTAGTAACCAATGATTGTGTTTCACCACGTGTAAAGATGGCAGAGCCATGTGCTGAAGGCAGATAGTCGATCTCACTCCAGATAGGCCTGATCTCATCAAGTTTACGTCCGTCGAGGCGGATCCTGTCGTCGAGTACTACATTTCTTACGATCTCTTTATGCGTATCGTGGAAGAAGTTCTTTACATAGCCGGTTTTCTTCCTGCTCTTCTTCGCTCAGGCTTTCGATGAACTCATCGCGGATAGCTTTGCCAAGCTCGCTGCGTTCATGTTTGTTATTGTTGATAAAAGAACCCGAATTTAACCGTGGCCACAAAATTTTCTCCGTTGCGTCATCGATACACTCGCGGCGGTGGTTACGCCCGGCACGTTTACCCGTCGCCGAATGTGCGCTGAAATGGCACGCCTCGGGCGCCGGTCTGACTTGGGCCGGCGCCTGGCCCATTCTATGTTGGAGCTTGCGCCATGAACACGTTGCCTCAATCAAAACCCGGCGGCCAGCGCCATCGCACGTGGCCGCGCCTGGTGGTGTGCGGCATCGTGCTGCTCGCCAGCGTGGTCGCCGCGGCCGAGCCGACCAGGCTGACGGTGCGCGTGTTGAGCCGCGATGCCAAATTCATCGCCACCAGTCTCGGCGGCGCCCATATCACCGTGCGTGATGTCCTCAGCGGAGCAGTCCTCGCCACCGGCGTCACGGCCGGCAGTACCGGCACAACCAGCGCCATCATGCACGCAAACGGCGGCCGCCGCGCGCGCCTGACCGACGACGACGCGGCCGCTTTCGAGACCACCCTGGAGCTCGCCGAACCGCGCCTGATCGAAGTCGAGGCCTACGGTCCGCTGGCGCAGCGCCAATCCGCCCAGCGCGTACTCGCCAGCCAGTGGGTGGTTCCCGGCAAACACCTCGACGGTGGCGACGGCTGGGTGCTGGAAATGCCTGGCTTTGTTGTCGACATCCTCGACCCGCCGGCCCACAGCCGGCTCGAAGGGGCGCTTACCGAGGTTGAGGTGCGGGCCAACGTGGTGATGATGTGCGGCTGCCCGATCGAACCTGACGGCCTGTGGGACGCGAACCGTTACGAAGTGCGCGCGCTGGTCACGCGTGACGGCGAAAACATCGGCAGTTTTGCCCTCGCCTACGCCGGCCGGACCAGCCAGTTCGCCGTTCAGCTACCGCTGGACTCGGCCGGCTTGTACGACGTCACGGTCTACGCTTATGACGCCGGCAATGGCAATACCGGCGTCGACCGCACGAGTTTTTTTGTGCCCTGAAGCGCCAGAATAGGTGTGCGAAAACTTCGTACGCTATTCGCGGCGTGCGGGTCACGCGTCAGGCGGCGATGGTCGCGCCGACGCCGAGCGGTTGGTTGACCGCGCACAGGATCGCACGCAGTGAGGCCTCCACGATATCGCTCGAACGACCAACGCCACTGTAGCGCTGACCGTCAATATTGAGCTGCACGTAGGTCACCGCGTCCGCGCCGGCGCCATCGCTCTGGCTCAGGGTGTGTTCGTTGTATTCGACCAGCACGATCTTTTTGCCGCAGTGTGCTTCGAGCGCCGCCACGAATGCCCCGACGACACCGGAAGCACGCCCTTTGAGGGTCACCGGCTTACCGTTGTCGGTCAGGCTTGCAGCGAGTTGATCCTCGTTGTGTTCGCGGGTCAGTTGATAGCCGGTCAGCACATAGGGTGCGCGCACCGAAAAGTAATGCTGCTCGAACAACTCGACAATCTTCTCCGGCGCCACTTCGGCCTCGCTGTCCTCGGCATATTTCTGCACCACCGCCGAGAAATCGATCTGCAGCCAACGCGGGATCTGCAGCCCCTGCTCCTGTTCCAGCACGTAGGCGATACCGCCTTTGCCGGACTGGCTGTTGATGCGGATCACTTCCTGATACGAGCGGCCCAGATCCGACGGGTCGATAGGCAGGTAGGCGGCCGTCCATGGGTCGTTCGGATCGCGTCGCGCAAGGCATTTTTTGATCGCATCCTGGTGACTGCCGGAAAACGCGGTAAATACCAGTTCGCCGGCATACGGATGACGCGGATGCACGGGCAACTGCGTGCAGGCTTTCACGCCGCGAATGATCTCATCCATGTTCGACAAGTCGAGTTCGGGATCGACGCCCTGACTGTACAGATTCATGGCCATGGTCACGATATCCATGTTGCCGGTCCGTTCGCCGTTGCCGAGCAACGTCCCCTCGATACGGTCAGCGCCGGCCATGACCCCGAGCTCGGCGGCCGCGACCGCGCAACCGCGATCGTTATGCGTGTGCAGGCTGAGCACTACACCAGCGCGGCGCGCCAGGTGAGTCGACATCCATTCGATCTGATCGGCGTACACATTCGGGGTCGCCATTTCCACCGTGGCCGGAAGGTTGATGATGCACGGATGCTCCGGGCGCGCGTCCCACACATCGAGTACCGCGTCGCAGACCTCGAGCGCATAGTCGAGTTCGGTACCGGTGAAACTTTCCGGCGAGTACTCGAACGTCCAGGCGGTGTCCGGATGCTGCTTTGCGGTATCCCGGATCAGTGTGGCGCCGCCAACGGCAATCGCCTTGACGCCATCGCGATCGAGCTGGAACACCTGTTCGCGCTGTACCGTCGAGGTCGAGTTATACAGATGCATGATCGCGCTGTGTGCGCCCTTGAGCGCCTCGAACGAACGCGCGATGAGCTCCGGACGGGCCTGGGTCAGCACCTGCACGCGGACGTCGGCGGGAATCAGCTTGCGCTCGATGAGATGCCTGACGAAATCGAAATCGGGCTGCGAAGCGGCTGGAAAACCAACCTCGATTTCCTTGAAACCGACCTTGACCAGGAGCTTGAACAGTTCGAGCTTCTGCGCCACGTTCATCGGCTCGACGAGCGCCTGGTTGCCGTCGCGGAGATCAACGCTGCACCACTTCGGGGCGGCTTCGATGATGCGATCCGGCCAGGTGCGGTTATGCAGGCCGACGACGGGATAGGGGCGGTATTTGCGATGGTCGAAGTTATTCATGTTGGCGCTCTTGTTCTGGGTGTAGTCGCTGTCCGGCCCGCGCACGGGTCTGAACAGTGGGAGATTATAGGCGCATCAACGGAGTGATTTATCGCTAATTCCCCCTTTTCCAGGACAAATATTTATATAATTATCTCATTTTTAAACTATTATTAGCGTTAATCACTACAATTCGTCTAAAACGTCATGTCCGCACGCCATCCTCACCCGCCCCGCCCACGCCTCGACCGCACCGACCGCCGCATCCTTGAGCTGATGCAGGGCGACGGCCGCATGACCAATCTTGAGCTCGCCGAACGCATCGGACTGTCGCCGACACCGTGCTCGCGCCGCGTCAAACGTCTCGAGACCTCGGGCCTCATCGAGCGCCACGTCACGCTCCTCAACCAGGAGCTGCTCGGCCTCAATATCACCGCCATGATCAGTATCACGATGGACCGCCATACCCCGGAACGGTTCGAAAATTTCGAACGCAAGGTGGCGGCATTCGCCGAGGTTATCGAGTGCAGCATCGTCACCGGGCAGGCCGCCGACTACCTGCTCAAGGCGGTACTGCCGGACATGACCTACTACGAGGAATTTCTGCTCGGGCGCCTGACCCGCATCGAAGGCGTAACCGGGGTGCACTCAAGCTTTGTCCTGCGCAAGGTCATCAACAAAACCGAACTGCCGCTCGATCACGTCGATTGAACACCGTACAGGCCGGCACAGGCGGCATCGGCGCGGAAGTTTTGCGGTAGTTGTTCACGCTTCGGCCGCCACGCGCTGGAGGTGCGGCGTCGGCGAACTTAATCTGGTCGGGCTTGGACAACAAGGCGACTATCACGATGGATCTGAAATCACTCGTTTGTGGCGCCGGCCTGCTGGCCGTAGCCGGCAGCACGGTTGCGGCGCCGGTGGCGATCATCAATGGCGGTTTCGAGGATCTCTATTTCGGCGACCTGCCGGCGCAGTACGCCGGCGTGGTACCGCCGACCGCATTTCCGACCGGGCCGGCACCAAACGGCTGGAGCGCGTTCGGACTCAGCGGCGGCGCCTTCGTCGGGGTCCTCAACCCGGGCACGCTGGCCGCCGACGGTGGCACCAACTTTCCCGCCGGAGCACCCGAAGGTAACAACGTCGCGCTGTTGTTCTATAACGATTTCGCCGGCGGCCCCGAGTTCGGCATCGAACAAACGCTCGGCGCAACCCTCGCCCTCAACACGACCTATACCCTGCAGGTCGAGGTCGGCAATATCGCCAGTGGCATCAGCAGCGAGCCGACATACGCGGGCTTCGGCTTTTTTAATCTCGACGGCTTTCCCGGTTACCGCATCGAACTGCGGGCCGGCACCACCATCATCGCCCAGGATCTCAACAGCTTGTCGCCGGGCGAGGGTCTGTTCCAGACCAGCACTATCCAGGCCACCATCGGTGCAGCACACGCCGACGTCGGTGCACCGCTCAGCATCCGTCTGGTCAATCTCAACCTGCAGGATGTCAACGATCCGGCGGTCGACCTCGAAGTCGACTTCGACAACGTGCGCCTCGACGCCGCCCCGGTACCGCTGCCGGCAACCCTGTTCGTCATGTTGCCAGCCGCGCTGCTGTTGTGCCGGCGGCGTCGCCAGGACTAGGCAGCTAATTCGCGGCTCAGACGCGCACGTAGCCGGCGCGGACCCGGCGTGGCCCGAGCCTGTACAATCGCCTGCAGGATGTCCGGCGGTGTGAACAATTCCAGAACCACCGCCAGCCTTGCGCTGCCCTATACACACTGGGTGTTCGATCTGGACGGCACGCTGACCGTGCACCAGCACGATTTCGACCACATCCGCGCCGAACTCGGCATTCCGCCCGGTCGCTTGATTCTCGAGTACCTGGAGACGCAACCGCCGGCGCTTGCGGCCGGGCTGCGCCAGCGGCTCGATCAACTCGAGGCAGACCTGGTCGACGTGGTGGCCATCGCTGCCGGCGCACGCGCCACCGTCGAGTTGCTCGCCGCGCGCGGCGCGCGCCTCGGCATACTCACCCGCAATACTCGCGACAACGCGCTCACAACCCTCGACAATATCGGTCTGGCCGACTACTTCCCGCCCAGCGCGGTGCTGGGACGCGCCGAGAGCGCGCCCAAACCCGCGCCCGACGGCATCTGGCAGCTGCTCGGCGACTGGCGTGCCGAGCGCACGAGCTGCGTGATGGTCGGCGACTTTCGTCTCGATCTCGAAGCCGGGCGCAACGCCGGCGTCGCCACTGCACACATCGCCGCCGCCGGCGCTGACGCCTGGCCGGAACTAACCGACCATCGCTACGAATCGCTGACCGTGATGGCCCGCCACCTTGCCGGCGCGCGCGGCTGACCGCTCAGTTCGCGACGGCGACGGTCCGCTCGACCGGCAAAACCCGCGTTACTCGGGATCGTCGTGCACGATGCGTCGAATGATGTAACCGCCGGAGCGTTCATCGAGCTCCAGTTCGAGCTGGCCGCGGGCCTGCGCCTCCTCGAGCAGGGTACTGAACGACCGCACCCCGTAGAAACTTTCGTTGAACTCCGGGCGTCGGCGCTTCAGCGCCTGTTTGATCATCGAGCCCCACAGCGCTTCATCGCCACGCTCGTTGGCAAGTGCGTCGGCGGTTTCGATGACGAGATCGATAGCGCCCTGCAAGGCATCATCCTGCTTGGCGCTCGCACTCTCCGGCTTGCTGGATTTTTTGCGCTGCGGCCTGCTGCGTGTGCGGCGGTTGCTTTCGTCCTTGCGCACCAGGTCGTCGTAAAAAATAAACTCGTCGCAGTTGCTCACCAGCAGGTCCGAGGTCGACTGCTTGACCCCTACGCCGATCACGGTCTTGGCATTCTCGCGCAGCTTGCTCACGAGCGGAGAAAAATCCGAGTCGCCGCTGATTACGACAAAGGTATCGACATGCGATTTGGTGTAACACAGGTCCAGCGCATCGACGACCATGCGGATATCGGCGGAGTTTTTACCCGACTGACGGGCGTGCGGGATTTCGATCAGCTCAAACGCCGCCTCGTGCATCTGCTTTTTGAAATCCTTGTAGCGATCCCAGTCGCAATAGGCTTTCTTGACGACAATGCTGCCTTTCACCAGCAGACGTTCGAGTACGTACTTGATATCGAATTTGGCATAGTTGGCATCGCGCACGCCGAGCGCGACGTTTTCGAAGTCGCAGAACACGGCGAGATTGAGGTGCTCGTAGTCAGTAGCCATGGAGTTCCTTGTGATCGAGGCTGGTGGGCGCGCAGCCGCGGCGCGGCGTCGTAAGCCTAGCCGGCCGGCATGGACCTGACAAGACGGGCGCCGCCGCCTCATGGCAACTTTGCATATACTGTGGCGGCGCGCCTCGCGCCCGGTATTTTTCGCCGCCACACGCGAACGCGGCGTACGCCCGCCACAATCAAAGGCCGCCACTGCTGCATGGACGATATCAAGACCGCGCTTACGGCACTGCTGCGACGAACGCTCGACGGCTTTAGCGGCATAGAAAAACTCGAACGACTGTCGGGCGGCGCCAGCCAGGAAACCTACGCGATCGTCATCGCCACTGCGGCCGGAACCCGAAAACTGGCCCTGCGTCGCGCCGCCGGGGGTGCACTGGGCGACGATGTCCACGGGCGGCCGGGGCTGGCGGTAGAAGCACGACTGATCACGCTGGCTGGCCGCGCCGGTGTGCCGGTACCCGAGATCATTCACGTACTCGATGCCGGCGACGACCTCGGCGAAGGGTTCCTGATGAGCTGGGTGGGCGGCGAAACGCTTGGCGCACGCATCGTCAGAGGCGACGATTTCACCGCCGTGCGACCGCGACTGGCCCGCCAATGCGGCGATATCCTTGCCCGTATCCACGCCATCGACATCGATGCCAACGGCCTTGCCGATTGTCTGCAGACCATCGACCCGGAAACCTTTGTGCGCCGCCAGTGGCAGCAATACCAGTCCTACGAAACCGCGCAGCCGATGATTGACTACACCGCCCGCTGGTTGCTCGAGAACCTGCCGCCCGATCCACGCCTGACCCTGGTGCACAACGATTTTCGTAACGGCAATCTGATCGTCGACCCGCGCGCCGGCATAAGCGCGGTACTCGACTGGGAGCTTGCCCACATCGGCGACCCGATGCGCGACCTCGGCTGGATCTGCACCAATTCATGGCGGTTCGGCGTCCGCGAACACGAGGTCGGCGGCTTCGGCGATCTCGACGAACTGATCGCCGGCTACGAGGCGGCCGGCGGCCGTAAAGTCGACCGCGAAGCGGTGCGTTACTGGCAGGTGTTCGGTTCGTTCTGGTGGGCTATCGGCTGCCTCGGCATGGCCGCGCAGTATCGCAGCGGCCCGGATCGCACGGTCGAACGCCCCGGCATCGGCAGGCGCAGCTCCGAATGCCAGGTTGACTGTATGAACCTCATCATCCCCGGAGCGGTCGCGCCGCCGGTACCCAGCGTGGAACATGACGACAACATGCCGCGCAGCGACGAACTGTTGATCAGCGTGCGCGATTTCCTGCGTACCGAAGTCGCCGCCGCGACCAGCGGGCGAACCCGTTTCCTGTGCCGCGTGGCCGCGAACTCGCTCGACATCCTCGCTCGAGAACGTACCCAGCTGGCCAATGCCGCGGCCGCCGACACCGTGCGTCTGCGTAAATTGCTCGAACGAAACGACGATCTTTCGACCCTGCGCTGGGCGCTCGTGGAACGCCTGCGCGATGGCACCATGGCGCTCGACAACCCTGCCCTCACCGAGCATCTGCGCGAAAGCGTGGTGGCCCAACTCGCCATCGATCAACCCGGCTATTCGGGATTGCAGCAGGCCCTGGCTTACCGCGGAGCAAACAACCCATGAGCTACGAAACGATTTTCACCGACCTGCACGAGCGCATCCTCACCATTACCCTGAATCGACCACAACGACTCAATGCCTGGACGTTTCAGATGGGCGCGGAACTGCGCGTAGCGATCCTCGCCGCCAACACCGATGCCGGCGTCGATGCAATGGTGGTGACCGGCGCCGGTCGTGGCTTCTGCGCCGGCGCGGACATCGAACATGTATTCAAAGCCCAGGCCGAGGCCCGCGCAGGCAGTGCGGCACCGTTCGAAAAAGCCGCCGCGACGCACGATTGGGTGCGCCTGCTGCGAGCGTCGAAACCGATCGTCGCTGCGATCAACGGCGTGGCGATCGGCGTCGGCCTCAGCCAGGTGCTGGCCATGGACCGGCTGATCGCGGCAACCGACGCCCGCTTCAGCCTGCGTTTCGTGAAGATGGGCGTGGTACCGGAACTGGCCAGTTCGTATTACCTGGCCGCACGCGCCGGCTTTGGCGTGGCCAGCGATCTGATGCTCAGCGGTCGCACAATCGACGCCGCAGAGGCCTTGAGTATGCGCGTCATCGACGAAACCGTGGCGCCCGATGCGTTGCTCGACCGGGCCCGTGCCACCGCGCGCGCAATGGGTGAAAACCCTCACGCCGCGCTGCTCGAAACCAAGGCCCTGCTGAGCGCCAATATGGCCGAGGCTTCGTTGGAACGGATCCTGGAGCGCGAGTTCGCGGCGCTGGCGCGCAGCTATGCCTCACCTGAACACCACGAAGCCATCGCTGCGTTCATGGACAAACGCGAGCCCGACTTCGACGCCGCTCGAAAACAGGGAGCCGGCGGCGGAAACGGCTAGAATCCCGTCGTCCGCCGCCCGTCACCGCAAACGAATCAACCGGCAGGGTGGTGAAAAACGTCGCGAGGAGGTCGGGCGCGAGGCGGGGGCGAGCGAGGACCGAGCACTGGTGCAACGAGCTGCCGGGGAGGGTAGCCGGAGCTAACCACGCTCGCTTCGCTGGGGTCACAAAAATGGTCTCGCAGCGTTAAAACAACGAAGATAATCAGGCCTCAGTGGCGCCCGAGTGTTCCCGTACAGATTTTTCTACTCGGCCAGGGGGGGGGGGGAGGGTGGTGGTGGCCAAGGAAACGACCATGTGGAACTTCGAAACCGAACCGGAATTTCAGCAACAGCTCGATTGGATCGACACCTTCATGCGCGCCGAGGTCGAGCCCCTCGATCATCTCCTCGGCAGCCAGTGGAATATCCACGATCCGCGTTTCGTTAAACTCGCCCGCCCGCTGCAGGCCAAGGTCCGCGAGCGCGGACTGTGGGCCTGTCACCTCGGCCCCGAGCTTGGCGGCAAGGGCTACGGCCAGGTAAAACTCGGCCTCATGAACGAGTTGTTCGGCCGTTCTCGCTTCGGGCCGATCATTTTCGGCGCCCAGGCGCCGGACACCGGCAACGCCGAAATCCTCGCCCACTACGGTACCTCGGAACAAAAGCGGCGTTTTCTCGAACCGCTGCTGAATAACGACATCGTGTCGTGCTTCTCGATGACCGAACCGCAGGGCGGCGCCGATCCGCTGGTGTTCACCACCAGCGCCGTGCCGGACGGCGATGAATGGGTGATCAGCGGCGAAAAATGGTTTTCCTCCAACGCCCGCTATGCCGAGTTTTTTATCGTCATGGCGGTGACCGATCCCGACGCCGCGCCGTACCGGCGCATGTCGATGTTCATCGTGCCCAAGGACACCCCCGGGGTCGAAATCGTGCGTAACCTGTCGTTCTATGGCGAGCCCGAGGCCAGTCATGCCTACATGCGCTACAACGAGGTGCGGGTGCCGGCGGAAAACATGCTCGGCGGTCGCGGTGAAGCGTTTATCGTCGCCCAGACCAGGCTCGGCGGCGGGCGCATGCACCATGCCATGCGCACGGTAGCCCAGGCCGCACGCGCGCTGGAAATGATGTGCGAACGTGCGGTGTCGCGCACCACCAAGGGTGAACTGCTCGGCCACAAGCAGATGGTCCAGGAAAAAATCGCCGATTCGTGGGTGCAACTGCGACAGTTCCGCCTGCTGGTGCTGGAAACCGCGTGGATGATCGACAAGCATCACGACTACAAAAAGGTGCGCAAGAATATCGCCGCGGTCAAAGCGGTGATGCCCGGGGTGCTGCACGACATCGCCGCGCGCGCGCTGCATCTGCATGGTTCGCTCGGGATCTCCAACGAAATGCCGTTCGCCGACTGGGTTATCAACTCGTTTCACGTCGGGCTCGCCGACGGCCCGACCGAGGTTCACAAAATCACCGTCGCGCGCGAAGTTCTGAAAGAATTTTCGCCGGCCGAGACCATGTTCCCGGACTATCATCTGCCCGCCGAGGAAGCCCGTGCGCTGGATCTCTACGGTGATCTGCTTGACGAAATCGCAGCGCAAAGCTGAGCAGGCCAGGCCATGATTATCGACCCCGCGACAACCGAACCGGTCAACTGTTACAAACTCCTTATCAGCGGCATCACGCCGCGGTACGATCGCGTTTGTTTCGAGCG
>CALOBG010000024.1:0-13551 GCA_942490995.1 uncultured Gammaproteobacteria bacterium
CATTACAGAACCGTCTTCCTGGTTCTCCTGTGAATCGTCACCGTCAGAATCCTCGGACTGTGACTGATTCTGCGGCGGCTGCTGCAAGAGAATCTCACGATGACGCGGGCATCTTCATGCTCTGGATCCATTTCCAGCGCCCGGTCGTAGGCCGCACCGGTGGACCCCGATTTGCCCGGCTCGGCCAGTGCGTTGCCACGATCAATGTCGGTCGTCCATATCGAGTCCCTCGTTAAGCTGCACGGCGAAAATCTCCGGCTTTGAAATCCGCGCAGCCGTACGCCATGACGCGGGATCTTCAAAAAGCTGACTTGCGCGGGCATGATCCTCGATCTGAACGCCTTCGCCCCTGCTGATCCGGCGTCTTCCAGAGTTTCGCCCACGACAATGCATGTGCCTGTGGAACCGGCATTCCCAGCCAGAGTATCCAGACGACAACCCAGCCACGACGAAACGAGATTGCGACAAGTGGAATCAACAGTAATACCAGCCAGCGTCCCTGATCCTGCCATGTATCGATCTCGAACAGATCAGATCCGGCGGTAGTATCTCCACTAACGGCATCGCTGCCCGACAAGAGGTAATCGAGATCGCTGTCATCTGTCGCGAGTCTCGGCAAAACGACCGCCACCGCTTGCCGCCAGGCGTTGTAACCCTGCCGGGTCGAGGCGGGGTACGACGACCTCTCCGGTCTGATCGGTTAGAAACCCTCCCCCCGGCTCAAGTACCGGACCACCGTCCGTCGTTCCTACGGCGAGTACGTGGGTGGTATAGCCCTCTGCACGGAGTTCCTCTGCGACATTAAAACTGGTTCCTTGAAACCCCGCGTCGGAGATCAGTATGATATCTCCGCGGCCGACTCCGGTTTGTCGTAACAGTTGTCCGCCACGATGAAGCCCGGCCTCTGGATAGCTACCCCGGCTCGGCATAATATCCGTTGACAGGCTCGCTACCAGCGAAGCAATAGTGCGAACGTCCGAAGTCAGAGGCGATACGGTAACGCATGCGCTGAAAATACGATCAGTCCTGTCTGTCCTGACTGCCGTCGTTCCAGTAATGTACGAGAGTACTTTCAGCCGGGCACGCGTTAATCGTCGGCTCAAGATCTACAGCATCCATTGAACGGGAGAGATCCAGAACGATCACCGTCGCCTCGTCGGTACGTACCGCGGGCATAAGGCAACCTATTCCGTGGTTGGGCCTGCCAGAGCTATCGTTGCTAGAGTCCAGGCGATCATCGCTGCCATAACAACGCGGTATCGTTCTTTCATTACGAGAAGTTGAGCCACTTAGCACGTGCGTCGGCAGTGCTTCATCTATAAGAGTCCGCTACCTGTCCATCGAAGCCACCGATCTTCTCGATAACTGCCAGATTAGCCAGATTCCGGCAGGAAGAGCCAGGAGCCACCACGGTCGAAGAAAATGAAATTCAGCCATGGTCCGCCGCCGTCCGGGAGAGCGGATTCAACGAGCTGCGAACCGCGATCAGCAACCAGAGACTCCATGTGGGACAGAATTGCTGCTGCCAGCGGCCAGTGGTATCGTCTGAAAAAAAACGATGAAAACCACTTTCAACGCCTGCCGCAGGCTCAAGTTCGTCAAGAATTGCATAGATTTGCTTAAACGCTTCTGTGTCCCGCGCACGAAAGTAGCGCCCACCGGTTCCTTCCGCAATTGTCGTAAGAGTCTCCTCATCGAGATCTGCGACGGATCAATCTCGCGCATTCCGAACAGTGACTGAACCATCACCGGTATCCCACCAATACCTATCGCATATAACCATGCCGCGATCCCGAGCGAGCTCTGCAGCTTCAATGGACTGCACCGGCTGTATTCGCTCCATCGGTGAGCAACACGAGCATGCGGCGACTTTCCTGAATCTCCGCGTCGCTCAGCAAAGGATTCCAAGACCGATAGCATCGCCTATGGCGGTCTCCTGGCCGCGCCGATGACGGCCTCGTCCAGCAATATCTGCACAGTCGCCCTGTCGAATGTCAGCGGTGCCTGCAGGTAAGTTTCCCTGCCAAATAAAATCAGACCGATACGGTCACCAAGGCGTCGCTCGATGAACTCCGGCAATCCTAGGCTGTTCGCTGCAAAGGCTGCCTTCAATAATCTCCTTGCCCAAGGGCATCCTTGAGCAGAGGTCCTGCCTGTATCCCTTTGGGAATCCAGAGTAATCAGTTTTAGGAGATTCCCTGAAAACATCCAGAGCCGGACGGTTGACGCCACACTTCCTGCAGCGTTCAGTCGGGGATCCGCGTTACACGACCCTGCTTTAGCAGCACCGGGCCAGAAAATCCTGAATCTTAACCTTATGGCCGTCAGACTGCCCACCTTTTGCTTTACCGTCCAGTACAAGCTTTCTCAAGGGACCGTAATCTGTTTTTTTCTGTTGTTCGGATTTTTTTGGCAACATTCTTCTGTTCAGTGCCCTGTTTGCTGACGCTCGCTTGTTTCGGCGGCAGATACCGGCAACCAGAGGACGACGCATGGGATCAGGCTGAAATGCTCACAGGGCCTCGAAAAGGCGGCCAAGCTTAGCCGCGAAATCCTTTGAAATCAATGCGAAACAGCGCCCTGCGCGACCCCGGTCGGACAGCGGGGCAATAAAACGCATTGCCCGCACCGCGGCCGCGCCCGGCAGTGGCGTTTGCCGTGCTCGACGATCAGGGCGTGGTATTCATTGTAAAGAACGGCATCCGCGCCCAGGGCGCTTTCGAACCCGTGACGCAGGGCGGCATAGCTTTCACTGCCGCCGATCAGTCCCAGACGCAAAAAAATCCGCCGCAGATAGGCGTCGACGACAAAATTCGGCCGCCCGAAGGCGTACAGGCAGATAGCGTCGGCAGTTTCCTCGCCGATCCCGGCTAAGGCCAGGAACTCGCCGCGCAGGGCCCGGTCGTCAAGGGACGCCAGCGCAGCATAGCCGCCGTGGGTACAGAACCAGGTGGCGATGTCGGCCAGTCGCTGGCTTTTTTGCCGATAGAATCCTGCTTGCTCGATCAGGCTCGCTGAGGCCGTCGGAGTGAGCCGGCCAGCCGCGACGGCTGCAGCCGTCCGAGCCGCCTCGAATGCCGCGACCGCCAGAGCCGCGTTGCGCCACGAGTTGCGCTGGATCAGGACCGCCCCGACGATCATTTCAAACGGTGTTTTCGCCGGCCACCAGCCCTGCGCACCGTAGGCCTCGAACAGGGTTTCGGAAAACTTCCTGCGCGATCGCCTGCGACGAGAGGCTGTGGCGGACGCATCGGGTTTCAGATCGACCAGCGCACAGAGGTCGTCAAGCAACGCGCCGCCAAGTTCAATCTGGCGGCCGGCGCGCAGGTCGGTCGGCAGCATGATATTGCCGAACCGCACGCGCATCAGGCGACTGACCTGCACACCCTGCGATTCCCACAGGCGGCGCACCTCGCGGTTGCGGCCGCTCTGCACCACGCAGTAATACCAGCGGTTGGTCCCTTCACCGGCGCCGGGGGTGATGTCGTCAAAACGAAATCGTTCAGCGTCGATATCGACGCCTGCGCGCAAACGCGCCAGCATGTCGGCGTCCACTTCGCCGTAAATGCGCGCGGCATATTCGCGATCGATGCGATAGCGCGGATGCATCAGACGGTGGGCCAGCTCGCCGTGATTGGTGAACAGCAGCAACCCGCTGGTGTTGATATCGAGCCGACCGACATTGATCCAGCGGCCGTGTTTAATCCGCGGCAGCTTGGCGAATATCGTCGGCCGGTCGAACTCGTCGTGGCGGGTGCAGACAACGTCGACCGGCTTGTTGTAGGCAAGTACGCGCAGCGGCTCGCTGGCTTCGTCGAGGCGCACCACCCGTCCGCCGTCGATCTGGACCTGGTCACCTGGCCGTACGGTCGCTCCCAGCGCGGCCACCTGGCCGTTCAGACGTACCCGCCCGGCGCTGACCAGGCGTTCGATCTCACGCCGCGAACCCCAGCCGGCGCGGGCCAGCGCCTTGTGGATCCGCTCACCGGCCAGGTCGGCATCGGGGCGGCTGATCATGACCGTGCTCAGCCGGTGGCGGCGGAGTTATCCGCTGCGTCGTCGCCGGCCGTCTCATCGGTATCGGCGGCGCGCGCTTTGTCCATGTCACTGGTCTGTTCGAGCGCCTCGAGCGGATCGAGTTCGTCGGTCGCTTCGAGGTCCGCTAGTGGGTCGAGATCGTCAGTCGCCGCTAGCGGTTCGAGGTCTTCGGCGTCCGCTGCCGCCTCGGTGTCCTGGTCGGGCACATCCGTATCGTCGTCGCTGGTCGTCACATCACCCTCCTCGCCCGTCGCCTCCGGCGTCAGGGCAAACAAATCCGTATTGATGTCGTCGATATCTTTCAGGTCAGCCAGCGTCGGTAGCTCGCCGAGTGAGCGCAGGCCGAAATAGTCGAGAAAATCCGGCGTCGTCGCGTATACCGAGGGCCGCCCCGGCACGTCGCGGTGACCAACCACGCGCACCCACTCGCGTTCCAGTAGCTGCCGCATGATATTAGTACTGACGGCAACGCCGCGGATATGTTCGATTTCACCGCGCGTGATCGGCTGCCGGTAGGCGATGATGGCCAGCGTCTCCATGAACGCCCGCGAATAGCGCGGCCGCCGTTCTTCCCACAGGCGCCCGATCTGATCCGCGTACCGGGCGCGCGTACGAAAGCGAAACCCGCTCGCAACTTCGGTCAGCTCGACACCGCGTTCGGCGTAGTCGCTGCGCAACGCGGCGAGCGTTTCACTGACCAGTTCGCGGTTCGGTCGTGCGCCGGCGTCATCGTTGAGCAGTTTCACCAGGCGGTCGACGCTGAGCGGCTGGTCGGAGACCATCAGGATCGCTTCGACGACCGGCTTCAATTCCTCGGCGTTCATGTTTGTCTCTCCAGCGTCGTCATGCCACGAGCTTGACGTAGATCGGATCGCGTTCGCCGTTCTGCACCAGTTCGATCAGCGCTTCCTTGAGCAATTCGAGGATTGCGATGAGGGTTACCACGACACCGGCGCGGCCTTCCTCGATGGTGAAGAAGGTATGGAACGGGGTAAACGATTCTCCATTGACCCGCGCGAGCACGCTGCTCATGCGCTCGCGCACTGACAAGGCTTCGCGCTGGATACGGTGGTCAGCGAACATATCCGCGCGGCGCAAAACGTCGCGAAACGCCTCGAGCACGGCTTCCATGGTCACTTCCGGCAGCACCTGGGTACTCAGGTCGCGCTCGAATTCGACGACGACTTCGTGCCACTCGCGCTCCATGCGCGGCACTGATTCGATATCCTCGGCAGCCTTTTTGTAGCGCTCGTATTCCTGCAGCCGGCGCACCAGCTCGGCGCGCGGGTCGCTCTCTTCCTCGTCGTCGTCGCGGGTCCGCGGCAGCAACATGCGCGACTTGATTTCGGCCAGCATGGCGGCCATGACCAGGTACTCCGCGGCCAGCTCCAGCTTGAGCTCCTGCATCATTTCGATATAGGACATGTACTGCTCGGTGATGCGCGCTAGCGGTATGTCCAGGATATCGAGGTTCTGGCGCTTGATCAGATACAACAGTAAATCGAGCGGTCCCTCGAAAGCTTCGAGAAATACTTCCAGGGCGTCTGGCGGAATGTACAGATCCTTGGGCGGCTCGGTCAGCGGCTGACCCTGCACCACGGCGAACGGCATTTCGGTCTGCGTAGGCAGCGGCGCGACGGTGACCAGTTCGATCACCGCGGCGGCCTGTTCGTCGCCGGACATCAGCGGTACACCAGGTTCATCGCCTGGCGCACATCGTCGAGGGTATCGCGAGCGACGTCACGCGCCGCTTCACAACCTTCGTCGATGATGCCGCGCACGGATTCGGGATCGGCGAGGAATTCTTCGCTGCGTGCGCGGATCGGTTGTTGCTCCTTGAGCACCGCGTCGATCACCGGCTGCTTGCAGTCCAGGCAACCGATCGCGGCGGTGGTACAGCCTTCGCTGGCCCATTGACGGACGTCGGCGGCGGAATAGATTTCGTGGAAACGCCACACCGGGCATTTGGCCGGGTCGCCGGGGTCGGTGCGTCGCACCCGCGCCGGATCAGTCGGCATGGTGCGCAGTTTCTGGGTGACGCTGTCCGGCGCCTCGCGCAGCCCGATGGTATTGTTGTAGGACTTCGACATCTTTTCACCGTCGAGACCCGGCATTTTCGACTCCGGCGTCAGCAGGGCCTGCGGTTCGGGCAGGATAACCTTGCCGCCTCCATCGAGGTAACCAATCAGTCTTTCGCGATCGCCGAGGCTGATGTTCTGCTGCGCTTCAAGCAGCGCCCGCCCCTTGCTGAGCGCTTCGAGATCGCCGTCCTCGGTATACGTGCGCCGGATCTCGAAATACAGCTTGGCGTTCTTTTTACCCATCTTCAGTGCCGCGGCTTCGGCCTTCTCGGCAAAGCCCGGCTCGCGGCCGTACAGGTAATTGAAGCGCCGCGCGACCTCGCGCGACATTTCGATATGCGCGACCTGGTCTTCGCCGACCGGCACCTGGCCGGCCTTGTAGATGAGGATATCCGCCGCCTGCAGCAGCGGGTAGCCGAGAAAACCGTAGGTCGAAAGATCGCGTTCCTTGAGCTTTTCCTGTTGATCCTTGTAGCTCGGCACGCGCTCCAGCCAGCTCAGTGGCGTGATCATAGAGAGCAGCAGGTGCAGTTCGGCGTGCTCGGGTACGCGCGACTGAATGAACAAGGTCGCCTCACCCGGGTTGATGCCGACCGACAGCCAGTCGATGACGATGTCGAAAACCGTTTCGCTGATGATGCCGGTGTCTTCGTAGCTGGTGGTAAGGGCGTGCCAGTCGGCAACGAAAAAGAAACATTCGTACTCGTGCTGCAGCTTCATCCAGTTCTTGAGCACGCCGTGGTAATGGCCTAGATGCAGCTGCCCGGTCGGGCGCATGCCGGACAGGACCCGACGGTTCGCAGCGATGTTCATACCGTTGGCTTTTTCCAATGAGGCGTGCAGGGCCCCGCGGCCCGCGACTGGGGAAACAACATTTTACAGGCCGAGGGCCGCGACCAGGCCGACAACCCCACTGAGAACCGGACCGACAATCTGTTGCAGTGCGCCCGAAACCAACAGGGCGACAATAATCAGCAGGCCGAACGATTCCAGACGATTGTAGCCCAGCGCCCACCTGGCCGGCAGCATCGCGGTAACGATGCGGCTGCCGTCGAGCGGCGGGATGGGGATCAGATTGATGATCATGATGGCTGCGTTGAACATTATCCCAACCTTGCACATGTAGATCAAAGCCGGGATCTCGACCGCGGTATGCTCCAGCACCAGACCGAGCACGGCCCAGGCGCCCAGCATCAACAGGTTAGCGCCGGGTCCGGCGACCGCCACCGCAGCGATCCCCGGGCGCACCGGAGAGAGGTGATTCCAGCGCACCGGTACCGGTCGCGCCCAGCCGAAAAAGAACCGACTGCCGAAGACCAGTTCTCCGATCACGTACAGCGCGATTGGCACCAGCACGGTGCCGATCGGATCGACGTGTCGCAGCGGATTGAATGACAGCCGGCCGGCGTCGGCCGCGGTCGTATCGCCGAGTTGCAGCGCGACCCAGCCGTGCGCGACCTCGTGCATGGTCACCGCGAGGACCGCGGGGATGAGCAAAAACGGCAGGAATGCAAATTCGCTCACCGCCGCCTCACATGAAATCAGCGATGTGTTCGATGGGGCCTTTACCGAGGCGCAACAGCACCGCCGGCTCGCTGCTCAAATCGATCACGGTGGTCATTTCGACACCGATCGCGCCACTATCGACGATCGCATCGACGGCGTGGCCGACCGCTGCGGCCATATCTTCCGGTTCGGCATACGGCATCTGCAGTTCGTCGTTGTACAAGGTCGAACTCAGCAGGGGCTCGCCGAGTTCCTGCAACAGCAGGTGTGCGAACGGCGACGACGGTGCGCGCAGACCGACTTTTTTGCGTTTCGGATCCTGCAGACGACGCGGCGTTTCCCGTGTCGCGTCGAGGATGAAGGTGTACGGCCCGGGCGCCAGGGTTTTGATCAGGCGGAATGCCGCATTGGATACTTTTCCGTACTGCGCAATCGCCGAAACGTCAGCACATAACAAGGTGAAATAGTGGTCGCGTTCGACATGCCGGATGGCGCGAATACGGTCTTCGGCGGTTTTGTTGCCGACCCGACACACCAGCGAGTAGCTGGCGTCGGTCGGACACACGATCACCCCCCCGCGTGAGAGGATTTCTGCACTCTGCCTGACCAGGCGCGCCTGCGGGTGCGAAGGATGGACGCGAATAAAAAGGGCTTTCATGATCCAGACGGTGGCACGGGTGAATGAGGTCGTTGAAGGCAGCGCCAGGACCCGCCTTTCGGTCTCGGCTTCTGGCCATCGTCCTGCGCTTGAGGCACTATTGCAGCGGGTGAGGCAGGCGAGTGTACCAGTCGCGCCGGGCGATACAAGCATCCCTCCACGGCCTGAGGAGCGCGCTCACCACGCGCTGCCGAACCGCTGCCGGGCCCCACAGTGAACCTGAATATCATGTCGGAACAACGCGTGTTATCGATCCGCCAGGCCCTCGATGCGAGCTTCGCGCCGCTGCGCCTGGAAATCGTCGACGAATCGCACCTCCATGCCGGCCATGTCGGCGCGCGCGAAGGTAAGGGGCATTTCCGTGTCACCATCGTCGCCGAATGCTTCCGCGACATGAAACCGCTCGCTCGACACCGCCGCGTTTATGCCGCGCTCGGCGATCTGATGACGAGCGATATCCACGCCCTGAGCATCGATGCCCGCCCGCCGGAGCCCTGACCGCGGCCCGCCGGGGCCGGCGGACATGGCCGGGCTGGCGTGCGCATGGCGCTCCAGCGACGGTGATTCCGCTTTCGTCCATGGCGACCATATGCGCCTGCTGACCGCGCTGCCGGCGGCCAGCGTCGACTGCGTATGGACCGACCCGCCGTACTTTCTGTCCAACGGCGGCACGACCTGTCAGGCCGGCCGGCGGGTCAGCGTCGACAAGGGCCAGTGGGATATCAGCGCCGGGATCGCAGCCGATCACGACTTCAACCGCGCCTGGCTCGGCGAGTGCTATCGCGTCCTCAAACCGCACGGCACGATCTGGGTCAGCGGCACCCACCACGTCTACCTGTCGGTCGGTATGGCCATGCTTGAGCACGGTTTTCGGCTGCTCAACGACATCGTCTGGGAAAAGCCCAATCCGCCTCCCAACCTCGGCTGCCGCTGCTTTACCCACTCGACCGAGCTGGTGCTGTGGGCGAGCAAGGCGGCCAAGGGTGACCCGGCGCGCTACACGTTCAACTACGAAGACATGAAACAACTCAATGGTGGACGCCAGATGAAAAACGTGTGGCGCTTTACCGCCCCGGGACGGGCGGAAAAGTCGCACGGGAAACATCCCACGCAGAAACCGCTGGCGCTAATCGAGCGCTGCCTGCTGGCAAGTACCGCCGCCGGCGACCGCGTCCTGGACCCGTTCGCGGGCTCGGGTTCGACCGGCGTCGCCGCGCTGCAGTGCGGTCGCAACTTCATCGGTTCGGAGATCGATCCGGCCTATGTGAACATCGCCACTCAGCGCCTGGCCGCCGCCGATGCCGAATTCGCGGCGCTGGACGACGGTGCATGTTGAGCGCCGTCGGCGATCTCACCGCGAGCCTGGTGAGCCGCGCTTCGGTAACCCCGTCCGATTGCGGCTGCCTGGATTTGATCGGTGAACGCCTGGCGGCCTGCGGCTTCGAACTGACCCGCCTCGCGCATGGCGAGGTCGACAACCTGTGGGCGCAGCGTGGCAGCCACGGCCCGTGCTTCGCGTTCGCCGGACATACCGACGTGGTGCCGGCCGGCGACGCCGGCGCCTGGCGCACGCCGCCGTTCGAACCAACCGTCATCGACGACCTGTTGTACGGCCGCGGTGCGGCGGATATGAAAGGCAGCCTCGCGGCGATGGTCGTCGCGGTCGAACAGTTCGTTAGCGATCATCCGGCACACCCTGGACGTATCGCGTTCATGCTGACTTCCGACGAAGAAGGCCCGGCCGTCGACGGTACCGTACGCATCACCGAATTTCTGCGGCGCGAAAAAATCACGGTGGATTGGTGCCTGGTCGGTGAGCCGAGCAGCGCGGCGACGCTCGGCGATACGTTGCGGGTCGGGCGGCGCGGCTCGCTGAACGGACGTCTGCTTGTACGCGGCGTGCAGGGTCACGTCGCCTACCCCGCGGCCGCACGCAATCCTATCCACCTCGCGTTCGGCGCGCTGGCCGAACTCAGTGCGCGGCGCTGGGACGACGGCAACGAGTTTTACCCGCCGAGTTCGTTCCAGATCTCGAACATCCACGCCGGCAGCGGCGCCGAGAACGTCATTCCGCAGGATCTCGAGGTGTGGTTCAATTTTCGTTACTGCACGGAACAGACCACCGAGGGCCTGCAGCGCGAAGTCGAAGCCATCCTCGCCCGGCACGGCCTCGAGTTCGAAATCGACTGGCGCGTATCCGGACTACCGTTCTTGACCGCCGGCGGTCGCCTGGTCGAAACGCTGAGCGCGGTGATCCGCGACACACTCGGGGTCGAAACAGAACTATCGACCGGCGGCGGCACCTCGGACGGCCGCTTCATCGCGCCACTTGGTATCGAGGTGGTCGAACTGGGTCCGAATAACGCCACCATCCACAAGATCGACGAACGCGTGTCCTTGAGCGAACTCGATAAACTCGCGCGAGTTTACCGGCGACTGCTGGAATCCATGCTGCTGTAAGGAGCGACCACGCCGTGAGGACGGTCCGACAGCGTAACGCTGCCGGACCGCTGCCGATCAACCCTGGGCGGCGGCGTCGAACTGCTCTTCTTCGGTCGAACCGGTCAGCGCGGTGACGGAAGATTTACCGCCTTGCACCACGGTGGTGACATCGTCGAAGTAGCCGGCGCCGACTTCCTGCTGGTGGCTGGCGAAGGTATAGCCACGCGAGGTTGCGGCGAATTCCTTTTCCTGGACCATTTCGACGTAGGCCGTCATGCCCTTGTCGACATAGTTGTTGGCCAGATCGAACATGTTGTACCACATGTTATGAATACCGGCGAAAGTGATGAACTGGTACTTGTAGCCCATCGCGCCGAGCTCGCGCTGGAACTTCGCGATGGTCGCGTCGTCGAGATTCTTCTTCCAGTTGAACGACGGCGAACAGTTGTAGGCCAGCAACTGGTTCGGGAAGTCTTTTTTGATGGCTTCGGCGAAACGCTTGGCCTCGTTGAGATCCGGCACCGCGGTTTCGCACCACAGCAGATCAGCATACGGCGCATAGGCGAGGCCGCGGCTGATAGCCTGGTCCAGGCCAGCGTTGGTGACATAAAAACCTTCGGCGGTCCGCTCACCGGTGACAAACTGGTGGTCGCGTTCGTCGACGTCGCTGGTCAGCAGGGCTGCCGCGTTGGCATCGGTGCGCGCGAGGACGATGGTCGGGGTGCCGCAGACATCGGCCGCGAGGCGCGCCGCAACCAGTTTCTGCACCGCTTCCGCGGTCGGCACCAGCACTTTGCCGCCCATGTGCCCGCATTTCTTCACCGACGCGAGCTGGTCTTCGAAATGAACCCCGGCAGCGCCGGCTTCGATCATGGCCTTCATGAGTTCGTGGGCATTGAGGACGCCGCCGAAGCCGGCTTCGGCATCGGCCACGATCGGCGCGAAGTAATCGATCTCGCTGCCGCCCTTGTGCCACTGGATCTCATCGGCCCGTTTGAAGGCGTTATTGATCCGGCGCACCATGGTCGGCACGGAATTCACAGCGTAGAGGGATTGATCCGGATACATGGTCTCCGACGTATTGCCATCAGCGGCGACCTGCCACCCGGATAGATAAATGGCCTTGACCCCAGCCTTGACCTGCTGCACTGCCTGGCCGCCCGTGACGGCGCCGAGGCAGGGCACGAAATCGGCTTCGTTGACAAGCTTCCACAGCTTCTCCGCGCCGCGGCGCGCGAGGGTGTGTTCGATCTGCACGCTGCCGCGCAGGCGCACAACGTCTTCGGCAGAATACGGGCGGGTGACGCCGTTCCAGCGCGGGTTGGCGGACCAGTCGTCCGTGAGTTGCTTCGCTTGCTGCTCAAATGAAGACATGAGTTGGTTCTCCTGCAATAGTGACGACGGTGTTCAGGCGTCCGCCTCGCGCCGCCTGCACTGGAGCGATGACCCGGTCGGTCATGCAACAGCGGATTGGAACACGAAAAACGGTGGCTCTGCGAGGCTTGGGCCGGTATATCAGTCTGACCGCACCTACAGTCCGGCGCGGCCCTGGCAGCAGCCCGGTACGCGGTGCGCGCAAAGTACGTTGCAGTGCACCAATTGTCAACCGAAACGGCCGCGTTTATCGATCTTTAACGTCTTCCCTGCCGCCCCGCCTGAGGGTAAATTTTGCCAAATCGAGCGGCGCTTTGGCCCGGCTCGCCTTGCATTTACGGTAGTATGGCGCAACGTTTAATTATTCCCTGCGGCGTGGCCGTGAACGGGACCCCGACCACGAGCGAAGCCAGCTGATGTCCGACCAGCCCAACCATCACCAAGATACCGGCATAGCGGTCAGGAGGCCAAGCCGAAGCTCAAGAAACCACCCATGTACAAGGTGGTCATGCTCAATGACGACTACACGCCGATGGAGTTCGTGGTCCACGTACTGGAGAAATTTTTCAGTCTCAACCGCCCGACCGCGACGCGCGTCATGCTTGAGGTGCATACCCTTGGCAAAGGGGTGTGCGGTATATTCACCCACGAGATCGCGGAAACCAAGGTATCGCAGGTGAACACCTACGCAAGGGACCACGAGCACCCCCTGCTGTGCACGTTAGAGCTCGAATCGTGAAGGCTTAACCAGAGGATTCTGCCGTGCTTAGCAAAGAACTCGAAGTCACGCTCAATATGGCTTTCAAAGAGGCGCGCGAACAACGTCACGAATTCATGACGGTCGAACACCTGCTCCTCGCGCTGCTCGACAACCCGACCGCGGCCAAGGTCCTGCGCGCCTGCGGCGCCGACCTCAACGCCCTGCGCCGACAGCTCACCGACTTCATCCAGGAAAGCTCGCCGCTGTTGCCGGAAGACGAAGACCGCGATACCCAGCCAACCCTGGGATTCCAGCGTGTCCTGCAGCGCGCGGTTTTCCACGTCCAGTCCTCGGGCAAGAAGGAAGTCAACGGCGCCAACGTCCTGGTCGCCATCTTCGGCGAACGCGAATCGCACGCGGTGTACCTGCTCAACCAGCAGAATATCGCGCGCCTCGACGTGGTGAATTGTATCTCTCACGGCATATCCAAGGTCGGCGACGAAGAGTCCAATGAAGACGTCAACGCCCCGAGCGAGGAAGACGGCGAGCAACCGGACGGCGCCAACAACGCGCTGACCGCTTACACCACCAACCTCAACGAGCAGGCCGCGGCGGGCAAAATCGACCCCCTCATCGGCCGCCTGCACGAGGTCGAACGCACCATCCAGATCCTGTGTCGTCGACGCAAAAACAACCCGCTCTACGTCGGTGAAGCCGGGGTCGGCAAAACCGCTATCGCCGAAGGGCTGGCG
>CALOBG010000025.1:0-27922 GCA_942490995.1 uncultured Gammaproteobacteria bacterium
CGCCAGCCTTCGTGTCAGTCATCTCGGCACCTCCATCCCCCTTCTATTCATTTCACATATGATGCCAGCGATACGCAAGGTGGCGTCATCCTTGTCATCAGAGAGTCGCGTGTACTGCCACTCCATAAGACCCTCCAATTGCTTGTTAGACAAACTCTTAAGGAATGACTTGTACACGCTATCCCCTTTCATCTACAGGTTACCAACTGGGTTCTTCGTCGCCCTCTGGAGGATTGTGGCTGATGGACCAGCCGTCCTTGGCGTTCATGAACATCATGAAGAACCTGCCATCCGGCAATTTCCCATTGAGGTACCAATCACCCTTCTTTGTTTTCTTGGGCCAACAAGCAAAGTTAACCTCGTCAGAACGATCATCAAAGTCAACCTTGCCATCGTTGCCAGGTTTGTCTGCACACTTAGCATTTGCTGCGGGTCTGTTGTTGTCAGCCATTAGTCCTCATCCTTTCCAATCTTAACACGTTGGTATTCAATAAACTCTTCAATCTGATCCACAGTTAACTCTTCAAGCTTTGATGCACTGAAGAAGTTAGAAAGCGTCAGCTTGTGCCATGCTTTGTATTCCTCAATCCCAAGTTTCTTTGATCCGGCTTCACAGTTCTTTTTTGCGGTTTCTAACAGTGCTGGGTCAACAGGCTTAACTTCAACAGGCGGCATGTCATACACTTCCTCTGTGGGAGTGCGCTCTACCTTCTCTTTGCCGTCTTCTGGCCTAAGGTCTACATACTTGTTGCCATCAAACATGCCCATGTGTACGGCAGCACCAAAGCCAAGCCATGACAGTGCCTTCGAGAGGGCATCGGTGACGGACTTCTTGGGTGCGTCGTCGTCAACGAACTGACCATTCTTGTTGGAGCCGATCAGTGTAGTACCACCACATGACTGGATGGCCCCCAGACCGTCAGGGTTGTCTGGCGCAGGATACCACACCTCGATCAACACGTTGTGTGTTGCCATGCTGCCGTCCTCGGTCTTGTAGATGTCTTCCTTGAAGTACAGTTGGCGAGCCCTCGCGCAGGGTCGCAAGTGCAGCGGCGAGATCCGCGCGCAGCGGCTCGAAGCTGGTCTCGATCTCACCGGCGAGACGTTCAAAACTTTCGAATGAAGCCGTGGCTGCGCGCACCGCGCGGCCGATATCCGGATCGTCGAAGCGCTTTTCCACCGCGCCGAGCGCACCGACCGCGCGCTCACCGATCGCGGCGAGCGGGAAACGGCGGAATTCCGCCAGCAGCGCGTTGGCGTTGTTTTTGAACTCGCCGAATTCGGTCGGCAGGGTCGGGATCTGGGGCAGGCTGCGCTTGCCGGTAATGAATACTGCTTTGGTGTCGGGTTCGAGCGCGAAATCGATATACAACTGCCCCGTCAACAGGCTGCCGGTCTGCAGGCGCGCACGCAGGCCGCGATCGATCAGTGAACTGATGATGCTGCCGGCTTCCTCGCTGTCCGTGCCGGCGATATGCCCGAGCCGCTGCGGGTGCAGATTCACGACCACCGGGATCTGTGGCTTGATCGCGGCCTGTTCGATCTCGAGGCCGATCTCGGACACCTCACCGAGCTTGATGCCACGGAACTCGACCGGCGCCCCCGGGCTCAGGCCGCGGATCGATTCATCAAAGTACATCACGAAACGCACCTGCTCGGTGAAGCCGGCTTCGGCAATCGCTTCGACGTCGGAAAACAGCTCGAACTCGGCACCGGGTTCGGCCGGCGGCGTGTCGACACCGAGCGGCGCATCGAATTTGATCCCGCCCAGCAGCACCTCCTGCAGCGACGGGGTGCGGAACTTCAGTCCGTCCGCGCCAACCGAAAGATCCAGTCCGCTGGCCAGCCAGAAGCGGGTGTTTTCCCGCACCAGCAGCGTGTAGGGCTCGCGCACGAAGATATGGATCTTGACCTCGTTGCCATCGTCGGAGAGTTCGTAACCGAGTACCTCGCCCGCTTCGATGTCCTTGAACGTCAACACCGAGCCCGGCTGCACGTTGCCGAGTTCGCGCGCGCGCAGGACATAACTGCGTCCGGGCGCGTCGGACGGCACGATCGGTGGCGCCTCGAGGGCGGTGAAGCGCGAGGCCGGGGTACCGGGAGCGGGATCGACCTCGATGAAGGCACCCGAGACCAGGGTACTCAGACCACTGATACCCGACGCGCCGACACGTGGCCGCACCACCCAGAAACGCGTCTGATCGGTCAGGTGATCCGCGAAATCGAGGTTGATGCGTGCGCGCACCTGGATCGACTTCAGATCGGGCGCGATGCCGACGTTGAGCACCTGGCCGATCTCAACCGCCTTGTAGCGGATGGTGGTTTTACCGGCCTCGATGCCCTCGCCACGTTTGAACACGATCGTGATCTCCGGTCCGCGCGTACTGTAAGCCTCCCAGGCCAGCCAGCCGGCAATCGCCGCGGCCAGCAGCGGGATCAGCCAGAACAGGGAAACCGCCCGTGCGGTGCGGATCTCGGCCTCGGGCAGCGCCGCGGTGGCGGCGTCCTGCGCGCCGTTCTCGTTATCGCTCATCCTGACTCATCCTGGCTGTCCCATAACAGACGTTCGTCGAAGGTGATCGCGGCAAACATCGTGGTCACAACCACGGCCGCAAAAAATGCCGCGCCAAGCCCGGGCACAACACTCGCCACCACGCCGAGGCGGACCAGCGCGACGAGTATGGAGATCATGAAAATGTCGATCATAGACCAGCGTCCGATGACGTGGATGAGGTGAAACAGGCGGGTGCGCTCATGCGGTCGCCATCGCCAGCCACCGTGTACCGAGGCAAGCAGGAAAGCGAGGCCGGCGATTTTCATCAGCGGCACGACGATACTCGCGACAAACACCAGGATTGCGATCGGCCATTGTCCGCCAGCGGCCAGGTGGACAATCCCGCTGGCGATGGTATCCGGTTCGCCGCGGCCGAACTGCACGACCGTCATGATGGGATAAAGGTTCGCGGGTATGTAACAGATCACCGCCGCGATCAGCAGCGCCCAGGTTCGTTGCAGGCTGTACGGCTTGCGCAGGAACACCCGCACCCCGCATACCGGGCACAGCATGGCCGTACCGGCGCCGGCCTGCGGCGGGCAACGAACGCTGGCGTGGCAGACCCGGCAGCAGGCAATGCCGAGGGCTGCGGCCGATCCCGGTGGGTGGCTGGCCGTCATCATGTCATTGTCCGCGCAGACTCGCCCACACTCCGGCGGCATGGGTTGCCGACCAGGCGGTGAGCACGCTCATCAGGGCAAACGCGTACAGCGCCGGCCCGACCACGACGGTGGCGAGGTCGTCGAGCTTGACGAACGCAACCAGCGCGCCGAGCAGGTAGACCTCGGTCATCCCCCACGGCGCCAGCCGCGCCGACCACAGCGCCCAGCCGCGTGCCGCATCACGGCGGTGGGGATGGGTGATCAGATAGCTGCGCATCAGGACACTGACGGCGTGCAATACCGGGATCACGATCGCGACGGCGAGGATCACCAGGGCAAGTTCGTAGCGTTGTTGACCCCACATCGTCAGCACCCCGTCAAATACCGTCGCGCGAACGTGGCGACCATCGAGATCGAGGCCGAGGATCGGAAAAGCGTTGGCAATGCCGAGCAGCACCAGTGTCGTTATCGCCAGCGCCGCATCGCGCGCCGGGTTGGACTGGGCGCCGAGCGCGATCGCGCTGCCACAGCGCGCGCAGTAGACCCGCACGCCGGCGCTGAGGCGCGGCACCTGCTGCAGCAGGTCGCATTCCGGACAGGCTTCGAGCATGGAAATGTCCACTGAAAGATGATGGTCGCGCATCTTAACAGGGTGCGGCGCGGGCCAGCGCGCAGCGGGCCAGGACGCGCGTTGTTTCACGGACTTGCATTGAGTGCCGTACGGGTGACACAGTTGCCGCCGGGTCCAGACCGATAGCGGAGAGAATTTTTGTCCAACGGCAAGCCAGCAGATCCGAACCGCCGGCACGCCGCCGAACGCCGCGCGTTGCTGCGCGGCGCGGCAGCGGCGGTCCTTGGCGCCGGGCTCGCCGCGACCGGCGGCACCAACGCCGCGGATCCGGATCCGCGCAAACTGCCGGCGCGTAGCGGCGATCAGCTCGCGTTTCCGTCATGGGAAAACGACGGCCGGCTGTTGCACGCGGACGACGTGGTGATCGGCGCGGCGCCGCTGCTGGTCTATCCCCGCGACCCGCAGTCCGGGGTTATCCGCGAGCGCTCCAGGCTCAATCAGATCCTGGTGCTGCGCTTCGACGAAGCGGAACTCGATCCGGCTGCTCGCGCCACCGCCGCGGCCGGGATCCTCGCCTATTCCGCGTTGTGTACCCATACCGCCTGCGGCGTTTCCGAGTGGGACGGCGAACTGCGTCACCTGCTGTGCCCGTGCCATGGCTCGGCGTTCGATCCGCTGGCCGGCGGCAGACGCGTCAGCGGCCCGGCGCCGCGCGCGCTGCCGACCTTGCCACTGACGATCAACAACGACGAGATCCTGATCGCCGGCGATTTCTCGGCCCGGGTCGGCGCCATTTCCTGATCGGTGACAACGATGTTCAAGTACCTGCTGGCCTGCTGTGCTCTCGCGCTGTCGCCGATCGCGGCTGCTGACGAGCATGCAGAGCGTGCTTACTCAAGCGTCACCGAGGCCCGTTTGCTGGCGCCGGAGGATCACAACTGGCTGCACTACCGCCGCACCTATGACAGTTGGGGGTACAGCCCGCTCAAACAGATCACACCGCACAACGTCGCCACACTGAGGCCCGCGTGGACGTTCTCCACCGGAGTCGTCGAAGCGCACCAGTCACCGCCGATCGTCAACGACGGGGTGATGTTCATCACCACGCCGCGCAACCAGGTGATTGCCCTCGATGCGAAAAGCGGCAATCAATTATGGCGCTACCAGCGCGAACTGCCCGCCGATCTGTTCCAGCTGCACCCGACCAATCGCGGTGTTGCCGTCTACGGGGATCGCGTCTACCTCGCCACTGTCGACGCCTTTCTTGTCGCCCTCGATGCGCGTAGCGGCGAAGTGGTATGGGAAACCGAGGTCGAGGATTACCTGGCCGGCTACTACATGACCCTGGCGCCGCTCGCCATCAAGGGGCGGATCCTGGTCGGCATGTCCGGTGGCGAGTTCGGCATACGGGGTTTCATCCAGGCCTTTGACGCCGACAGCGGCGAATCGGTATGGAAAACTTCGATGGTGCCCGGACCCGGCGAAGCCGGCCACGAAACCTGGAACGAGGACGCCTGGAAACGCGGCGGGGTTTCGGTATGGGTCACCGGCAGCTACGACCCTGATACCAACCTGACCTACTGGGGTACCGGCAATGCCGGACCCTGGATGGCCGATCAACGACCCGGCGACAATCTTTACGCGACCTCGGTGGTGGCCATGGATGCCGACAGCGGCGCTATCGTCAGCCATCATCAATATCACTGGAACGATGCCTGGGACTGGGACGAGGTCACCGCACCGCTGCTGATCGACGTGCCGCGCCAGGGGCGCACCGTGAAAGGACTGATCCATGCCGGGCGCGATGGCTACCTGTGGCTGCTGGAGCGTGCCGGCGAGGGGATCCGCTTCGTCGACGCCACGGCCTTCGTGCGCCAGAACGTATTCACCGCCATCGATCCTGAATCGGGGCGGCCCAGTTACGATCCGACCAAGGTCCCTCGTACCGGCGAGCGCACCGAGTTCTGCCCGAGTATCTGGGGCGGCAAGGACTGGCCACCGTCAGCCTACAATCCCGACACCGGCTACCTGTATATCCCGGCCAATGAAAACCTGTGCAGCGCCATCACCGGCGGCCCGGCCAAATACCGTCGCGGCGAATTGTTTCTCGGCCTGACGCTGGCCGACCTCGAGGTATTTCCACACCCCGACGCCGCCGACCACATCGGTGAGCTGCAGGCCTGGGACCTCAGCACCGGCAAACGGGTATGGACCAAGACATTCAAGTCACACAACTGGGGCCCGGTGCTGACCACCGCCGGTGGCCTGGTTTTCGCCGGCGGCACCAATGACCGCCTGTTCCGCGCTTTCGATGCCGCGACTGGCGACATCCTGTGGCAGCAGAAAACCAATTCCGGTGTTGTCGGCGTGCCGGTCAGCTACGCGGTCGACGGCCGTCAGTACATCGCCGTGCAGTCCGGATGGGGGGTCGATGCGGCACGCAAGCAGGATTACCTCGACAAACATTTCGGCACCCACACCCAGGTCCCTCAGGGCGGCGTGCTGTGGGTGTTCGAGCTGCCCGAGGCGCCGACGGTGATCTCGAACTGACAGCCGTCGCGACGGCGAATGAGGACCCTCAGCAGTCGAGGGTGTTACGCCGTTCCCAGTCGCTCAGCGCGCCGGTGTAGTCCGACCACTCGCCCATCTTGAGCTTGATATAGGACTGCACCACCTCCTCGCCCCAGGCCGCACCGAGGACCTTGTTTTTTTCCAGCAGACGCAGCGCGTCGAGCAGTGTCGAGGGCAGGCGCGGCGCGGATTTGATTTTGTGGCCGTCGGTGTACATGTTGATGTGCACCGGCTTGCCCGGCTCGCGCTGGTTGCTGATGCCGTCCAGGCCCGCGGCCAGGATCCCGGCCTGACCGAGGTAGGGGTTTACCGCGCCGTCCATCAGCCGCAACTCGAAACGACCGGCGTCGGGCACGCGGATCATGTGGGTGCGATTATTGCCGGCGTAAGTGACCGCATTCGGCGACCAGGTCGCGCCGGACGAGGTGACCGGCGCATTGATACGCTTGTAGCTGTTGACGGCAGGGTTGAACACCGCGCACAACGCGGTGGCGCTGTGCATGATGCCGCCGAGAAACTGGTAGGCCAGCGCCGACAGGCCAAGTTCGTCGCGCTTGTTGAGAAACAGGTTCTTGCGCCCGGTTTTGTCCCACACCGACACGTGCGTGTGGCAGCCGTTGCCGGTCAGGTGCGCGAACGGTTTGGGCATGAACGTGGCGCGGTAGCCATGCTGTTCGGCGACGGTTTTGACCATGTACTTGAAAAACACGTGACGGTCAGCGGTTTTGAGCGCGTCGTCGTAATCCCAGTTCATTTCGAACTGGCCGTTGGCGTCCTCGTGATCGTTCTGGTAAGGCCCCCAGCCGAGTTCGAGCATGGCGTCGCAGATCTCCCGGATCACGGGAAAACGTCGCATCAGCGCCTGCTGGTCGTAACACGGTTTGGACTGCCGATCGGCGGGGTCGGAAATATCGCTGCCGTCGGCATTGATCAGAAAATATTCGCACTCCACGCCGGTCTTCATGCGGTAGCCGGCTTTGGCCGCGGCGGCCAGCTGGCGCTTGAGAATCATGCGCGGCGAGGCCTCGACTTCGGCGCCGTTCATCCATAGATCGGCGGCCAGCCAGCCGATCTCGCGATTCCACGGTACCTGGATGAGGCTGTCCGGATCGGGTACGGCGAACATGTCGGGATCGGCCGGGGTCATATCCAGCCAGGCGGCGAAGCCGGCAAAGCCGGCGCCGTCTTTCTGCATGCCCTTGATCGCGCGCGCCGGCACCAGCTTGGCGCGCAGTGTGCCGAACAGATCGACAAAACTGATCAGAAAATATTTGATGCCCTTGGTCTTGGCGACCTGTGCCAGATCCGTTGCCATGCTGCCTGCCCCTTGATGCTGGTGGAAAAGCTGCGCGATCAGCGAACTCAGCCCGCGGGTCGCGCTAGAATTTGTTTCGTCCCGGTACCCAGTCGGTGCCAGCCAGCGGTACGCCAGCCATCGCCGCCGCTTCGATGGTCAGTGCAACGAGATCTTCGGGTTCGAGGTTGTGCACGTGACTTTTGCCGTTCGCACGCGCAAGCGTCTGGGTTTCCTGGGTCAGAACATTGAGGTAGTTGGCCAGACGCCGCCCGCCGAGTTCAGGATCGAAACGCGCCGCCAGCGCCTCGTCCTGGGTCGAAATACCGGTCGGGTCGCGGCCCTCGTGCCAGTCGTCGTAAAAGCCGGCCGAGGTGCCCAGCGCGTTGTATTCGGATTCGTATTCCGGCGCGTTGTCGCCGAGCGCAATCAGCGCGGCGACCCCGATCGAAACGGCGTCCGCACCCATCGCCAGCGCCTTGGCGACGTCGGCGCCGCTGCGGATACCGCCGGATACGATCAACTGGACCTTGCGATGCATGTCCAGTTCGCGCAGCGACTCGACCGCCTGGCGCAAGGCCGGCAGGGTCGGAATGCCGACGTGTTCGATAAACACCTCCTGGGTCGCGGCGGTGCCGCCCTGCATGCCGTCGAGCACGATCACATCGGCGCCGGCCTTGACCGCCAGCGCGGTGTCGTAATACGTGCGGGCGGCGCCGATCTTGATATAGATCGGTTTTTCCCAGTTGGTGATTTCACGCAGCTCGCGGATCTTGATTTTGAGGTCGTCGGGCCCGGTCCAGTCCGGATGCCGGCAGGCGCTGCGCTGATCGATGCCTTCCGGCAGATCGCGCATGCCGGCCACGCGCGCGCTGATCTTCTGGCCCAGCAGCATACCGCCGCCGCCGGGCTTCGCGCCCTGCCCGACCACCACTTCGATCGCATCCGCGCGGCGCAGATCATCCGGGTTCATGCCATAGCGCGACGGCAACAACTGATAGACCAGCAGTTGCGAGTGTTCGCGCTCCTCTGCGGTCATACCGCCGTCACCGGTAGTGGTACTGGTGCCGGCCAGGGTCGCGCCGCGCCCGAGCGCCTCCTTGGCCGGTCCGGACAGCGCGCCGAAACTCATACCGGCGATCGTGATCGGGATCTTCAGTTCGATCGGTCTGGTGCAGTAACGCGTGCCGAGGGTGACGCCGGTCTCGCATTTTTCGCGATACCCTTCCAGCGGGTAGCGCGACATGCTCGCACCGAGGAACAGCAGGTCGTCGAAATTCGGTACGCGGCGTTTGGCGCCGAAGCCGCGGATGTCATAGATCCCGGTTTCCGCCGCGCGCTGGATCTCGGCCACGACCTCGCGCGGAAACGTCGCCGACTCGCGCAAGCGCGCGCGCAGTTCGTAAATATCCGTGCGGCGCTTGTTTTTTTTCTGTTTAGTAGGCATCGGCGTTATCTACCTTGAAATGATAAAGCTCGCGGGCCGAGCCGAAGCGTCGAAATTCGCCCGCGTCCGCACCGCTGATGCCGGCTTCGTTGAGCAGGCCTTCGAGTTCGCGCTTGTGTTTGTCTTTCATCGGCTTCTCGATGCAGTCGGCGCCGAGCCCGGCAACCGTACCGCGTACGTACAGTCGCGCTTCGTAGAGCGAATCGCCGAGCGCTTCGCCGGCGTCCCCGCACACCACCAGGCGTCCCGATTGCGCCATGAACGCACTCAGGTGCCCGACCGAGCCCTGCACCACGATATCCACACCCTTCATCGAAATCCCGCAGCGTGAACTGGCGTCACCCTCGATGATCAGCAGGCCGCCATGGGCACTGGCGCCGGCGTACTGCGAGGCGCTGCCCTGGATACGCACCAGGCCGGACATCATGTTTTCAGCGACCCCGGGCCCGGCGTTGCCGTGTACGGTCACCGCCGCGTACTTGTTCATGCCGGCGCAGTAATAACCGACGTGACCCTCGATATCGACCCGGATCGGCGCATCGAGGCCGACCGCGAGATTGTGGCCACCACCCGGGTTCGTCACCCGCCAGGCCGCGGTCGAACCACCGCCGTTGGCCTGCTGCAGGGCCTGGTTGAGTTCCCGGGTCGTGCCGAGCGCCAGGTCGAAATCGCGTTCCATATCAGTCGTCAGGTGCGTTTAATCAGGGATGTCGTGCTCAATGGCTCCAGCTGTAAATTCGGCCCGGTTCGGGCTCCCACAGCCTGGCCTGCGCCGCGCCAGGCAGGACCGCGAGCGCGCGATACTCCGACGCCATCGCCACCCAGGCATCCGATTCGGCGATCACGGCCGGCTTGCACGCGATCGGATCGCGTAATACCGCGAAGCCATCGCGCGTACCGACCGCGAAGGTATAGAACCCGTCGAGGTCATCGATGGCGTGGTACAGGGCTTCGTCCAGTGAATCCCCGTCACGCAGGCGCAGCGCCAGGTAGCCGGCCGCGACCTCGCTGTCATTGTCGGTCGAAAAATGGACGCCGCGTCGACGCAGATCCGCGCGCAGTCGATTGTGATTCGACAGCGAACCATTGTGCACCAGGCAGAGGTCCTCGCCGGTCGAAAATGGGTGCGAATGTTCGGTCGTAACCGCGCTTTCGGTGGCCATACGGGTATGGCCGAGCGCGTGGGTAGCACTCATGGAGGCGATATCGAAATGCTCGATAACGCGCTCAGGCAGCCCCTTCTCCTTGTAGATTTCTATCGCCTGACCGGCACTCAGCACGCGCAGATCGCTGAACCCCCTGCGCAGCCAGTCGCCGATCTGCGCACCGTCGACTTCGGCGGTGATGACGGCATGATTGCCGTGCACGGCAAATCCGGTAACGTGGTTGAAGGCGTTGTTGAGCGCCGACTCGAAGTCGGGCCACGAGTAATGTTCCGGCGCGAGCAGGGTCACTTTGATCTGGCCCTGCGGCACCACGTCGCGGTAAACCGCAAAACCCGCGCTGTCCGGGCCGCGGTCGGTCATCTCCAGCAGCATCGGCGCGAAATAACGGCCCAGCTCGCGTTCGAACGCCGCCGTCTTCGCAAACAAGCCAACAATACCGCACATGTTGTGGGGTTACTCGTGACCGAGGAGCTTTGATTATAACCACGCCGCCCGCATCAACGACGAGATCCGCGGCGCGGCAATCGTGCCTGCGAAAATCTGCAGCCATTCAGGCTGCCGCCCACGCGGCCGCAATCACCGGCTCGAGCGCGTCGATATCCACCGACGGCGGTGATGCCGTGGGTCCCGCGCCCGGTGCGAAAGCGGCCATCGCCTGGACCAGTTGCGCGACACCATCGCGACCGAGTGTGCGGCCGTCGGCGACGCCGACCGTTTCGATACTGTCGGCGCCATAGGCAAACCAGTCCGCGACGATGAGCGCCGCGCCGGAACCTTGCGCGGTAATGCCGAGGTCGGTATCGAACCGCGAGAACCACAGATCCTCGGCGACGATGTCAGGATCGACGAACACCAACTCATCGCTCGCCCCACCGCTGTCATCGATGCGGATCGCACCCTGCCGCGCGGAAATTTCGTAACGATCGCTACCGCTGCCGCCGTACAGGCGTTTGTCACCCGCGCCGACGGCAATCACATCATCGCCCTGCTCGGCGTAAACAAAATCCTGCCCGGCGCCGCTGTCGATGCGATCATCGCCGGCTCCCGCCATCACCCGGTCCGAACCGCTGCCGGTGAGGATAACGTCGTCGCCCTCGCCGCCGGACACGCTATTGTTGCCGTCGCCGGCATCGATCCAGTCGGCGCCGTAGTAGCCGTCGATCGTGTCGTCGCCGTCGAGCGCCGTAATGGTGTCGTTGTGGTAGCCGCCGTAAATGGTGTTGTTGCCGGACCCGGCGTGAATGACGTCGTTGCCGTTGCCGCCACTGATCACGTCGTCGCCCGCGCCGGCGTCGATAAAATCGGCGCCATCACTGGCGTCTATCGTATCGGCGCCAGCGCCGCTGCGCAGCGTGTCATCGCCGGCCCCGCCGAACAGGGTGTTGGTTCCAGCGCCGGCATCGACCGTGTCATGTCCGTAGCCAGCGTCGATAAAATCGTCACCGCCGCCAGCGCTGATACGGTCGTCGTGATAACCGCCATAGACGATATTGTTACCGCCACCGGCATCGACGACATCGTTACCGTTGGCAGCGTAGATGGTGTCATCACCTGCGCCGGCGAAAATGCTGTCGTTGCCGTCGTGCGCGTAGATCAGATCGTCGCCGTCTCCGGTCGTGATCAGATCGTCGCCGCTGTCTCCGAGCACCCGATCGCGCGATGCGGTGGTGACGATGACGTCGGCCCCGGTGGTGCCGAGGAAGGCATGCCAGATCGGATCGACCGCGATCCGGAACTGGTCAGTTGCGGCCTGCCCGGCGCTGTCGACGGCCGTCACCGTAATCGACAGGTCGCGGATATCGGTATCCCGCGCAATGCCGTGGAAGGTGCCGGTGGGCGCGTCAAACCCGAGCCAATCGGGCAGGGATGAACCGTCCGCCAATTGCGCCGACAGGCTCAGGACGTCATCCGTATCGGGATCGGCGAAGGTCCCGACGGGCAGCACGAAATGAAAAACCTCGCCTTCGGTTGCACGCTGGTCGAGCAGCGGCGTGACCAACACCGGCGCACGGTTCAGCAAGGAACCGACCGTGACCGTCGCGCCGCCGAAAAACTCGAAGGTTTCGATCGCCGTGGTCGGATTGTCGAACCACGACGCCAGCGTCAGCGTTTGGGTGTCGGATATTTCGACCCTGAGATCCTGACCGTCGCCGACGAGCGCCAGATCGGCAAGCGTGATCCCCGCCCCCCAGCGCACGGTATCCGCGCCGGCGCTGTCCTCGATGCGATCGTTGCCGTCACCGCGCCCGACGAGATAGGTATCATCGCCGGCGCCGCCATCGAGCAGGTCATCGCCAGCGCCACCGCGCAACACGTCATGGCCGGCGTAGGCCCGGATCCGGTCGACCACTTCAGTGCCTTCGATGTGATCGTCGTCACTCGAACCGTCGAGATCGAAACCGAGCGCGATGATGTCTTCGTAGCGCATCACCACGCCGTCTTCGAACTCGACGCTGTCGAGATCACGCGGGCCGCCGAATACGTTGCCGGGATCGAAACTCTCGAGATGGAACTCGGCGATGTCATCGCCAAAACTGAGCACCAGCGAACCGAGGCCAAGTCGCGCGCGGCTGCGCACGTTCTGACCGAGTTCGGTGCCGATCAATTTCAGGCGGTTACCCTCGTAACCCGGAGCGCCGAACGGGATCGGCGCGCTGGGATCGGAAATATGGACGATAACGTTACCGGTAACACCTTCGGCGATGTAGAGATCCTGTCCCGCGCCACCGCTGAGATGGGCATCGATCGGCGCCACCCCGCCTGCGTTGCGTGGCCCGAGCGTCGATCCGAAGCGGATGGTGTCTCGCCCGGAACCGCTGTTCAGCGCGAACTGTCCGCGTTGATTGAATTCGATATCGATGCGATCGTCGCCGCCACCGGTAAACAGCTTGAACGGAAAGTTGAGGTGCAATACGTCGACGCCCGGAGTACCGAGGCTGAGCGGCACGGTGTCGTTGCGCGCACCGTAGACAAGGTAGGAGGCATCAGCCCAGGTCGAACTCATGATCACATCGGCCAGGCCGTCGCCGTTGATATCCCCGGCCGGGCGCGCGGTCGAAGTGTAGGGCGTGCCGAGCCCGATCGGCAGGGCGGCGAAATAGCCGTTACTGCCGTCAAGTCCGGCGAGATCCAGCGCCCCGCCGTAGCCACTCGGCTTGCCGTACACCACCGCGGCAAGGTCTTCGACACCGTCGAACGACACCGTGGTGCTGCCGAGGCCGATGTCGCCGAAACCGTCGCCGTTAACATCGCCGAGTGCATGAACGGTACTGCCCAGGCCACCGGCAAACGCCGGCGGCAGCAGGATGAAGCCCTGGCTGCCATCGAGGGTCTCGATGCGCAGCTCACCCTCGACCGGCTGTGGAGCGCCGTAAACAACTACAGCGGCAAAGTCGACGCCGCCGTTCGGAGTCGAACCCCGGCTATAGAGGCGATCTTCGATGCCATCACCGTTGACGTCGCCGGCGCTGGCAGGCGAGAGCCCTGGGACCAGTTCGATGGTTGGGAAAAATCCTTCCGTGAGCGCGTTATCTGGTGGCTCGGCCGCGAACCGCGGCAGAGCGGCATAGTCGAGGCTGGGTGCGAAAGCACCGCCGCGGCCGAGTATGATCCGCGGCCCGTCAGCGCCACCGAAGCCCGCGGGCAGGGCCACGTCGTCGATGCCGTCGCCGTTGAAGTCGCCGCGGATTGGCGCATGCCCGGGCGCATCGCCAAACGCGATGTTGGCGTCGAACCAACCGGCGCCGGTTAACGCCGTCCCGTTCAGTCCATTTAATTCCAGATCCGCGAGCACGGGCCCGAAGCCACCGGCGCGACCGAAGATGATCGAAACCTCGTCCGCCACCGCGTAGAGCGCCGGCGCGGTGTAGCGGATCAGATCGTCGAAGCCGTCGTTGTTCAGATCGCCTACGCTCTGCAGAAAGTCGGCCCGTACGTCTTCGCTGAACGGGTCGTCGACAAACGGCGCGATGCCCGCGGTGATGAAGCCGTTTGCCCCGTCGATGTCGCGCAGGCTGGTGTACGCAACCGGCGCGGCCGGCTCGAACGCCGGAAATACGTCGATAAAAAAATCGTCTTCGACGTGCAGCGCGGTGGCGTCCGTCGCGCGGAGCCGGATCTCGAAGCTGCGGCCGACGTCGGCGGCCGGGGCGACGCCGCTGAAGGTCGCCGTTGCCGGTGAAAACGACAGCCACGACGGCAGCGCACCGCCAGCGGGATGAATGATGCTGTAGCTCAGCGCATCGCCGTCTGCATCGCTGAAGGTTTCGGGATGGAGTCGGTATTCGAACCTTGTACCCGCCACCGCGCTGGCGTCCGTGAGCGGCACCGCGAGCCGCGGTGCATGGGCGCTGCCGGCGTCCAGTTGTGCATGGTCCAGATCACTGCCATCGGCGAATACGAAACGCGTGAGGGCAGTGTCGCGCCAATCTGTTATCTCAAGCGTTGCGCCGGCGATGACGCTGCGCCAGGTGCCGTCGGCAGCGACGGTCGCGTCGATGTCCTGCGGGCGTACAGCGGTGCCGAACACCAGGGTGTCGCGCCCCTGCCTGTCATCGAAGCGGGTATCGCCGTCAGCGGGCGAAAACGTATACAGGGTGTCGTCGGCTGCCGCTTCATGCAGCACATTCGGTGTGTCGCCACGGTCCGCCACAAGCACGCTGGCACCGACGATGAGCCGCTCGATGGCGCCGTCGGCCCAACCGTTCAGCGTCAGGCTGTTGTGTTCATCCAATGCGACTATCAACTGCTCACCGTTGTCGACAACGCTAAATTCATCCAGGGTGGCGACGCCCCTGATCACGACGGTGTCATAGCCGCCGCTGTCGCTGACAACGTCGTGGCCGTCGCCCGGACCCCACAGATAGGCGTCGTGTCCCGGCCCGCCGAACAGGGCGTCGTTCCCTTCATTGCCGCTCAGGACGTCGCCGCCATCGCCACCATCGAGTACGTCGTCACCGTCGCCGCCGACGAGGGAGTCGTCACCTTTCCCGCCGATCAGCCCATCGTTACCGGCGCCACCGACCAGAAAATCATTGCCGTCACCACCACGCAGTAAATCGTTGCCACTGCCGCCATACAGCCGATCGTCGCCGGCCTCGCCGAACAGCTCGTCGTCGCCGGCACCGCCGCTGAGTTCGTCGTCGCCTTCCTCACCGGGGGCGACCAAGCCGAAGGTATCGCCGTAGAGGGTGTCGTCACCGGTGCCACCATCAAGACGGTCGCTGCCACGCCAGCCGAACACAACGTCGTCACCCGCTTCACCGTACAGTTCGTCGTCGCCATTGCCGCCGTTAATGAAATCGTCACCGTTGCCGCCGTAAGCGATGTCGTTATCCGCCGGCGGCGGATTGGGTCCGATGATCACACCGCCAAGGCCGATATCAATAACCCGCCCGGCGGGGTCGGCGAGCAGGCTGGCGTGCCAGTCCCGCGCTGGCGTTGCCCACACGTCAAAGGCGCTGAACAAGTAATCGTTACCGGCGCCGCCAAGCAACAAATCGTCGCCACCACCACCGGCCAGCACGTCGTCGTCAGGCCCGCCGTGAAGGAGGTCGGCGCCGTCGCGTCCGGACAGAAAATCCCGGCCCACGCCACCGTACTGCTGGTCATCGCCACCGTTTCCCACGGCAACATCGTCGCCCGCACCGCCGTCGAACAGGTCCCCCGGATCAACGGCGGATTGATGCAGCGTGCCGAGATCGAGCGGGGTTGAGCTGTCCAGATAGTCGTTGCCCGCGCCACCGAGCAGGCGGTCGCGGCCCCAAGGCGCAAAGCCGCGGCCGCCGAACAGGTCGTCGTCGCCCCCCAGGCCCTCGATCACGTCGTCGCCGTCACTACCGACCAGCGCGCCTAGGCTGTCGAGGCGATCGTTCGCGTCGCCGCCGATTACACGATGCGGACCCGGCACCTCGGGCGCAGGCGCGCCCTCGAGCACGATCCCGAAATCGCCATTAACGAAACCAACCAGGGGATCGAGAAACCCTTCGATACGCACTACCCCGGGTTTTTCGAGTCCGAACGCGACGATGCTGGCCGCGCTGTCCTGGAGATACAGGGTGACGTTGAGTTCTGCGTTGCGGTAAACGTGGTCGGCAACACGATGATAGGTAGTCGACAACAGGAGCGGTTGCGCGCCAGGATCCAGGGCGAAACGGATCTCGGCCTGACGGTCGCTGTCGCTGATCACGTCACCGTGCCCGACGACATAAACGACAAGGCCACTGCCGCCGGCTAGCCGGTCGCCGACGACGTCGTCGGGCACGCCGGCCTGGGTGCCGTACAGCAGGTCGTGACCGACGCCGCCTTCAAGGTAGACCCGCCCCGCGCCGCCGCTGAGGGTGTCATTACCGGTCGTGCCATAAAGCCGGTCACCACCAGCGCTCCCGACCATGGCTTCGACGCCGAACACGACCTGCGCGGGCGGACCGTCACCACCGCGCAGGGTGTCTATCACCGCGTCGTTCAAGGAATTGGGCAACAAGCCCGCTTTGACCTCGGCCAGTTCCGCTTCAATAGCGGCGTCATAAAAATCAACGTTAGTCTCGCCGAGAACGACCAGCCGACCGTCGTAGCTGACGTGATCGTTGCTCCGCGCCGCACTCAGACCGGCGACGAAGCGCGCGCGGTCGGTCCAGTAGTCGCTGCTCCAAGCCGCGTCGTCGAGGCCGGCGAGATCGTTGTAAATTACATCGTTACCGGTGATGGCGTAGCTGTTCAGATCGCTCAGCGCGTAGCGGTAACCGATTTCGCCCGCCGCAAGGGCCACCAGTTCTGCCGTTGAATAGCCGTCGAGTGCATGCAGGGTGAAGCCGGCCTCGGAGCCGATCGCGGCTTCGAGTGCAAGAATGCGCGTATGCAGAACGCCGCGGTTCGCAAATGGCTGCGGCCCGGAAAATATCTGCGTGATCCCGGCCGGCACGGCGAGCGGCAGCGGTGCGGGCTCGCGTTCAAGGAACAACCGCGACAGGCTGTTGAGCAAGCGCTCCTGCGCGTCTTCCGCACGCGCCGAACCAAGCGCGATGAGGTGGCCGGCGCGGTCGAGGCCGATCCCGGGTTCGATGCGTTCCAACAGCGCCATCACCGACAACGCATCGACCATCCCGCCCATACCGTGGCTGTTAACCTCGACGGTCAACGGCTGCGCGGCGCCGGCCGGGATCCCGGACAGCAGCGATGACACCAGGTCGCGATCGTCACCGGGCGTCTGGTCCTCGGCGACGAGACTGACGATGCGACCGGCGGCGGCGAGATCGATAAAGCCGCCCGCGGCCGCACCCAGCGGCAGGTGCGGTTCGAACAAGGTGTCGACGAACGCATCGGTAAGCATCTGGCCGTTCTGAGTGATCGCGGCGATCACCTGTCCGATCGCAGCCAGCGTGCCGGCGCCACCGACCCCGGCAAGGGCCGCGATCATCGCCTCGGTGTCGTTGGCGCCAAGCAAAGCGTCATAGCCGGGCGCATTGAACGTAACTGCCGCGTCGAACTGCGCGGGGAACAGGCGCAGCGCAAGCGCCGCGAGGTGACCACCAAGACTATGCCCAGTGACCGAGACCGCCGCGCCGGGCGCCAGCAGACCGAGCCCCACGCCACTCGGTTCGGCCTCGACCCAGAACACGCCGTCGTCGCCGGTCACCACGTTCTCCACCCCGGGCGGTGCAAGGGCAGCACGCTGCAAACTGAGCTGAAACACCGGGTTACCCAGTGGCGCCTGCAGGCGTCGAATGTAATTAAACATCGACACAGTCTGCGAAACCGCCATGCCGAGACCGCCGATTTCCTGCAGGTCGGCCTGCAGCAGATCGCGATCGAAATCGCCCAGCTCGGTGCCGCGAATAGCCAGAATGGTTTCGCCGCTCGACGGGTTGCCGAACAGCGCGGCGGCGAAGCCGGTGTCGTCGTCGTTGGGTGCGAAGTTCAGCAGCTGCCAGCCGAGGCCATGTGGTGGCGCGACGAAGATATTGTCGGCAAGCGTGTCGGCGTCATTTTGCGGAGATCTCGCAGGCAGGCGGCCTTCACCGTTCGACGCCGAGGCGAGATTGCTCGGATTTGTATCCGTCGGAGGATCCGCGATGTCCGCCGCTTCCCACCGGACATAAGCCAGATCAGCAAACCAGGAATGTCTCGAGATTTTCGCAATATTCATGGTTGCGCCTCCGTGCGCGGTTTAGGATGCAGCGCAATGATGACTGCATCGGTCTGACTCGGTCGCTTGGGGTTCAGGGGAATATAGCCCTCGGGTATCTGGTGACCGCAATGCCACCGACTGCCCTCTCCGGGTAGCAATGCCGAAAGGAAGGTTTCATACCAGCTCGGGCTTACGTGAAACCGGACGTATTCGGACAGAATCGCACCGTTTACGCGGTCACGAACGTAGAAGCGCGAGCGTTGTATGCGCTTATTGATGGTAACCATTTCGCCATCGAATTCGTGACGCGACTGAAATTCCTCGATTGGTTCGGAGACCACCTCTTCGCCCCGCATCGTCCAGCGAACTTTTTGTTGTTCGAGGCCCTTGGTACGATAACCCTCGATATAACTGAACCCACGTGCGTGGTAATAATTGAAATCGCGACCCACGAATCCCTCGACCTCCGCGTGACCGTAGCGATGCAGGCCACCCTCGGATCGGCATAACGCGCTCGCGCGGTAGCTGTTCCAGAACAGGTCCGCGTTGATCACGAACAACCACACCGCGACGACGATCGCGACCAGCTTTGCGGTTGCCTTTAGCATCGCCCGCGGCGCGCGATCGCGGTAACGCACAACGCCGACGAAGAACGTCACCACCGCGATCACCTGGGCGAATCCCAACACCCAGCCATAGCTGTAGAGGGTGAGGCCGAAAATCTCGGTCAATTCGGTGGCGCAGGGTGCGGTTGCCGACACACAGCTCAGCGCCAGCCCGGCGCAGAGGCGATTACGGCCATGCGTACGGCGGGTTGACGGTGGGTGTTGCAGATGTGGCAACCGACTCTCCTGGTCTGACGCGCGTTGGTGTAACGCTTCGTGAAACCAGTATTCGACGTGATACGCGCAGGCGCAACGCCAAACGGCCGGTGAGACCGTTGCCGGGAAATAATCCCTGTCTGGGGTGCGCCGCAGGCTTATTCAGTGACGCACGGAACTCCCGGGCACGTTACCCGCCGAATTAGACGAATGAGATGCCCAACAGATGCCTGTCCCCACAACGGATGGGACGCAGCGGCCGACGCAGTGATAAAACGGGGTTTCTTCAGCGCAAACGAGCGTAGCACGAGGGCGGGTCATCCTTGACCTCCACAGTTAAGATTCGATTTCGACTGGAAAACTAATACATCGACCGGATAGCCGCAATAGGTGCCTGTCCCTTAGTCGCCTCCCCCGCAATAGGTGCCTGTCCCTTAGTCGCCTCCCCTATGGCGGTCGTAAGCTATTGTCTTGTTGTCAGAGTACGAAGCAGGAAGAATGCCGCGGCGGCGGACGTAAAAAGACCCAGACCTGTTAGGATCATTCGGAGCCAGTAAACGACAGGATACTGATCAGAATAAGTCTTTGAACCACCGAAATTTGAGAATCTCCCTTCGAAGATTCCTTCGTACATTAATCCGGCACACATTGCGGCGATTAAGATAGAAAGAACCAAAGAACGAATAGATGAAGCCGGTTTACTGGACGAAAACCTTCTCCCGATCGCCGTTCGCTATCATCAAAAGGCTCATCTGGTCTATGCTGATTTCCATTGTATGGATCAACGTTATTTCGGTTCATAGGTTTCCACTCATTTCGTTCGACAGCATTACTCGAATTCTCGTGCCATCACCGCTCCGTTAACCCCTCATCCCGATACCGCAACAACGGCGTCAACAAAAACTCAATCACGCGCCGCTTGCCCATATTCACTTCCACAGTCACAGCCATACCCGGCGTTAAGTTAACGAGCTTTTCGCGCACCCACATCGTGGTCTCCGCCATCGTGACCTGCGCCATGTAAACCAGACCCAAATCGTCATTGGGTACAGCGTCGCTCGATACCGTTTTGATCGCGCCCCCGATCGTGCCGTACTTGGTGAATGGGAACGTCTCGACTTTGATTTCGGCTTCCTGGCCGTCCTGTACGAACCCCACGTCCTTATTTGCGAGCCACGCTTCGATATGCACGGCGCTTTCATCGGGCACGATGAACATGAGTTTTTCTGCGGGCGTGACAACGCCGCCGACGGTATTGATCCCCCATGGGACAGGCATAGATTAGTCCCTGAATTTTCTATCGAAATTGGACCGTTGGGGCAGGGTTACTCGTAAACTCGCCGACGGTGGCCCACGACCAACACCAGCACCACCAAATGATCGTTTTCCAGTCGGCACACCGCGCGATAATCCCCGATGCGATACCGCCACAAGCCTTGCAACTCGTGGCGTAACCCGCGACCGAATCGTCTTGGGTCTTCGTCAGTGGCGATGCGCTCGCGGAAGAAGCGCAGGATCTGCTTTTGTACTGAGCGGTCGAGGCGGCGTAGCTCACGTCTGGCGCGTTCGTCCCACTCAACCGTCCAGGTCAAGCTCTGACTCCAGCTCCTCCTGCGTCCAACGCTTCTTTGCGCGCTGTGCACGCGAAGCTGCGAGATAGGTGTCTTCGAGCTCTTCGAGATGCGACACGATGGCCTCGCGCGCATAAAACGTTTTGGTGCGGCCAGTCTTCTCTGCCAATTTGGCGAGCCGGCGTTCGATGTCCTCAGGCAGGCGGATGGCTAACATGGGTTGGGTCCAGCAACAGTTGATATACGTGTATAGCATATCGCAAAGTCCTGGGAAACTAACCCCTCGGAACAGGCATAGTTTATTTTCGGTGCAGCCCAATGAAATCGCGTCGCAGCTTCGTGCTATCCCGATGCCATCGAATATAACCGCCGGGCATGTCCAAGCCCCGAAACCCAGTGTTTTCCCCAGCGCCTGGCGAACTGCCTTAGTCGTTCCGGAGCGCCCACGGCTAATTCGTAACGAGTTTGCAGCTCGGTCACGGTTTTAAACCACTCGCCGGGTTCGACGCCGAGAACTGAAAGCAACTTCGGCTGAGTATTGCTGATGTAACCGGACTTGTCATCGCGGATGCAGCGGCCTGTTGTATCGATGAGATCCAAATAATCCTGAATGTTGAAAGGCAAACCGTCGGCGCTGTTCGCGCGCTGAGCGCCGACGAAGGGCAACAACGCCGGCGAAGCAGGCGAGTTGTCAGATTCAGAGATCTCGCACCAGCGGTCCTGACCGGAAGTGTGTTCGCTATCAGGGATCCCGAGTGCCATCCCGGCCCGTACCGGGTTCAGGTCGACATATGCCATTGCCGTCAATACAGCGGTTTCGTCGAGTAGTGCTTGCGATTTGAAGCGACTCTCCCAGAAATGACCTGTACATGCGTCTTCGTGGTTGGCACGCCGAGCGATATGCTCGTTCAAGCAGCGCATGAACCACGACAGATTACCGAGGCGCTCCCGCCACAGTGTCGTGAAGCGCCGTAGCTGAGCTTGCTCAGATCGCGTAAGCACCTGGTTTTCCAAATATCTATGAGCTACCGGTGGTCCCGCAAAGAGCTGCGTCCAGCGCTCGATGACCTCCCGCTCGGTCCAATCCAGCGTGCGCGCGACGCATAATTTCACGACCAGGTGGTAATGATTGCTCATCAAGGCATAGGCGCAGATATCAACGGCAAAGACTTCCGTTAATACGGTCAGACGCTCGCGCATCCATACGCGACGGTGCTCAAACGAACGGCCCGTAATCTGATCGGAGCCGCACAAGAACGCACGTCGGACGCAGCGGCCAACGCAGTGATAAAACGGGGTCTCTTCAGCGCAAACGAGCGTAGCACGAGGGCGGGTCATCCTTGACCTCCACAGTAAGATTTGATTTCGACTGGAAAACTAATACATCGACCAGATAGCCGCAATAGGTGCCTGTCCCTTAGTCGCCGTGGGGATCCCTCAGTGCCTGTCCCTTAGTCGCCGTCTTAGTCGCCTATGGCGGTCGTAAGCTATTGTCTTGTTGTCAGAGTACGAAGCAGGAAGAATGCCGCGGCGGCGGACGTAAAAAGACCCAGACCTGTTAGGATCATTCGGAGCCAGTAAACGACAGGATACTGATCAGAATAAGTCTTTGAACCACCGAAATTTGAGAATCTCCCTTCGAAGATTCCTTCGTACATTAATCCGGCACACATTGCGGCGATTAAGATAGAAAGAACCAAAAGAACGAATAGATGAAGCCGGTTTACTGGACGAAAACCTTCTCCCGATCGCCGTTCGCTATCATCAAAAGGCTCATCTGGTCTATGCTGATTTCCATTGTATGGATCATACGTTATTTTGGTTCATAGGTTTCCACTCATTTCGTTCGACAGCATTACTCGAATTCTCGCGCCATCACCGCTCCGTCAACCCCTCATCCCGATACCGCAACAACGGCGTCAACAAAAACTCAATCACTCGCCGCTTACCCATATTCACTTCCACAGTCACGGCCATGCCCGGCGTTAGGTTAACGAGCTTGTCGCGCACCCACATCGTCGTCTCCGCCATCGTGACCTGCGCCATGTAAACCAGGCCCAAATCGTCATTGGGAACGGCGTCGCTCGATACCGTTTTAATCGCGCCCGCAATTGTGCCGTACTTGGTGAAGGGAAAGGTCTCGACTTTGATTTCGGCTTCCTGACCGTCCTGCACGAACCCCACGTCCTTGTTCGCGAGCCACGCTTCGACATGCACGGCGCCTTCGTCGGGCACGATGAGCATGAGTTTTTCCGCGGGCGTGACAACGCCGCCGACGGTATTGATCGTGAGCTGCTGCACGGTGCCGTCGACCGACGCTGTCAGCCGGTGTTCGGCGACTCGGGTTTCCGCTTTGCGGATTTCCTGGGTGTAACCGGCGAGGCGGGTTTCGACATCGGCCAGTTCGCTGCGCCATTGCGCTTCGGTTTGCGCCACCAGCGTGGCAAGGCGCTGTTCAATGGTGTTGTGCTGTGAGTCGCTGACGACCAGGCGGGTCCTTAACACGTCGCGCTCGCGCGCTTGGTCGATGCGCTCTTCCTCGAGTTCGAGCCAGCCGACGCGCGGCGCTAGCGATTGCTTTTCAAGTTTCTGCACCGCGGCGGCGCGTTCAGTCAGAAATGGCAAGGTCGCGTCGATCTGCTCGATTTGCGCGATAACCGTTGCGTGCTCTCCGCGGTTGCTGCGTAATTCATCGACCAGGCCCTGCTGCTGCGACACCAATGCCAGGTACTCCTGCTCGATGCGGGCCAGGACCGCAGCCGGCAGGTCATTCCGCGGACGCCAGCCAGCCGGCTCGTGCAGGCGCGCCAGCAGCGCATCGAGGCGCGATTTGTTCCACGCCAGATGGGTTTGTTCTTCGAGCAGGCGTTCCAGATCGGCGCGCGCCTTGGTGTCATCGAGTTCAATCAGGACATCGCCCGCCGCCACGCGCTGACCTTCTTCGATATGGATCGCACGCACAACACCGGTCCCGAAAGGCTGCACAACTTTAACCCGACCGGACGGCACGATTTTGCCTTGCGCGACGCCAACGATATCGACCTTGCCGAATGTCGCCCAGATAACGGCAATCAGGAAAAACAGCATGATCGACCACAGGATCCAGCGTGATAACGGCAAGGGTGGTGTACGCTCGATTTCAAGGGCAGCAGGTAAAAACTCCCGCTCCGGCGAAAGCTTCATCATTGATTCGCTCACGACCCCGCGCCACTTTGGTGGCGATACATCCCGGCATAATAACCGCCTTGTTCGACCAGTTCATGGTGTGAACCCTGCTCAACGATGCGGCCTTTTTCGATCACAACAAGGCGATCGGCGAACCGCACCGCGGACAGCCGGTGCGCGATCACAAACACCGTGCGCCCTTTGCAGATGTAGCGCATGTTCCGCTGAATAACCGCTTCCGATTCGTAATCAAGGGCGCTCGTCGCCTCATCAAAAATCAAGATGCGCGGATCGGTAATCAGCGCCCGTGCGATGGCGATACGCTGGCGCTGCCCGCCGGACAGATTGGAGCCATGCTCGCCAACAAGGGTGTCGTAGCTTTGGGGCAATTCAAGAATAAACTCCTGCGCGCCGGCGAGCTTGGCCGCATGGACAACACGCTCCATCGGCAGGGCCGCATCAGTCAACGCGATGTTTTCGCGCACCGAGCGGTTAAACAACACGTTTTCCTGTAAAACAACGCCGATATTGCGCCGCAACCACGCCGTATCGACCATGGCGAGGTCAACCCCGTCCACCAGCACACGTCCGCCTTCCGGCACATACAAGCGCTGTACGAGTTTCGTTAAGGTACTTTTGCCAGACCCGGACGGACCGACAATGCCGATGATTTCCCCCGCGTTCACCGCGAACGACAAATCGGCCAGCACTTCAGGTGCATCCGGACGATAACGAAACGTCACATGCTCAAAGGCGACCCGGCCTTGCAATGTTGGCAACGACCCCCGGCTCGGACTGTGCGCAGGCTCCGGTACTGCATTCAGAATATCGCCGAGCCGCTGTACCGACACACCCGCTTGCTGAAAATCCTGCCATAACTGGACGAGTCGCAGGATCGGCCCGGAAATACGCGCGGCCAGCATGTTAAACGCAACGAGCTGCCCTACGCTGAGCGCCCCGGCCATCACCATATGGGCGCCAAGCCAGAGTATGCCGAGCACCATGACCTTGTTGATGAAAGCAGCGCTCTGATTCGCGATATTGGATAAATTGATCGCTTTAAAACCGGCCTGAACATAAGCCGCCAGACGTTCTTCCCAGCGCCGCTGTGTCGCCGGTTCTACCGCCGCGGCTTTAAGCGTTTGAATGCCGGAGACCGACTCGACCAGATAGGCCTGGTTGTCCGCGCCGCGATTGAACTTCTCGTGCAATCTGGCCCGCAGCGCGGGCGTGACCGTGAAGGCAAGCAAGGCGTAGAAAGGCAGCGTCCCTGCAACAACCAGTGTCAGCAACGGGCTGTAGTAGTACAGCAGGGCGAAAAACAAGACGGTGAAAACGGCATCGACAACCACGGTGATCGAGGAGCCTGTAATAAAATCCCGAATCGTCTCGAGTTCGCGCACGCGCGCGACGGTGTCGCCGACCCGGCGTGCTTCGAAATACGCCACGGGCAGGCGCAACAGGTGCTTGAACAGTTCGGCTCCCAGTGCCACATCGATCCGGTTCGTGGTGTGAGCAAACACATAGGTGCGCAAGCCACCCAACACGACTTCAAATATCGAGACCACCAACAAACCGATACCGAGGATATCGAGCGTCGTCAAGCCACGGTGTACCAGCACCTTATCGATGACAACCTGGAAAAAGAGCGGTGTGATTAACGCAAACAACTGCAGAAAAAACGATGCAACGAGCACATCAGCGAGGAAACGTTTGTACTTCAGGATGAACGGCACGAACCAGGAGAAATCGAACTGGCGAATGTTTGCGCCTGGCCCGGCGCGACGCGTGACCAGGATCAGTTCGCCGGACCACGCTTGCTCGAATGCATCGCGGCCCATGGTTACGGGCTTATCGCTTTCGGCACGCTTGAGGAGGACCTGGTTTTCCCTGACGCCGCCCACAACGACGTAGTCGTCATCGGCCAGTCGCGCGATTGCCGGCAGCGGTGTTGCGGCCAGGCGTTGCCACTGCGAATCGATTCGACGTGCTTTAAGACCCAGCCATTTGGCCGCGCGCAGCAGGTCGCCGGTGCTGAAATTCGATCCGGAAGTACCGAATTCGTGCACCAGTTGCGCGCGGTCAGCAGGTAGCTGATGTAAGCGGGCAATCGTTACCAGGCTGCTGAGGCCGGTATCGGTGCGGTGTGGCCCCGCTCCACACGACAGGCGCGATGGTCCCAATCGAGTTTCCCGTGTCTGCGTCGATGGTCACGCAGTATGGCTGCAGCAACGCAGGACCGGCTTGGGATTTACGCGAAGAAACCACGGAAAGCTTTCAGCGAGACATTCTCCCGCGAGCCGGTCCGACTTTGACCCGACGCAAGGCCACCGGAACGCGTCCCGGCCTGGCCGATGCCGCGTTCAGCTGATGGTCGAACCGCCGTCGATGACAAAATTCTGACCGGTGGTAAAACTGCCGGCGCGGGAGGCGAGATAGACCGCGATCCCAGCGAGTTCCTCCGGCTCACCGATGCGGCGCAGCGGATCGTACTGGGTACGCTTGGCCAGGGTGTCGGGGTTTTCCCACAGCGCACGGGCAAAATCGGTGCGGACCAGGCCGGGCGAGATGGTGTTGACGCGGATATTGTGCGGCCCGTTTTCGACCGCCAGGTTGCGCACCAGTTGGGCGTCGGCGGCCTTGGAGATGCAGTAGGCGCCGAGCTTGTCGTGGCCACGCAGCCCGCCGACCGACGACACGATGATGATGGCGCCATCGCGCCGCGCGATCATCTCCGGCAGGACCAGCTGTGCCAGCCAGTGATTGGACAGGATGTTGACGTTGAGGATTTTTTCGAACGCGGAATCCGGCAGTTCGCTCATCGGACCGTAGGCCGGGTTGACCGCTGCATTGCACACCAGGATGTCGATGTGTCCGAGCCGGGCACGGGTTTCGTCAACCAGGCGCTGGAGTTCGGCCTGGGTACTGATATTCGCCGGGATCGCGACGGCGCCGCCCGGCTCATCGGCCAGTTCGCGATTGATGGCGTCGGCGACCTCGTTGCAGTTATCGGCCTTGCGGCTCGAGATCACGACCTGGGCGCCGTGGCGCGCCATCTCTTCGGCGATAGCCCGGCCGATGCCTTTGCTCGAGCCGGTGATCAGGGCGACCTTGCCGGTCAGGTCAAACAGGGTGCTGGACATGGGCATGCTCTGGGTGCTTTCTGGAGCGGCCATGTTATCAGGATGGCGACGGCCGTCGGCCAGCGACCTGGGCTGATGTTCCACCTCGCTCCAGCCCACCTCGCGGCGAGTGTCTTTGTTGATCCCGGTCAGCCGACGCGGTCGCGGACGGCAGCATAATCTGCGCCATTCACCAAGCAAACATGAGGAGTGATGCGATGAACCTGATCCCCCGCCGTTCACTGTTCAATATTGACGACGTGTTCGATTTCTGGCCGGGTGTACGCGACGTGGAAGCCGCCAACGGCGCCTTCTCGCCGCGCGTTGATATCAAGGATAAAGACGATCATTACGAGATCACGGCCGAGCTGCCCGGGGTCGAGAAAAAAGACCTGCACGTCACACTCGAAAACGGCGTGCTGACCATCAGCGCGGAGACCAGCAAGGACGAGAAAGAAGAAAAAGACGGCAAAGTCATCCGTCAGGAGCGGCGCTATGGCAAATACATGCGCAGCTTCCAGGTCGGTGACAGCGTCAAGCAGGACGACATCGACGCCAGCTTCAAGGATGGCATCCTGCATTTGAAGGCGCCGAAAGTAGAGCCGGTGACGCCCCAGGCGCGTCGTATCGAGGTTCGCTGAGTCCGCCGCTCAGGGCGCGCAAGCACAACTGCTGCGCGCCCTGCATCCTCGATAACGAAACTTCAACGGGCAGTACATCAGACCCGCATACGGCGCCGGTCGCGCTCCCGGCGCTGCTCACGTCCAACGATATCCGCTACCCCGCTAAGCTGCTCGCCAAGCAGCTGCAGCACATCGTCACTGCTCACGATCCCGGTCAGGGCGCCGCGTTCATCAACAACTGGCAGGCGACGCACGCCTTCCGTCCGCATGATCGTAAGCGCCTTGCCGAG
>CALOBG010000026.1:0-34130 GCA_942490995.1 uncultured Gammaproteobacteria bacterium
CTGTTGGCCGACCAGCAGGATCTTCAGCGGCGGCGCGACGTCGATCGCCGAACTGACCAGCAGTCGCAGGTCCGTCAAGGCTTCCCCGTCCAACAAGTGCGCTTCGTCGATCACCAACAACAACGTTCCCTCCGCCCGCTTGGCCGCCTGATAGATCTGCTCGAACAGCCGATCCTTTCCCCGCCGCGGCACTTCTCCCATTTGTGCGACCAGCACCTTGAGCAGGCCGGAGGACGGGAGATGCGTGAGGTGGCAGTAGACCGCCTCGCAGCGTTGAGGAAGCTTGTCGAGAAAGCACTTCAACAACGCCGACTTGCCCACGCCGCTGGGACCGGTCACCAACCCCAAGGCGGCGTGGTCGACCAGGAACGTCAGCCGCGCCAAAGCCTCCTTCATCCGCTGGTCGATCCACAGGGAGTTCACGGCGGCGTGTTCCGAAAACGGCTGCAGTTTGAGTTTGAAATGTTCTTGGTACATCAGGAGTTCCTTTCTTCAAGCAGGTTCTGTAAATGAAAAACGACAACCGGGATGGTTTTGACTTCCGCCTGTTGAAAGGCTTCTTCCAACAGACTCCGAGTGATCCTCGGCAGACGATCGTGGACCTTGGACAAGCAGTTCGATTTCCTGCGTGCTCAGTCCCGAGGCGCCTCCTTGGCGGCCCAGCAACTTGGCGAAGGCGGCGGTCAACGCGGGAAAGCTCAACAGATGACGACGCTGCGCCTGGTGGTAGTCGACGCCGGTTTCCGCCTGCCGCTGCTGTCGTTGCCGATGCTCCTCGGCCAACAGTTTCAGATACTCGTGATCCAGGGGTGTTTGCGGCGCGGGCGGCGTCGGTTGCGGATGGGCGCCCTTCTCACGCTCGTAACGTCGGGCCACTCCCAGGAAGACGCCGTGCAACGAAGTCAGGCGCACCTCTTCTCCGGAGGAGAACGGATCGTAACTGACGATCACCTGGTCCCCGCGGAACTTCGCGTCCACGGCATAGAAGCGATTCTTGACGCGCACATCCGAGAACTCCGGATCGACCTTGCGACGCTCCCGCACGTGGAAGAATTCACGTACTTCCTGCAGGTTGACGTGCCGACGAAAGCGTGTCGTCTCGTGGTAGCGAGCTTGGGGTGTCTGGCCTGTCTCGCGGTGTGTCGTGGCGTGGTAGTCCATGTGCAACCAGGCCTGGTAGTAGTGGTTCAGTTCGGCGAGCGTGAGCACCTTGCCGGCGCGCACCTCGGTTTCGAACTGGTCCTGGGTCGTCTGGATGATCCGTTCGATGAGACCGCCCGGCGGAGGATCGCGCGGTGGCCGGTGCAGCAGATCGATGTTCAACTGCGTGCAGGCCAACCGCAGCCCGCCGGAATGGTAAATCTTGGCGTTGTCGACATACAATTGCCGACTGGCGCCGTGAGCTGCCCCAGGCCCGGAGCAGCGAATCGATCAGGATGTCCAGGTTTTCGCGATAGTAGTAACGGCCTTCGACGACATACCGACTGTGACAATCAATCCAGACCGACAGGTGCGACTTGATGGCGCGGCCTTCATGGATCACCGCCGGGCCTTCCGAGAAATCGCCGACCCACAAGGCGTTGCTATGATCACGCGTCCAGCGACAGCGGATCTTCTGCGGTTTGCCGACTCCCAACTTTCGCCGCGTCACTCCCTGCTGACGGAAGTGACGATTCATGGTCGACGGGGGAATCGTGCGGCCGAACTCCTTGGCCAGGATCTTGTTGATCGCGCGCGGCGAGCGGTACGGTTGTTCGCGTTTCAGTTCGACGGCGCGGGCGATCATCGCCTGCCGCTTCTTGCGTGGCTGGCCTCGATCCTCGCGGCGGCGACGCCGCAGTCCGGCGATCTTCTGCTTGCGATATCGTTGTACCTTCCGCCGCAACGTGGAATAGGAGATCCGTTTCCGCTGGCCGTTGGGCAGCGTCACTTCCCGCCCGCTCAGTTGCTTGAGGTACCGTCTGCGCTCCCCTGTGGTGACTTCGTCCAGCAGGATCGGACCGAGCAACGAACACCAGAACACGGCCCAGTCATCATCGGAATGATTCATTTCTTTTGACTCCATAACGAGAACCGAGAATCGTCATGGAGTCCCAACCTACGTCAGTCGAACCCGGACCTCGTGGCGAATCGGGGGAAGAAACTGCAACCGAAATGACCCTCCCACTCGGGGATCACCAGCAGAAGTTGCCGAGCCGTTTCCAGCGTCCTCATTCGCTCCGGGCTGCGCGCCTTGTGCGGGTCGACGCTCCCCTCCCGGCGATGGCAAAGGGAATCGGGATCGCTCTGCAGGACCATCGACCGTGCCTCGTCGAGCACCGACGTCAGACCGCCCAGCCAACCCACGAATCGCCAGATCAGACTGTGGTCGACGACCGGCTGGTGAGGCGGCGAAGCGTCGTCAGACGACGCTTGTCGAGCCCTCGGTGGATAGCCGATCAAGGACCGACCGTCGCGCACGCTTTGGCGATAAGTGACCTGCGGTTCCTCGAGATACTGTTCGGCGCGAGACAACAGACAGGGAGTGGCGAATCGCTTATACGCCGACGATGTCTGTGACCGCTGGGCCGACGACGAAGGGCGGATCGCGCTGGTCTACGAAGACCGTGACAAGAAAGTCCACCGCTACACGTTTGCCGATATCCGCAAATACGCCAATCAACTCGCCAATACGTTCAAATCCTATGGCCTGGAGCGCGGCGACCGCGTCACCCTGCTGCTGGCTCAGGACCCTGAATGCGCCATCGGGCACGTCGCGTGCTGGAAAGCCGGCATGGTCTCGGGCCCGTGCTCGGTGCTGTTCGGCGGCGATGCGATCGCCTATCGTCTCAACGACTGCGGCGCGCGCGTGTTGATCACCGACAGCGCAAACTATGACAAGGTCAACGCCATCCGCGGCGAATGTCCGGCGCTTGAGCGGATCCTGGTTACGGACGGTGCGCCACAGGGTGCGGAAAATTTCTGGTCCGCCATCGAGGGTGCCGCGACGACCTTCGAAAACGTCAGGACCAGAGCCGAGGACATCGCCTGGATCAGCTATACCTCGGGCACTACCGGTATGCCCAAAGGATCGGTGCAACCGCATCGCATGATGCTCGGACACATGCCCAGTCTGGAGTTCATTTACGACTTTTTCCCGCAGGATAAGGACGCCTTGTGGTCGCCGGCTGACTGGGCATGGATGGCCGGCTTGATGGATGTACTCATGCCGGGCTGGTTTCATGGTTGCAAGGTGGTAGCGACCGCGATGAAGGGTTTTGACGCCGAAGATGCCTACCGCATCCTCGCCGAGCACGAAGTCACCCTCGCCCTGCTGACCCCGACCATGCTCAAGCTGATGCGCCAGGTGCCGGAGCCCCTGAGCCGCTACAAGTTGAAATTGCGCGCCGTGCTTTCGGGCGGAGAAGCGGTCGGTGCGGGGCTGCTCGAATGGGCGCAGCAGGAACTGAAACTCGCGATCAACGAGGGCTTCGGTCAGACCGAGTGCAATGTGATCCTGGGCAACAATGGCAATCTCATGCCGATCAAGCCGGGCTCGCTGGGCAAATCGACTCCGGGCACCATCGTGCGCATCATCGATGACCAGGGCAACGAAGTGCCGCCGGGTACGGAGGGGCACATTGCGTGCAAGCGACCGCACCCGGTGATGCTGCTCGAATACCTGAATAAACCCGAGGCGACGCGTGAAAAATTTATCGGCGACTGGCTGATCACCGGCGACGTCGGGCATATGGACGAGGACGGCTATTTCTGGTTTCACGGCCGCGGCGACGACGTGATCACCAGTTCCGGTTACCGCATCGGGCCGAGCGAAATCGAGGACGCCTTGCTCAAGCACGAAGCGGTACAGATGGCCGCCGCTATCGGCGTGCCCGACCCGGTGCGCACCGAAATCATCAAGGCTTTCATCATCCTCGCACCGGGTTTCGCAGCCAGCGACGCGCTCGCCGATGAGCTGCGCGATTCGGTGCGCAGCCGCCTGGCCAGACACGAAGTGCCACGCATGATCGAGTTTGTCGCCAGCCTGCCAATGACGACCACCGGCAAGATCATGCGCCGCGAGCTGCGCGAAAAAGAGAAACAGCGTCTCGCCGCGGAATCCGGCTAGAGAATGCGTTATCGCATCGGCGATGACGGCCTCGCCGGCCAGGCGGTGTCGAGCAGTACCGACGTGGTTGTTGCCACGGTGTGGTTCACGCTGGTCGTCGGTATCGTCTTCATCGCCATCGGAGTCCGCGGTCGCCAGCGCTGGCTGCAGTTCTGGGGCGCGCTGACCTGTATGTGCTGTGCGGCCTATTTCATGCGCGACTGGCTGGGCCTGGAAAAACTGCTCTGACGGGACCTGCTGAATAGCGCGAACCGTTGTCGTCAGCGGCGTGCCGGACGCGCAATCAGCACGACACGTACAGCGTTGCGGTCCCAGGCGCGGGCGCCTGGTGGGCGGTGTTACACGGCGGTGTAGCCGCCATCGACGGGCATGGCGATGCCGGTAACGAACGACGACTGGTCGGACAACAGCCACACCACCGCCGCGCCGATTTCGCGCGCCTCGCCGAGCCGCCCGATCGGCTCCTGATCGATCAGCGCCTGATGCACGATGCCGGTTTCACTGGTCATGCGCTCGAGCATCGGTGTTTCGATGACGCCCGGACAGACGGCGTTGACGCGGATACCTTTGCGCCCGTACTCCAGCGCTGCGCATTTGGTCAGGCCGACGACGCCGTGCTTGGCGGCACAGTACGCCGAGCCGCCGCGCGTACCGACCAGGCCGGCGACCGACGCGGTGTTGACGATCGAACCCGGCGAACCCTGCTTCAGGAGCTGCTCGATCTGGTACTTCACACACAGCCACACACCTTTCATGTCGACCTTGACGGTGAGGTCGTATTCGGCCTCGGTCATTTTGACGATGCTGGTGAAGTTGCCTTCGATGCCGGCGTTGTTGAAAGCGCCGTCGAGGCGCCCGTAAGCGTCGACCGCGCGTTTGATCATGGTCTGCACATCGGCGCTGACCGTTACGTCGGTGTGCACGTACTGAGCGCGACCACCGGCCGCGCTGATTTCCGCGACCAGCGACTCGCCGTCGGCGTCGTTGAGATCGGCGACCGTCACGGCGGCGCCTTCGGCGGCGCAGCGCTGTGCCGTGGCGCGCCCGATGCCGGTACTGCCGCCGGTGATGATGATCGATTTATCCAAAAGCTGTTCAGCCATGTAAGGTCCTCGGTTAGAGTCTGTTCAGTCGCCGAACACGCGTTTCAGGTGGGCGGGCGAGGGCGGTGCGGTCAGCAGTGAGACCGTGACCATCGCCGCAATCGACAGGAACGCGCCCATGGTTGCGCAGGCATAGGGGTTGACCGCCTGCGCCTCGAGCCACACCGCGACGGTTTCCAGAACGCCGCCGGCGAACCAGGCGGCCTTGATCGAACCGGAATGCAGGAGCACGAATGCGAAACCGCCAACGATAAATCCGGTGATCGCGCCGCTGCGCGTCGCGCGTCGCCACAGCACGCCCAGGAACATCGGCGAGGCGGTAGCGGCCATCATACCGCCGACGCCGACCCACACCAGCAGTGCGACGTTCATGTCGCGCGTTGCCCAGGCCAGCGCGATTGCCGCGATCAGCACCAGCACCGTCGCGATGCGCCCGATCAGCAGACCGATGCGGTCGATGTCCTTGTCGCTGCGCTCCTGCATCCAGCGCGGCGCAATGGTGCGTCGAAAAATATCGTTGGCAAAAATCTGCGCGGTGGAAACGACCAGACCGTCGGCCGTCGACATCACCGCCGACAGGACGCCGGCGCCGATCAGGGCCGCCGCCCAGGCGGGGAGGGTGGCGATGAACAGCGCCGGTATCGCGTTGTTGGGGCTGCTGCCCTCGGCCAGCAGTTCGTCGCCAAGCAGGGCGCGAGCGAGGATGCCGCCACAGGTGATGGCCGGCAGAAGGATGCCGAAGGCGAAGGAAAAGGTAATAAATTTGGTCTGGTCGCGGTTGTTTTTCAGCGCCCACAGCTTGTTGCCGATGTGCGGCAGCAGCCCGAGCGGCAGGTGCGCGACAAAAATCGCGAACAGGTCCCACCACGAATCAAACAGTGGATGGGTCGGGTGGAGGGTGGTGGTCAGGGCCGGGTCAAGTTCGTTGAGGCGGGCGATCATGCCGCCGAAACCGCCTTCGACACCGTAGCCGACCAGGAACATCCACAGCACCAGGCAGGCCAGGGCGAGCATCAGGGCGCCCTGCACGCCGTCGGTGAGAATGTCGGCGTGGGCGCCGCCCAGCGCGATATAGAACATCAGCACGATCGCCGTCACGCACAGCGCCGGGAACGTGTCGAGGCCGAGCATCTGGGTGAACATGACCGCGCCGGCCAGCAACTGCCCGGCCAGATAGAACAGCAGCAGCATCGAAAACAACGCCGCCATGATGCGCAGGGCGTCGGAATCAAAGCGGTCGCCGAGATATTCGGGCATCGAGCGGCTGCCGAAACTGGCGCCGGCGCGACGGATCCCGTGCAGGCAGACCAGCACCCCGGTGTAGACCCCGAGCGGGTAAACAAAAGCGTACAGCAGCGCCGGCATGCCGGCTCGGTAGGCGAGTCCGGGCAGGCCCAGGAAGGTCGCACCGCTGGCGGTCGTCGCGGTCATTGCAAAAGCCAGGAACAATGGCCCGTAGCTGCCACGGGCAGTGGCGAAATCGTCGCTGCCCTGGATCCGTGACATGCCGACGAAGCCGAATATAACCATCAGCGCGATATAAAGGCCGAGGAAGGTCCAGCCCCAGAAAATCAGGGCATCGAATCCGAACATCTGCTTATCTCCCCAGAACTCGCGAATCGGAATGGCGCGCGGCAAGGCGTCACGGGTCACAGGCCTGCCGGCGGCGATTTATAACATCTGGGTCCGTGACTTGCCAGACGGCCACGGTCCACGCGAGCAGGTACACTTGGTGGCCGAATCGTTGTTTTTCGAGGACAGCCAGCAAGCCCATGAAAGTAGTCGAGGCCGATGCGGCGGTAGCCGCGCTTGATGACGGAATGTGCGTCATCTTCCCGGGCGCCTGCGCCGATCCCAAACAGTTCTACGACGCTTTCAGCGCCAATATTGAACGGTTCAGCAAACTGACCGTATGTTCCGGTCTGTCGCTCGGCGATTATCGCTTTCTGCAGCGCGGCCTGGGCGAACATTTTCATTACCTGACCTGGCAGGCGGCGCCTGCGATCCGCGAACTGTTTGTGGAAAATGATCGGCGCAAGGTCAGTTTCATGCCCCTGCGCCTGAGTGACGTCAGCGCGGTGATCCGGCGCGGTGGGCCGCTGAGCCCCGACGCGGTCGTGGTACAGACCTCGTTGCCGCAGCCAGACGGTACCGTCAGTCTGGGTATTTCGGTGGGTCCCAATCAGCATTTCATCGAGCAGGCACCGCTGGTGATCGCGGAGATGAACAGCAACATGCCGGTCACGGCCGGCGATTCACGCGTCGCGCTCGACAAAATCGATTACGCCATCGAGAGTTCCCAGCCGCTGGCCGTGTACGATACCGGCGAGCCCGGCCCACGCGACGAAGCCATTATCGAGCACGTGCTGGCCCTGATCCCGGAGCAGGCCTGGGTGCAATTCGGCATCGGCGCCGTACCCGACCGCGTACTCGGACGTCTGGCCGGGGTCAAAGGTGCGAACCTGTATTCCGGCATGCTGTCGCAAAGCCTGGTAACTTTTCTCGATAAGGTCCGGCACCGGCCGCGCATCATCAACGGCGAGCTGGCGGGCAACCAGACGCTGTACGACCGCTGCCACAATAACGAGCTGGTCGAAATGCAACGTATGAGCGTGACCCACGGACCGGCGGCGCTCGCGCGCCTCGAACGTTTTGTATCGATCAACTCGGCGGTGGAGATCGATCTGCACGGCCAGAGTAATGGCGAGACCCTCGGGCCGGTCCAGATCAGCGGGGTCGGCGGCAGCCTCGACTACATCGAAGCCGCGGCGCAGTCGAACGGCGGGGTGTCGATTATCGCCATGCCGTCGACCACCGCCGGCGACAAGCGTTCAAAAATTGTCGCCGCGCTGAGTACCGGCAGCGTCGTCACCACACCGCGTTTCTGCATCGATTACGTGATCACCGAATACGGCGTGGCGCGGTTGCGCGGAAAAAGCCTGTGGCAGCGCGCCGACGCGCTGATCGCAATCGCGCATCCCAAGTTTCGCGACGCGCTTGCGAACGCGCTGTGATCGTGTGAGTTACGGCACTCGATCGAATACCCGGGTGATCTCGACCGGCTCGATCAGCGCCAGATGTTGCAGCCTGATGCTGTACTGCAGGCGTCCGGAATGGGCGGGGACACTCAGGCGTTCGATGAACTTGCCGCCATTGGGCGGATCGATCTCCATGACCAGCACCCCGCCCTCCCAGTAGGCGAGCGTGAAGCCGAGCGAATCGGAGACCAGTTCATCGCCTTTGGCCGAGTAAATGCGGCCTTCGGGGTTGGGCCGCACGTGGCGCGGCAGCAGTTCGTCGTAAACAATGTCCACACCCGGCTGGTTTGCCGTGATCACCAGGCGCGTCGCGGTCAACAGCGGATAGGCCGAACCGAGGCGGCGCAGGTTTTTCATCGACCGCCGTTCGCGATTTTCACGTACGGCATCCCAATAGGCCTGCTGCGAGACGTCGTGCCCGCTGTCCTGACTGTCGTGATCTTCGCCGCGACCCGCTCCGCGGTCGCTGCCGGGATAGCTGCGCAGCGGGCGCAGTTTGTCGTCGAGCACATCTTCGACGTCGTCACTGAGGTCCTCATTCAACGCCCAGGTGCCGACCAGTGCGGGACCGTCAGCGTGCAGTTCGGCGGCCAGGCCGAACTGCAACATAAGCGCCATCAAAAAAAAGTATCTGGACACCTGGATCCCCGGGCTGGTGACAAGGGCGTGGCATAATTGCCGCGAAGCATGGTGCCATGCGCCGCCGGCGGGCTCAATACGAACCGGCCGGCGTCCGTTGCGGGGCGGATTTTCGGAGCCGGGTAGAGTGAAACTGATCGGACGATGTTTATGCGCGGGCGTCGAACTGCACCTGCACGCCTTGCCAGGGGCGCTGGTGTATTGTCACTGCAGCCAATGCCGCAAATCTGCCGGGGCGCCGTTTCTGACCGTGATGCCAATCGGCAGCGCCGATTTCACGCTCATCGATGATGCCGAGCTGGTACGCGAATACCGCGCGTCGCCGACCAAGCTGAGGGCCTTTTGCGGTCGCTGCGGCTCACCCCTGTATTCGAAACGCGACGACCACGATCAAGTGCGGGTGCGGGCCGGCCTATTCGAACATCTCGACGGCGTCGCGCGCGGCGGCCACATATTCGACGCCGACAGCGTGGCGTGGTACGCGGAGGGCGACGGCCTGCCACGCTACGCAGGTCTGGAACCGGGCCGCGATGGCAGCCCCGGCCGCTAACGGGAATGGAATCGAACATGCTTAAACTTGTTTCCGTAATACGACGCAAACCGGGTATGGATGTGGATGCATTCCAGACCTATTGGCGCGCCACCCACGGTCCCATCGTGTGTCGACTGCCCGGGCTGCGACGCTACATTCAATCACCGACCCTGCGGTCAGGCTACGCCAGGCGTCAGCCGGCAGCGGATGGCATCGCCGAACTCTGGTTCGACGACAGCGCGGCGCTGCGCGCGCTGCAGGGCAGCCCGCAGCTTGCCGCGGTGCAGGCGGACGAAACCGAAGTCATCGACCCGCACAGTCATCAGCAATTGTTCATCGACGAACACGTCATCAAGGACGGCGCGATACCGCCCGACGGGGTCAAGAACGTCGAATTCGTGACCCGTAAATCCGGCATGGCAGTGGAAACGTTCCAGCGCTACTGGCGCGAGGTGCACGGACCGCTTGGCGCTGCCATCCCGACCGTGCTGCGCTATGTTCAGAATCACGCCCGCATGAGTTCTTATGCCGACGGGCGCAGCCCGGCGCTGGACGGGCTGGCCCTGACCTGGTTCGAAAACACCCAGGCCATGCGTGAATCGGCCGCCAGCGCCGAATACGCCGTAACCCGGGCGGACGAAAAAAACTTCCTGAGCGTGCCCCTCGAATTCATTATCTGCCGCGAACACATATTGCTGGAGTGAGCCGCGTTCCGGCATTCAGCACAGCGGGATCACGTTCTCCGCAAAATCCTTGGCCACGGCGCGGATATCGGCGAGCGGTGGCAGCAGGCTTATTTCACGCAGGCCATGCTTTTCCGCGGCACGAATTTTTTCCGCCAGTTCCGAAGGTCCGCCGACCATCGAGGTCCCTTCGATCATTTTCGGAGTAACAAACCTGCGTTCGCCGGGTGCGTAGTAACTGCAGTGTCCTTCGTGGATCAGCTGGTGCCATTTCTCCGGCGGCAGCGGGAAATTGCTGACGTGGTCGTTGTATTCTTCCCAGATATCTTTCATGTATTCCGGGACCACGCTGTCGTCCTTGGTGTAGCGCCAGATTTCGTAAACGAAATGCAGGGCCGTGACCACCCATGAACCGGCCCGCTCGATCACCGTATCGTCGGTAAGTTTTTCGCCGGCGCGCAGGATCACGGCGTTGGTCAGGCTGACGGTGTGAAAATTACTGAGGCCGCGCCCGGACTTTCTCGGGCCCTCGCGAACATGCTTGAGATTGAAGTCGAGCACGTCTTTCTGTTCGTTGAACACCGACACCAGGCCGTCATGGCTGCCGGCGGTACGCAATGCGCGCGGTCCGTTGGCGGCGACATAGATCGGTACCCGGTCTTCGACATTGCGGAAGCCGGTGCCGTGGTTCTGCCAGGCAATGGCAGTGGTTTTGCCACGGTAGGTAAAGTCGACTTCCTCGCCGTGCAGCATGGCGCGCACCACGCGCAGATAGTCACGGAACTCCTTGATCGGGATCGGGTCCTGGCCCATCACCCGCATCGCGGTATGGCCGGTGCCGATGCCGAGAAACGTGCGTCCCGGTGCGATCGCGTTGATCGAGGCGATCGCCGCGGCGGTGGTCGGCGCGATGCGCGTGCCGGTGATGGCGACGCCGGTGCCTATGCTTATCTTCGAGGTATTCTGCGCCGCCAGCGCCATCGTCGCGTAGCAGTCCGACCACATCATCTGGGTATCTGGCACCCAGGCTGCGTCGTAACCGAGATTTTCGAGTTCCTTGATAATGTGCCAGTCCGTGATCCGGGTCTGCACATGCAGGCTGAATTTCATGTCTTGCGCCCCCTGTGACGATTAAGCGAAACGACTATAACGAACCCCGGTGCGGCGCAGGCAATGGGACGCGTCATCTACCAGAGTGAGCGCCTCCACGGCCGGCGCAGCCACTTTTGCAGAGCCGCCTTCAGCGGCGGAAGCCGCGCCCGCCGCCGCTTTGCATGCGGCCGGCATCGAAATCCTTGGCGTCGACTTCGTCGACGTTGACCACGGTCAGCAACTGCATGGTGGTGCAGCGATTGGTCTCGATGTCGATGGTCGAAAAGGCGGTCATGATCGGCGCACCGCTTTCGTTGTTTTCCCTCACGTGAGAGTTGGGGTGGGCGAACGCGCCGATGACAAATTTCCACAGCACGTCGTTTTCGCGGTAGGTTTTCCACAGCGCCGCGACATGGGTCTGGGCGTCGAGATAGATCACCCGCCGCTGTACCGGCGCGGACGGGTCGACCGCCGTGCCTTCAAGGATGTAGACCGGGCGCAGTTGCCAGTTGACGACCGGGAAACAGCCGGCGCGGCCACCGAAGTCAGCGTGCCAGTAGTCGTACTTGCGGGCCTTATGCTGCGAAAGTTCGACGCGGTCGTGACGGTACATCGGCAGCAGCATGAACGTGCGGCCCCGGTACGCCCAGTTCATATCGGTCAGGCGGCCGCTGTAAATCAGAAAATCGGTGGGCAGAATATCGCTGCCGAACATCGATTCTTCGGTGGAGAACGAAGCGAGCGACTGGGTGCGGCCGAGCTGCGGGATGTACACCCAGCCGTTGACTTCGCGGGCTTCGTCGCGATTGGCGAAGACCAGGGCCTGGGTGCCGTCATAGCTGCCGGCGTCGATGGCGCTGAGCACGAAGCCGCCGTAGGCATCCTGCGGATTGTCCTCGACGAACGGCACCGGTTGTTGAACATGGCGATACATGAAGCGCATCACGCGCGCCTCGAACAGCATCTCGAATTCAACTTTTTCACTGCGCCAGTCGCGCAGCTGCCAGCGCATTTCCGGGATCCTGCCGGAATCACCGGTATAGGCGTAACGCATGTTCCAGGCGGTTTTGAGACCGGCCTCGGGCATGTCGGTCGAAAGCGCTTCGGGAAACGGCAGGCCCTGCACAAAATTCACCAGCAGTCCGGGTTGCTCGGCGAGCCGGGTCTGGCCGTGGTAGCGGCGGGTGGCGGATACGAAGGCCGGATGCGGGTTGAACGACAGCGGGTCGCCGATCGCGAGGCTGGCGAATCCGCCGGCGACAAATTTACCGAAGTCGGCATCGATCAGATGCTGGTAGCGTTCGAAGTTATCAGCCCCGATCGCGATCCCCGGCCGCGGGCTGATTTCGACCAGTTCGTTGAGGTCGAGTTCGAATTCCGCGCCGCTGGCCAGGTCGCAGAGTGCAACCAGCAGGCAGCCGACGATCGCCAACAGCCGTCGACGCGCCGCGCCTGGCGCGATCACGTTCAACCGTCGGCGTGGAAAAAATTGAGTTCGATGGTGACCCCCTCCGGGTCCTTGACGAACAGCTGACTGAGCTGGAAGTCGGGCACTTCGCGGCGTTGAAACTCGACGTTCAGACGTTCGAAGCGGGCGATGAATTCGTCGATACCGTCGCCGCGAAAGGCGATATGGTCAACCGGACCGGTGTCGCCACTGGTCTGGTGTTCGCCGTCGGTTACGTACCCACCCTCGAATTCGCTGTTGCCGAGGTGCACGACCGGCCGGTCCTCGAGGTAAAACCAATAGCCGGGAAAATCGAAGTTCGGGCGCGGTCCGTTTTCCAGTTCAAGGACTTCGGCATAAAAACGCCGCGAGCGTTCCAGGTCGGAAGCGTAGACGAAGTAATGGTCAAGGCGTTGCAGCGGCATGTCGCTAAGCTCCTGATCGTGACGTGGCTGAATATTGTATGCGAGGGCCGGCGTCGCCGCAGACGCCTGCGAAACCATTGTTTACCGGCGTACCGGCTTGGCAGCGTGCTGAGGCTCGCGTATGCTGCGTTGCAGCAGCAGCGGCCCTGCGTCGGCCGTTCGAGCGTCCAAGGATGACAGGAGACAGGTTTTGCTTTACCACATGTATGAGATGACCCACGCTATCGTCGCGCCGTGGCGCGCCGCGTCCCCGTTCGGTCGCCTGGTATTGAATAACCCGGCCAACCCCTGGTCTTACAGTTACCCGGCGCGCGCGGCGTCACGCGGCGCTCGAGGTGTTCGAGGGCCTGACCCAGAATTACGGCAAGCCGGAGTGGGGCATCGACGAAGTGTCGGTCAAGGGCGGACGCCTGGCCGTCGAACAGACCGTCATCCAGCATCACGCGTTTTGCCACCTGCTGCGTTTCCGCGCTCGCGATCCACTCAATCCGGCCGCCGCGCCGCGACCACGGATGCTGGTGGTTGCGCCGCTGTCGGGGCATTACGCGACCCTGCTGCGCGGCACGGTGCGGACGCTGCTGGAAGATTTCGACGTCTACGTCACCGACTGGGTCGATGCCCGCGACGTGCCGCTGGCGACCGGCGCCTTCACGCTTGATGATTACATCGAGCACGTGCGGCGCTTCATGCAGGACCTCGGGCCGGACCTGCATGTGCTCGCGGTGTGCCAGCCAGGGCCCGCGGTACTGGCCGCGACCGCGCTGCTGGCCGAGGAAGGCGACCCCTGCCAGCCCGCTACCGTGACGATCATGGGCAGCCCCATCGATACCCGGCTGAGTCCCACCCAACCCAACCTGTTGGCCAAAAGCAAGCCGCTGGAATGGTTCGAAAGCAACGTCATCATGCGCGTGCCGTTTCCGAATCTGGGCGCCATGCGCGAGGTTTATCCCGGTTTTCTGCAGTTGACCGGCTTCATGACCATGAACCTCGACCGCCACCTCAATGCACACAAGAACCTGTACCAGGACCTGGTTGCCGGCGACGGCGATTCGGTCGCTGCGCACCGCAAATTCTACGACGAGTACCTGGCGGTCATGGACCTGCCAGCCGAGTATTACCTCGATACCATCCGGCGCGTTTTTCAGGAGCACCAGCTCGCCGAAGGCACCATGGAGGTGCACGGCCGGCGGGTCGACCTCAAACACATCCACAACACCGCGCTGATGACCGTCGAAGGGGAGAATGACGACATTTCAGGGATCGGTCAGACCCAGGCGGCGCACGATCTGTGCAGCAATATTCCGGCGCATAAACGGGTCGACTATATCCAGCCCGACGTCGGCCACTTCGGGGTTTTCAACGGCTCACGCTGGCGCGCCGAGATCGCGCCGCGGATCCGGGATTTCACCCGCAGTCACCCGCGCGCCGCAAGTGACTGAGGCCTGCTCGCTACGCTGTCACCCGGCTATCGACGCAGCCGCTCGGCGCGATTAAGCTGAGCCCGGCGCGAGCGGGGCCCGCCGGTCGGAACCCTGCGCGCGCCGGTCTACACCCTTAATCCAGCAGGAGTTTCCCGCATGTCCTACGATGCTCTCGTCGAACGCAATATTCCCGTACCGCGCGCCAAGGTTTTCGCCAGCCTGATGGATTTTGGCGGGATCAAGACCCTGCTGCCCGATGCGGTGGGCACCTGCGAATGTATCGGCGAAGGGATCGGCGCGGTGCGCACCATTGTGCTGGCCGACGGTGGCCGCGTGGTCGAACGTCTGGACGTCGCCCATGACGACGCGGTGTTCGCCTATTCGATCCTCGAGAACAACGCCCTGCCGCTGGAAAACTACTGTGCCGTGGTCACCCTCGACGATACCCCGGATGGCGGTACCGCGGTGTGCTGGGGCAGCAACTGGACGCCGAACGGCGCCCCCGAGGAAGAAGTCCGCACCGCGCTCGAAGGACTCTACGCCGCCATTATCGACGGCATGGTCAAGGCCGGCTGACGCGGTGCGGCCGGGACGCTCAGGCGTCCCGGAACTGCGGCATCACCTCGCGCGCGAACAATTCCATCGAACGCGTCGCCAGTGCCGGGTCGATGCCCGGGAATTGAGTGTTCATGATGAAATCCGTGCAGCGGAACTCGGCTCTGAATTTTTCGATTTTGGCGCTGACCTGGGCCGGCGTTCCGATCATGAAATGGTCGGCCAGCACCGAGTTGCGCATGTCGGCCGGTTTCGTTACCGGCAGGGGCTTGTCGTCGCCGGCGGCATCGTTGGCTTCGGCGAGGATGTCCTGGTAGAACTCGAGCATGTGGAACACGTGATCCTGGCACTCGTCCCAGGCCTGGTCTTCGCTGTCAGCGCAATAAACCATGCGCAGTTGGGCGATATTGAAAGCCTCCGGATCGAACCCTGATTTCTGCAGGGTTTCCAGGTACAGCGGCGCCGGGTCCGGACCGAGCGTCGCCATCAGGTGGTAGCCCATTTCGGCGGCGCGGGTGATCGCTTTCGGTCCGCGCGCGCCGATCCAGATCGGCGGATGCGGTTCCTGCACCGGCTTGGGCGATAAACGCGCCTGTTTGACCTGGGTGAACCTGCCCTCGAAACTGACCGCATCTTCGACGAACAGGCGCTGGATGAGCTGGATACTTTCGCGCGTACGCGCGCCGCGTTCGCTGCGGTTCATGCACAACGCATCGAATTCGTAGTGCGAATAACCCTGGCCGACCCCGAGGTCAAAACGGCCGTTGGAAAGAATGTCGACATTGGCGACTTCTTCGGCCATGAGGACCGGGTGCTGGTACGGCAGGATGATGATGAAGGTGCCGAGTCGTATGGTTTTGGTGCACATCGCGACCGCCGCCGCGGTCGTCATCAGGGACGGGTTGTAGCCGTCGTCGGTAAAATGGTGCTCGGTCAGCCATACATTGTCGTAACCGAGTTCTTCGCCGCGGGCAATCTGGGCGAGGATCTGCTGGTAGAACTCCGGAAACGGACGTCGCCATTTAACCGGGTTGCGAAAATCTTCCATAAATCCGAAACGCATGGTCTTGTTCCCCTCGTTTGAGATCAAAAGTTCGCGCTTCAGAACGAGCGCGGCAGTCCGAGTACTTTTTCGCCGACGAAATTCAGGATCATTTCACGACTGACCGGGGCGATACGCGGGATCATGATTTCGCGCAGATAGCGCTCGACGTGGTACTCGCGTGCGTAGCCCATGCCGCCGTGGGTCAATACCGCCTGTTCGCAGGCGTTGAAACCCGCTTCCGCGGCCAGATACTTGGCCGCATTCGCCTCGAACCCGCATTCTTCACCGGCATCGTATTTGCTCGAGGCATTGAAGGTCATCAGATTAGCGGCCTCGAGTTCCATATGAATCCGCGCCAGCGGATGCTGGATGGCCTGGTTCTGACCGATCGGCCGGCCGAATACCACGCGCTCGTTGGCATAATCGACGGCACGTTTGAGCGCGATGCGGCCGAGACCGATGGCCTCCGCGGCGATCAGGATGCGTTCGGGATTGAGTCCGTGCAGGATGTAGTGAAAGCCTTTGCCTTCCTCACCGATCAAATCTTCGTGCGGGACCGGCATGTTGTCGTAGAACACCGCGTTCGAATCCACCGCCTTGCGACCCATTTTCGGGATCTCGTGAATTTCGGCGTAGTCGCGATTGAGATCGGTATAAAACAGTGACAGGCCGTCGGTTTTGCGCTTGACCTCGTCGCGCGCGGTGGTACGCACCAGTAGCAGGACCTTGTTGGCGCGCTGCGCCATCGAAGTCCAGTGTTTCTGGCCGTTGATCAGGTAGCCGTCGCCACTCTTATCGGCGCGTACCTGCAGACTGGTGGTGTCGAGTCCGGCATTCGGTTCGGTGACGCCGAAGCAGGCCGAGTCTTCGCCGCGGATGAGCGGTGGCAGCCAGCGCTGCTTCTGTTCCTCGGTGCCGAACACCACCACCGGATTGAGCCCGAACAGATTGAGATGGATTGCCGACGCACCGGTATAGCCGGCGCCCGACTCGGCGACTGCCTGCATCATGATCGAGGCTTCGGTGATGCCGAGGCCGCTGCCGCCGTAGGCTTCCGGCATGGCGATGCCGAACCAGCCACCCTCGCATACAGCGCGGACGAACTCCTGGGGAAAATCGCCAGTGGTATCGCAGTCGAGCCAGTAATCGGCATCGAACTCCCGGCATACTTTCATGATTGCATCGCGGATCGCGATCTGGTCGTCGGTGAACTGGAACTTCATCAGCAGCGTCCTCGCTTGGATTGCACAGGCGGGGCGCTTTGCATCGCCCGGGTGGCGGCAATAATATCAACCCCGGCGTCCGCGTCACGCACCGATCGAAACCAGTGCGACGGCAAACCGGGGAGGGCAGGGCAAGATGTACAACGCGACCAGGGACAAGATCATGCCGACCGCGATGGTCGGTTCGTTTCCTAAACCGAGCTGGTTCACCCAGAACCTGTACGGACGGCCGTTCAAGGTGGCGATGGGCGATTCGCTGTATCGCGAACAGTACCTCGACTCGGTAGCGTGTTACCTGAGCGAACAGGAACGCTGCGGCCTCGACATCCTGGTCGACGGCGATACCCGCTTCGACCTCGAGGTCGGCGGGCGCTCGTGGTTTTTCTACACCATCGAACGCCTCAACGGCATCAGCGGCTTTCGTGACAGTTCGCATTTTCTCGACTACGGCGACATGCGCCCGGGACACATCCTGTTCGAAGTGCAGGAAAGCTGGAGCCCGCCGACGGTGACCGAGAAAATCACGCGCGGCCCGCTGCACTTCACCGCGGTGTGGAAAACCGCGCAGAAAATGAGCGCGCGACCGGTCAAGTTCGGTTCCATCTGCGCGACCTGCCTGCCGATGATGTTGTGGAACGAGTATTACGAAAACGACCACGACATGGTGATGGACATCGCCGCGGCCCTCAACGAGGAGTATCGCGAACTGGCCGATGCCGGCTGCCCGGTGATCCAGATCGAAGAGCCGGTCCACCATTTCAACTGCAATTCGATCCCCCCGTGCAGCGACGACGACCTGGCGTTCTATACCGCGGCCTTCAACCGCCAGGTGGCCGGAGTCAACACCGAAGTCTGGGCGCATACCTGTTGGGGTAACCCGAATCAGCAGAGCTTCTACTGGGAGCGTCCAAGCTACGAGCGCGCGCTGCCGCACTTTCTCGACATGAACTGCGATGTGCTCATGCTCGAGGGTGGCAGCAACCAGGCGCGCGACATCGCCTTGCTGAAAAAATTCAAGACCGACAAAAAAATCGGCATCGGCGTGGTCGACCATACCCGCACCACTGTCGAGTCTCCTGAACAGGTCGCCGCGACGATCCGACATGCGCTGGAATACGTGCCGCCGGAACGGCTGGTGATCACGGCCGACTGCGGTTTCGGACGCGAGGGTCTGTCGCGGCGCATTGCCCTGTATAAATGCGCCGCGGTGGTTCTCGGCGCGAACCTGGTGCGCAAGGAGCTGGGGCTGGAAGAAGCCTATGTGCGCATCGCCGATCCGAAGTTCGCCTTTAATGAATCCAAATAACGGGACACGGCGCGCATGACCGGCTACGTACTGGCGGCGAGCGATGAATACCCGCACGCGGCCGGCGACGAAACGCATTTCAATGAAAGCGTTTACGTCAATGCGTTCGATTTTTCACGCCGGTTCGGTGGCTGGATGCGCCTCGGCAATCGTCCCAATGAGGGTTACGCCGAACTGGCGGTGTGTCTGTACCTGCCCGACGGGCGCATCGCCTGTCAGTTCCAGCGACCGCGCATTGACGATAACCAGCAGTTCGCAGCCGGCGGGTTGAGCTACCGCGTGAACGAACCGTTACGCGAAGTAGCCATGCACTACAGCGGTGAGCTGATGCTGGTTGAGGATCGCGAGCTGTTTCGCGATCCGCGACGCCTGTTCGCCGAATCGTCGCGCGCGGACGGTGAGATCCGCTGGCGCTGTCGCGGCTGCTCACCTCTGCATGGCGGTTTGCCGGCAACGCCTCGGCAGCAGACCATGTTCGGGCGCGATTTTTCGCTGGGCCATTTCAACCAGCATACCGAGGTCGATGCGCAGGTGCGCATCGGCGACGCAAATCATGATTTCTCCGGTTTCGGCTGGCGCGATCATTCCTGGGGGCCGCGCCTGTGGCAGAACATCCTTTTTGATCGTGGTTTCTATGCGAGTTTCGGCGCCGAGCGCGGCATCACGCTGCTCAAGATCGCAAACCGCGATGGTCAGGTAAGGCGCGCCGGCGTACTGTTCCGTGATGGGCGCTACGAGTCGATCCTCGACCTCGATGTATTCACGGACTGGGACGCCGCTCGCGATCCGAGCGCTGTCACCCTGCTGGCCAGGACCGCGTCGTGGCGCGCGCGCATCGAAGGCCGGGTGTTGAACGTGGCGCCGCTCAGCAACCGTCGCCAGATTGGTGAGGTGGTATTGCACTCGCGTATCGCGGAATGCCACACCGCCTTCGACTGGGACGGCGTCGAGGGTTACGGCATGACAGAATACGTCGAGCAGCTGCGCGATGGGCGGCCGGCCGGCTGGCCGCTGTAAGAGTGCGGCGGTTTTTTTTCGGCGGTTGCAGAAAATTCAGGGGCAGGTCATGAACAACTATCGCATGAGCGCTGACGATGAATTCAATCATCGTTCGAGCGGGGAGTCGAATTTCAACGAAAGCGTGTACGTCAACGCATTCGATCTCGAACGCCGCTGTGGCGGCTGGATGCGCATCGGCAACCGCCCCAACGAAGGCCATGCCGAGGCCCAGGTCTGCCTGTACCTGCCGGACGGTCGCATCGCCTGCCAGTTTCAACGCCCGGATATCGCTGGCAACGATGGCTTCTCCGCCGGCGGGCTCAGCTACCGGGTCGACGAACCGCTGCGTCGCGTGACGATGGACTACACGGGCGATGTCATGCTGCTCGATGACCCCGAACTGCTGCGCCGACCGCGGGATCTGTTCGCCTCCGCACCCCGAGCGGCGGCGAAAGTGCACTACGAACTCACCGGCTGCTCGCCGGTCCACGGCGGTGAACCACTGACCGAGACCCAGGAAACGATGTATGGCCGCGACTTTTCCCTCGGCCATTTCAATCAGCACATGGTCGCGCACGTCGAGATGGAGGTCGCCGGACAGACGCTTGATTTTGACGGCCTGGGCTGGCGCGATCATTCCTGGGGACCGCGCTACTGGACCAATATCTATTTCTACCGGCTGCTGATTGCGAATTTCGGACCCGATCGGGCGATGATGTTGCTCAAGATCACGGGGCGCGACGGGGTCACGCGCCGCCATGGAGTACTGCAGTTCGACGGCGATTACGAAGACATTACCGATCTCGACATCCTTACCGATTGGACCGCGAGCAAGGACCCGACCCGGATCAGGCTCGGCGTACGAACGGCGCAGCGGGCGGTAAACATAAACGGCGAAGTGCTGACCTTGGCGCCGCTCAGCAACCGACGCAAAGTCGGCGACCAGATGCTGCAATCGCGGATCGCCGAAGGGCTGACCTTATGGCGTTGGGACGATCGCGAGGGCATGGGTATTGCCGAATACATCGAGTTTCTCGAGGACGGCGAACCGGTCGGTTATCCGCTTTGACCCGCACGCCACCAGTGCCTGTGTGTCCCATTATTCCGAACACTTATTTAGGTTCGACTTGGGCGGCGAGCGGAATGTACGGCTGTTGACCAGCGAAAACGCGGCGATAGAGCTCGCAATGCAATTCCACGGAGATTGCGAACGCGTACATTTCCTCAACGCGCAGGCGCCCGGCCATGCCTCTAGCCCGGCGATCGGAATCGACGATCAGCGTGTGCATCGCGTGGCATAGCGCGGTGGGGTTGGCGGCACCGACTAGCAGGCCGCAGTCACCAAGCCCCTCACTATTGCCACCGACATCGGTCGCGACCAGCGGTAACGCTGCCGCCATTTTTTCCAGTAACGCGTTGCTGAAACCTTCTTCTCGTGAAGGTAAAACGGCGAGATCGCAAGCATCAAGGTAGGTTGTGATATCGGATTGTTCTCCTTCCCAGCGTACGATATCGCCGACGCCAAGGCGCGCAGCAAGTGCAGTGAAGCGTTGCTTGTTGCCGTCGTCCCGGCCGACGCAGTACCACACCAGTTTGTCGCGCGAGTGCGGCGGGAGTTGTGCGATGGCGGCCAGTAAGTCTTCGTGGCCCTTATACTTTTTCAGGTTTGCAACGGTTAGTCCCGCGATATGTTCGGGTTCAAGACCGAGCGCGGTCCGCGCGGCATTGCGCGCCTGCACTGACAGCAGAGGGCGAAGCGCAACGCCGTTATATATCAATCCAAGCTTGGACGGCGGTACACCTTCGTTTTGCAACTGGTCCACAACCGCCCGAGAATTGCCAATCACGGCGTGGGTCAAGCGGTGCAAAACCTTTTCGACGACGGCAAACCCTGGATATTTCGATTGATAGAAGTTCAGGCTGCGCCGGCTCATAACACGTCGGCGGCGACCTGCTGCGAGGGCGGCAATTGAGCCGATGATGTAAGCCTCGGGAAGATAAAAATGCACGATATCGGGGCGCCTTCGGCGCATCAATCTGTACAGCCGCCACAACATGATTGGGATGGATGTCCACCCACGTTGCGCGACGCCCTCAAATACCGGGACTCCTCGTTGTGACATCATGGCGCTGATCGCGCCGCCCCGCTGTAGTGTATAGATTTCTGGGCTGAATCCCTGCGCCTCCAAACGCGGCAATAGTTCGAGTAATTGCAACTCTGTGCCGCCACGGTCGAGTCTGCCGATCACGATGGCGAGGCGCGGTCCGCGACCACAACCAGTCTCTCCATCACTCACGTTATGTCAACCATGGCTGCAAGTGTCTGCGTTGGGCAACGCTTCGTCGATGAGTTGCAACCATAGCCCGTCAACGCGCTCGGGAGCGTAATTCGCCGCCCGCTTGAGCGCACCTGCGGCGAGACGCGCACGCAAATCCTCATCATCCATGAGTATGCCGATGGCAGCGGCCAGGCGATCGACGTCTTCGGCGCGTACCAGCAAGCCGCTGATACCGTGCTCGACAATTTCCTGCGGCCCACCGGGGCAGTCGGTGGCGATTACCGCGCAACCTGATGCCATAGCCTCGCACAGGGCAATACCGAAGCCCTCATGTCGCGAACTAGACACGAACACCGATGCTCGTCGGTAGAAGGGCCACGGGTGCATTAGTACTCCAGGCAGCGAGAACCGATTTTCCAGACCCAGGCGTTGTGCGCAGCGTTCGAGACTTTGCCGTTCGCGGCCTTCACCGAGGATTTTTAAGTGCCATCCCGGCCGCGAACGGCCGGCGATCGCAAACGCTTTTATCAACAAATCGTAGCCCTTTTCGCGACCGAGCCGTCCGACCGAAAGGACCAGGCGATCGCGTGTCCGATCCCCCGCGACGGGATCTGCCGGGGGCACGACCACAACATTCGGTACTACTCGAATGTTGTGACGCAGGCGCCGACCAAACCACGCTGCAGCGGCGCTGCTATGTACAATAACCCTGGTGGCGGCGGGATAAGTCCACCAACGCAACAAGCGCCAGGAGCGCGAATCTGGCGCCACCGAGGGTTCGGACTCCTCGCAAACGATGACTGGAATGGAGGTGCCGCTCAGCGCTTGGATAGTCAACACATTTGTCGCGTGCACAAACGACACGACTAAGTCCGGCGCGAGCGCTACGAGTGCCTTACGCAGGGTCGCAATTCGTCTGCGATTCGCGGTGATGGCCGCGAGCATCGATGTGCTCTGTGTCAATAAATCCAGGCGCTCAACGCTGACTTCGAGATCTGATTCAAGATCGCCAGGCGATTGCTCTGATGCGAAAGTGAAAATATGCACGCTACGGCCCGCGCGCTTGAGTATTTTGGCCAGATGCACGGCAGACCGCTCGGCGCCGCCGATGCGCAGATCGCTGATCACGATCGCCACGTGTTTGGCAGATACGCTCACAATTGACTCAATCGTCGAGTTGGTGTTCAAAACCGCGCCATTCAAGGTAGCGTGCGTAAACCTCCTTCATCGGCGCACTTAACGGCAGCAGCATCAAATAGGCTATCAATTTCCAAGAGCGTCGACGCTCGCGGCTAAGACGCTTCGGCCACACGATCTTTGTCACGAGCGATTTAAACAAATAACGTCGCGCCGGTACGCTGCGATCGTGCAAAGCAAGGATGGCAGCATGGTAGTAAGCAGAGCTCAACGCTAGGCGCTTAGAGGCCAGCACCTCTGCGACTAGATCATTGCGCGCATAAAAAGACTCAATTACCTTCGCGCGCGCATGTGCCAGCGCGCAGGATCGGTTCGACAGCGAAGTGCCACCGGCATGCCTGCGCCAGCACGCCAAAACTTGCGGCACGCGCCGCATAGGTCCTTTGAGACCAAGCCGCAACCAAGCGTCGAAATCTCCGTTCAACGGGAACACAGCAGAACGAATTGCTTCACCAGCAAATGCGGAACGCCGGAAAACTGTGCCCGGACCTGGGATGCAATAGTGCTCCTCAAGCATTACGCGGAAGTCGTAATCCCGACTTGAAATTTCAGCAATCGTTTCGCCCTCGGGGCCGATCATGCGCCAATCCGGATAAGCAGCGACCAAAGTCACATCGCGACTCAGAGTTTCTACGGTCGCCTTCAGCAACCCCGGCAGGATGGGATCGTCGGCGTTGACTACGCAGATCAGATCATTGGATGCGGCAGAGACCCCAACGTTAACCGCCGTGGACTCACCGGCATTGGCTTGCGAGAGAACGCTAATACGCTTGTTGTAACGCTGCAGGATCAGGCCGGTCTGATCGGTTGAACCGTCGTCTACGACAATATATTCAAGATCCGGGTACGACTGTTCCAAGACACTGACAAGTGTCTGTTCGAGATAGCGTGCGCCGTTATAAACCGGGGTGACGATCGTGACGGCGGGCAGCACAATGGCGTCAAGCAGAGGCGCCTGGCGCGCCCATTTCCAGATCGTTGTGATAGCCCAGCAGGATACGTACCACGGTTTCGCTGACCAGGTCGAGCGTGTACTCGGGGGGCGCTACCCAGCTACCTTGTGCTGACAAGGCCACTTTGACGCAGCGCTCGATTGACGCCGCATCCGCCCCGCTCAGGATGTTGCTGCCACACTCGACCGTTTCGGGCCGTTCCGTAACGTCGCGCAAGGTGACGTTCGCTTGACCGAGAATCGCGCATTCTTCTTGGACCGTGCCGCTATCGCTCAGGACACAGCGCGCGTCTTTCTGCAGGCGCATGAAGTCAAAAAAGCCAAAGGGATCCGAAAATTTGACGTGATTGCCAGCCGACAGCCCGGCCGCTTGCATGCGCGACCGGGTGCGGGGATGCGTACTGACAATGACTGGACATTGGTAGATTCGGCCGAGTGTATCCAGGGCTTTGAGAAAGCCGTCGATGCGCGACGCGATGTCAACGTTCTCTGCTCGGTGCAAGGTGACCAAAAAATAGTTCTGTGCATCAATCTCAAGAGTTTCAAGGATGTTTGAATCTGTGTAGTGCGAGGCGTAGTGTTGCATCACCTCGTAGATCGGATTGCCGGTTACAAAAATATGGTGGCCGGCGATCCCCTCGCGTAACAAATTCGCGCGGCTGCGTTCAGTATAAGGCATAAGCACATCGCTTGAATGGTCGATGATCCGGCGATTTACCTCTTCCGGAACGCGATCATCGAAACATCGATTTCCCGCCTCCATATGGAACACCGGGATACCGTGGCGCTTGGCAATGATGGCGCACAAACTGGAATTCGTATCGCCAAGCAAGAGTAGGCGAGTTGGCTTGAATTCATCGAATGCTTCTTCACAACGGGATAGGATTTGTCCAATTTGTTCGCCTGCAGTACTGGCGCGCACGCCCAGAATGCGATCGGGCTGGCGCAAACCTAGTTCGTCAAAGAATTGTTCGCTCAAACTTGGATCGAAATTCTGACCCGTATGGATAAGCACGTGTTCGGTCAGCTCGTCGAGCCGCGGGATTATCCGCGAAAGTCGGATGATCTCGGGGCGAGTGCCGAGGACGGTCATCAACTTCATGCCAGTAGCTCACCGTCCAGCTCGAGTTCGTCCTCAACCATCAGTCGACGGCGCTTAAGCAATTCGCTAAGCTGCGCACACGTCATTACCGCATCCGCGGAACTGTATTCGCTTGTCAGACCGCAAGTCGTCAATGAAGCGTCGCGCAAGTCAGGCAAAATCGGGCCAATGACGTAGTTGCCGTCCCGCTCCATGGTGCGGTGTGCCTCTTCTTCGGAAATTAAGGTTTCGTGTAGTTTCTCGCCTGGGCGCACTTCAGTTTCGACGATGTCGATGCTTCGATTGCCAATCAGCGCTTGCGCGAGGTCGACAATGTTTGCCGACGGTACGCGCGGGATATATGTTTCTCCGCGGTTGGCTGTTGCCGCGGCCTTCAGGATTAAATCTACGGCTTCGTCAAGACTCAGCAGAAAACGGGTCATCTCTCGATGCGTAATTGTGACTGGTCCGCCGTTCCTGATTTGGTCATGGAACAAGGGAATTACCGAGCCGCGCGAGGCCAGCACATTGCCATAGCGCGCCAGAACGTAGCGTGTGCTGTCGGTGTCGAGGTTTGCACGTGCGAATATGCGTTCCTGGATCGATTTCGTCATGCCCATTACATTGACCGGTTTCACGGCTTTGTCGGTTGAGATGCCGACAACCGTTTCAACGGAAGCAAGTCTGCTGTTGATAGCGCGGACAATGTTTTCCGCACCATTGATATTCGTTTGCACCGCTTCGAATGGAAAGTATTCGCAGGTCGGTACCTGCTTCAAAGCCGCAGCGTTGAAAACAATGTCGATTCCACGCAGCGCGCGTACGACGGCGCGTTCGTCGCGCACGTCACCAATCTGGAATTTAAGCATGCGCGTGAAATTGTCATAAATGATTTCGTCCGTCGCCGAGCGTTTGTGCTCGTAGCTGATACGCAGGTCGTGTTGTTTGGCTTCGTCGCGGGAAAACACCACGATTTGGGCCGGCACGCCGTCGGATCCGCTTAATAACCGGCGCAGCAAAACCTTGCCAAGCGAGCCGGTGCCACCGGTTATCAGAATCCGTTTACCGTCGATGAAAGCCATTTTGTAGAATTCCTCTGTAATTAAGGCGCTGCGGCATGGGCAGCGTACATTTTTCTGATCATGTCGGGCCATGGTTCCGGTGTAAATCCGGTCGCTTCACGAAAGCGTGTGCTGTCGAGGCGTCGGTCACAATGAAATTTCGGGTCCTGGTTGATCCGAATTTCTTTACCGTAAGTGTCGCGCACGAGGCACAGTAGATCGAACTTGCTGATAGGTGTACTGGAAACATGCCACAATCCGCTAAGTTCTGGCTGCTCGCAGATAATCATGCGCAGGATATCCGCCATCACCGCGGTCGGGAATCCGGTATACAGAGCGTTGTTGTAGCCATTAACAGAAGCGCCTTGTTGGTTGAGAAACCATTCCAGCAAGCCAGTGCCACGATGCAACTCAGGTCCGATAATCGAGGTTCGCAGTGTACATACCCCGTCGCCCACTACCTCACCAAGCCGTTTCGTGCGCCCATAGAGGTCGTCGGCGTCAGGGACGTCAGATTCCGAGTAGGGTCCGCGTAGCCCTGAAAATACACAATCAGTACTGATATGCAGTAGACGACTGCCGCGTTGACGGCAAGCGCGCGCAAGTAAATGCGGAAACAGGGCATTAAGCTGTGTCGAAGTGATCGGGTCGTAAGCTTCTCTGATCTGCTTGACAATGCCAATACAGTTCACCACAACTTGCGGCGCGAATGCATCGAGTACGGCATCCACTGCACGCATATCCTCAGCCGCGACGTGTTCATAAATTTTGCTTGCGAGATTCAGGCGCCGAAGCGGAGAATCGGCGATTGACTTTCGAATAGTCGCAGCGAGTTCAAAGTATCCGGACCACTGCTTGAGTAGCATGTGTCCGAGCATACCAGTGCCACCGCAGATCAATACGCGCATAGGCTAATTTATTCCGTCATCGCCGGCCGGAGCAGGACCATTCTATAGGCAAAGCACTAGGCCGTAGCACTCAAATGTTTTTCCAGGGGATCGCAAAAGAAGCCTAGAACCTGGGTCACCGTATCCAGTTGTCAGTCCTCACGCTGGTGTTAGTTCTGGACCGAGGTGGAAGGCGCAATGACATCCGATTCTGAGGCGCTGTTTTGCGTTCGGTAATGGTGTCCTGACATACGAGGGTACCAGTGTACAGCCTGATGCCAAAACAGTTTGATTACACTAGATTTGTCGGCCATTGCGCCAACGATGTTCTGGATGACCTGTTGTCCGAGCCCGCGTAGCGGTACGCCAGCACGGCACCAGCGTAGGTCAATTCGCCCGGCGAAACGCAAACTTTGATGAGTTGCATCTTGCTTTTCTCTACTTGAGTCCCTCGTTCGGGGCAGCATTGTGAGGTTTTCGGGCTGCCTTTTCAATCGCGCCGGATTGGCGCGGTCGTTGGTACGAACTTAGCTCAACGAAGCTCTTCTGGTGCAGCGGGCAGCTTCGCCGGAGGGCGAGAGAATATGATAGCGTCGCGTGACGGCAAGTCACCGGTAGTTGGGGCAATTTTATGGCAAACATTTTCGCCGCCCGAATTCGGGCAATGTTGCGCGAAACAATTGCGCGACTGTCTGTACCTGTTTTCCGCCTCACGTTCTGGCTTTATCGCCGCTTTGATCTGCTTGGCGAGATCCAAAGAAGCGCCGAGCGTTCCGGGGTCGACGTGCTTAAGCGTCACTATTACTCGCCCGTGCCAGATCCGGCGGAATTCGGCGCCGATTTCTGGGACAGCCAAACGGATTTGATCGGTCTCAAACTCAGCAAAGAATCAGGCTTCGAACTAGTCGAAAACATCATTTCGCCCTACCTCGACGAATTCCGTTGTCGCTATCCGCTCACAATCGACGATGAACCTGAAGTTGGTTTTCACCTGCTGAATGGCGTCTATATGGCTGTCGATGCGCATGTCTATTATGCACTAATTAGAGCGCATAAACCGGCACGAATTATCGAAATTGGTGCCGGACAATCGACACGCCTGGCGCTCGATGCGAGCGCCGAGAATATGCACGAAGGTCACCTTACCGCAGTCACCTGCATCGAGCCCTTTCCGTCGGCCTTCCTACGCGAATCCACCGCCATTAATTTGCTCGAATCAAAGTTGCAGGATGTGGACCTTGAACTATTTAAAGAACTACAGGCCAACGACATTCTGTTTATCGACTCCACCCATGTGCTGCGCGAGGGCAATGATGTGCAATACGAGTATCTGGAAATACTGCCGCGTCTCAGTGACGGGGTGCTCGTACACATCCACGACATCAGTTTACCGCGCCGCTATCCTCGAGCTTATTTCGATGCTGGCTGGTATTGGAACGAACAGTACTTACTACAGGCTTTTCTGGCGTTTAACGATCGTTTCGAAATCCTTTGGCCAGGCAACTACATGATGACCCATCAGGCCCAGCGGATGCTGGGAATCTTTCCTGAAATCATAGCTATGCGCGAGAAGTTCCCTCAATCTGAACCGAGTGCGTTCTGGATACAAGCCAAGGAATCGTCAGCTCCGTCGCAGTGTGGTCCTGGCAGCATGAAACGTAGCACCTAAATGCGCGTTCCAGGCGGCGCTTCTTTTCGCGCGGTAATCTCGCTAGTGTGCTGTCCCGCAGACAAGTTTAGAGTCCCCGATAGGGGATCCGTAAACCCCTCGCCTTTAGGCGACGGATAGGTCGTTTGAATTATGCTTGTGAGATGGAAGATTACAAGCGCGGTAGTCATACGGTGTGGGACTGCAAATACCACTTGGTATGGACGACGAAGTATCGCTATCAGGTGTTGGGCGGTGATGTGGGGCAACGGTGCCGGGAGCTTCTGCGGGAGATTGCTCGGAGCAAGGAGATGCTGATCTACGCGGGGTCGATCAACCGCGATCACGTTCATATGCTGATTGGTATCCCGCCACAGTTATCGGTGTCGCGTGCGGTGCAGTTTCTGAAGGGTAAGAGTTCGCACCGGCTTCTGACGGAGTATCGGAGTCTGAAGAAGCGGTACTGGGGTCAGCATCTATGGGCACGGGGATACTGGGTGGCGACGAGCGGGAACGTCACTGACGAAGTATGGAAAGAGTACATCAAGAACCAGAAGGCGCCGGAACCGGACGATGACTTTACGGTGGTGTAATCGGCCGCATGGCCGATCAATCCGGCTTCCAGCCGTAATCCGAAGCCACCGCCTTTAGGCGGTGGAGTATTCACATAGTCTAGCGAGTTTTTCGAAGACGGAATCTGCGGTTGCGGTCCATTTGAACGGCACCCCGGATTTGTTGTGCGAGGCGATGTAAACCTCGATGCGCTCAATCAGGACTTTGGCGTTACGGAATGAGCCGCGCTTAATGGCGCGCTGACTGACGAGGCCGAACCAGCGTTCGACCTGGTTGAGCCACGAGGCATAGGTAGGCGTGAAGTGCACGTGGTAGCGCGGGCGCTTGGCGAACCAGGCGCGCACCTTGGCGTGCTTGTGCGTGGCGTAGTTGTCCATCACCACGTGCACGTCCAGATGCGCGAGCACACTGCGCTCGATGTGATTGAGAAAGGACAAGAACTCCTGATGGCGGTGACGCGGCTTACACTGGGCGATGACGGTTCCGGCGGCGATGTCGAGCGCAGCGAATAAAGTGGTTGTGCCGTGGCGGAAATAATCATGGGTCTCGCCATTGACATAGCCCAGGCCCATCGGTAACACCGGTTGTGAGCGCTCCAGTGCTTGGATCTGAGTTTTCACATCGACGCATAGCACCAGCGCATTGTCGGGCGGATTGAGATACAGGCCGACGATGTCGCGCACTTTCTCGACGAAGATTGGGTCGTTGGAGAGTTTGAAGTGCCGGGTGCGGTGCGGTTGGATGCCGAACAGGGTGAAGTAGCGATGCACTGTGCTTTTCGACAGCGGCGTTTCACGCGCGAACGAACGCACACTCCAATGCGTCGCATCGTGCGGACGACTATCCAGCGCCTGTTGCATCAGCCGCGCGACCTCCTCGTCGCTGTAGGGTAAGCGATCCGCAAAGTACGTACTTGCGGAGTCGGTGAGGCGTGATGATCCCGGCGCCAGGCGCTCAATCGGTCGCGGTCGGGGCCCAGGGTAGTAGCGCTTCGATGTCGGCGACGCTCGCAGCAGTTGGCAAATGGGTAAACACCCGACGCAGATACTGATAGGGTTCCAGCCCGTTACCCTTCGCGGTCTCGATCAATGAGTAGAGGTTGGCGCTCGCCTGCGCGCCCTGGACCGTGTCGCTGAACAACCAGTTTTTTCGCCCTGTCACGAACGGCCGGATGGCATTCTCGCAACGGTTGTTGTCGATCTCCAATCGACCGTCCTCGCAGTAGCGCACCAGCCCCGCCCAGTGGCGGTCGAGGTAATTCAACGCCTTACCGAGCGGCGTGCTTGGCACGACCTTCGGCAGTAGCCGATCGAGCCAGGCGCGCAGGTCGCTCAAGACCGGCAAGCTGTCGGCCTGGCGCACACGCAGGCGTTCGGCGGCGTCCTTGCCACGCAGGCGATGTTCAATCGCGTACAGGTGACGGATAAAGCCGAGCGCCTTCAGCGGTCGGCGGGCCTTGTCGGGTGGTTTGGGTGGTAGCTTGTTCGGGTTCAGGCCGTGCGCCTTGAGCGCCTCGATGAAGTCACGCCGGGCGTGCGCAAGGCAATACACCGGGGTGATGCCATTGGCGGCCACCACGGCATGGCATCCGGCATAGCCGTCGGTCTGCAGGTAACCGCCGAAGTCGCCGAGCAGGGTCACCGGGACCTCGCCCGAGCGGGTCGGTGCATAGTCGTACAGCACCACCGGCCGCTCACGCTCGCCGCTCTGCTGCACCCACAGATCAGATGTCGACTGTGCCGTTCGCCCGGGCTCCTTCAACACCTGCACCGTGGTCTCGTCCATGCGCAGGTAGCCACTTTCCAGCAAGCGATCGCGCAGCAGATTGACGAGCGGCTGGACCAGCACACCACAACGCACCATCCAGCTCGCCAGCGTCTGCCGCGGGACCTCGAAGCCGATGCGCCCGAACTGCCCGCTCTGCCGGTACAAGGGTTGCGCATCGGCGTACTTCGCCGTCGCGATGCTCGCCAGCAGCCCCGCGCTCGCCTGGCTCTTCGGCAGAGGCTGCGCCGGCATCGCCGCCGTCACCAGGTGCTGACGGCAGCACGGGCAGGCATACTTCAGCCGTTCATGGCGCAGTACCTGGATGGTCGCCGGCACGATGTCGAGCTGCTCGCTGGTTTCCTCGCCCAGACCTCGAGCGGCAGATGAGCCGGTAGGGGACGCCGGTGACCGCGGCGACGCGTATGGCCGGCGACCGGCGTGAGCGACTGCGCGTCGTCAGGCGCCGCTTCCGTATCCGCCTCCACCTCCTCGTCGCCGATGGTGCAACTGGTTGGATGTACAACGGAACTACCGGCGAGTTCATCATCAACTGCACCACGGTGTCGAAGGATGGCGCAACAACTTACGACCAGTTCTGACCACGATGTGACAGTGGGTGTATTCCGCGTGAGAGCTTCAAAGCTCTGAGGAGCAGGGCTTGTGGCAAACGCTAGCGGACGGATTCTTGTGGTCGAAGACAACCCGGCGTTGTTGGGTGTGATCGCGCTGTCCCTGAGAAATGCAGGCTTGGATGTCGTCACTGCGGAGACGGGCATCGAAGCATGGCGGATGCTCGAACAGCACGCGATCGACCTGGTTGTGACCGACTTCAATATGCCGGGAATGTCTGGCGGCAGCCTTTGCATGAAGATGCGCGACACTCGCGGCACGCCAGACACCGATCGTGTTTCTAACAGGTCTTTCGGAGGATTTCCAACGCGAACATGACCTTGGGACATTGGACATTGCCTGCGTCATTCGCAAGCCGTTCAGCCCGCGAGAGGTTACGAATCAAGTTCTGGAAATCCTGAGGCAAGTCCCAGAACGGTCGAGAGAAACAGCAGCAGCCGGAACCGATGTCCCTCCTAGCCGAATGTCCGATTGACGAATCTTCGCCGGAATCTCCGACGGCATCGGCTCCCGATTCGCCATCGACGGTGCCCGAATCGGTAATTCCCTGCGTCGGCGGTTCCCCGCGTCAAAGCCTTCGGCGTCGAACGCTGGCTTTTCAGGCGGGCTTCGGACTACTCTCTCATAACTGCACTTCTGGTCGGTCTCGCGATCGGCGCTCTGAACGATAGATTCCGGCTCCCACATCACTCCCGGTTGCCCTGGCACTGGCGGTATCCGTGGCTCTCCTTGCGGTCGGGCTCTTCGTCAGCCATCGATGCCTGAGACCCGTCTGCGACGTGGAGCAACAGTTGCATCGTGTCGCTTTCATCCTCGCTCGTACTGCTCCGAAGACATGGAGCCGGTTCCGGGATCCACAACACTTGAGGCCGGCTGGAATCGCGTGGTTCAGTTGCTGCGCGTCCACCGATCAGCCCCGGAGCCTGCACGAGCGTCTTGAAGAGGCAGTCGGCGAGTATCGACAGCGAAAAGGTGAGCGGGTTCTCAATGCTCTCACGGACGGGATCGTCGTGACCGATGATGCGCAGCGAATCACGTTGGCAAATAGTGCGTTCTGCAGCATCATGAACCTCAACCCCGAAGCAGAATGCCTGTGACGGCAAGAACCGTCGTCGAAGTTCTTGCGCGACAGAGCAGGCGAGGACCAGGTCAAAGAAGCTGTCGAAGCCGGGCATCGCGGCCACCGGATCGTTGCCGAGATCTCCTGCCCCGGTGACGACTCACCGGTCGTGATCAGAGTATGTCGGACACCGCTTGCCAGCGACGGAGGGACGAACCGCGGAGGGTACGTCTGGTCCGTTCGCGATATAACCCAGCAGAAGATGGCAGACAAGATGCGCGATCAGTTCGTGAATGCGGCGACCCACGAACTGCGAACCCCCATGGCAAATATCAAGGCCTACGCCGAAATGCTTGCCCTGGGTGAGGTCGATGACGTGGAACAGCAGAAGATGTTCTGCAACGTGATTAACGATGAAGTCACACGTCTGGCACGATTCATCGACGACCTGCTCCACCTCAGCCGAATGGAAGTTGACGCGACCACGCTTCAACCTCCAGGTAACGGACATGAGACGTCTCCTGGAGGAAGCGACCAAGAAAATCCAACCCCAGATAGAGCAGAAGAATCTGACCTTCAAGGCCGATCTGCCCGGCCAACTGCCCGAACTGATTGTGGACAAGGACAAGTTCGCGGTGGCCGTCATCAATCTCTTGGGAAACGCAGCCAAGTATACGCCCGAGGGAGGCAGGATCGGACTGCGCGTTGTCCTGCTCGAAAACTCCATGCAAATCGACGTCGAGGATACGGGAATCGGTATCGCCGAAGAAGAGCTTCCCAAGGTCCTGGACAAATTCTATCGCAGTTCCGACCCGAGAGTCCATGGTGAAACAGGAAGCGGTCTGGGGCTGTCGCTCGCACATGAAATTGTTCGCCTTCACGGCGGTAAACTGTCCGTTAGCAGCGAGGTCAAAAAGGCTCCAAGTTCACCATTCTTCTTCCAACCACCGCGGAGTAAGAACCATGTACGAAATGGACAAGCATGGTGCGGTCAACGTCATTTGCGGAGACGCTCCGTTGAATGTCGACATCGTCGATCGGCTGACGGAATTGCTGGAAGAGTCTCTTGGTGGCGGGCAGCCGCGTGTTGTGGTCGATCTGGCCAAAGTCCCGTTGCTGGACAGCGCCGGAATCGAACTTCTCTTGGACTATCGCGACAAATGCCAGCAATGTGGCGGCGACCTGAAACTGGCCGCTCCCAACCGACTCTGTGAAGACATCCTCTTTGTTACCGGCATCGAGCAGATCGAAGTCATCCCGGAGAACGCTTCGGGCCGTAGGGGGCTTCGCGCGATGATCGACGAGATGCTAGACAGCACGACGCTTGCCTCGGAGAGTCCTCTTGGCGACGTGCCGATCGCTGCGGAGCCTGACAAGAC
>CALOBG010000027.1:0-3641 GCA_942490995.1 uncultured Gammaproteobacteria bacterium
ACGCGCCATCGGAAAGGCGATAAAGATAAACCGCGCCGGCGTTGGCGCCACCGAAATCGTCGAGAGGATCGAACACCGCCATGTTGTCGCCGAGGAGCTGGGTGCTTTGGCCGAAATTGTTATTGGCGCCCGGGTGCGGGTCGAGGATTTGGGTCTTCCCCGCGCCCTGCGCACCGCTCGAAAACAGTATATTTTTGGGGTCAAGCAAAAGACTGCCAGCGGTGCCGGCTGGTGCGCTGACATCGACCTGACCACTGAACGCCAATCCCTGCTTGCCCGAAACTTCGACGGTACCCCCGTTGCCGCCCGCGCTGCCGCCGGTGGCGGACACGATACCGTCGAAGCGCGTGGTGTCGTCGGCCCACACCACCACGCTGCCGCCCTGGCCGGCGGTGATGGCGTCGGCTTTGATCACGCTCGCGGCGTTGACCTCGGTAGTGGTCGCGGCGCGCAGCCCTTCACCACCCTGAAAGCCACCGCCGATGCGCACGCGACCGCCGGCCGCAACGCCGCTGGCATCGATGGTCGCCGCCGCCAAGGTAACGTCGTCGCCCAGAATTTCGACCTCGCCGCCGACCACACCCGTGGCGGTAACCAGCGCCGAGCTGAACACGCCCGCACCGCCATCGACCGCTACTGTGCCGCCGCCACCACTGGCGCTGGACGCGTCGAGCCTGGCGCTGGCAGTGGCGATGACTTCGGTGTCGGCGTCAAGCGTAACCTGCCCGCCTTCGATCACGCCGGCCGCGCTCACGCTGCCGCTGACCAGGATGCGATCGGCGTGCATGTCGACCGCGCCGCCATGGTCGCCGCTGGCATCGATTGCACCGAGCGCGTAGATACGTCCATTGCCGCCGCCGGCGTCGATGGCGACGGTACCGGCGCGACCTTCGCCCGCGGCGCTGACCAGGCTGCCGCGGTCGAGATAAGCGGTGTCGGACACCGTCAGTACAACGCTGCCGGATTCGTCCCGGATCAGCGAGTCGGCATTGATTTCGCCACTGTGGCGCAGGCTGGCGGCGAGGATATTGACGCTGCCGCCACGCGCCAGCAGGCGCCCGAGGTTGATCGCCTCGTTGTCCGGCGCGCGCACGTCGAAAGTGATGTCGGGATGATCGAGGCTGGCGATAGTGATGCTGTAGCCGGCGGCCAGCACCAGTTCGCCTTCGGGGCTTTCGATCAGGCCGCTGTCGGGATTGCCGGGCAGGCTTTCGTTGGCGATGGTTGGCGCGATCAGCACGATCTCGCCGCCCGGCGCGGTTTTGATGTAGCCGTGGTTGGTGATCCCGGCGGTGCCGGCGCATCGCCGGCGAAATGCAGCCGCCCGGCGAGGAAATCCTCGTCGCTCGATGTCGAGCGTCGACATCACCAGGCCGGCGGTGTCGACGATGGCGTCGCGCCCGATCAGGATCCCGGCCGGGTTGAGCAGGAACACCCGCCCATTGGAAATCAACTGGCCGAGGATCTCCGAACTGTTGCCGCCGACGACCCGGTTGAGCACCGCGCTCGCGGCGCTGTCCTGGATGAACCGCGTCGTCTCCGCGACACCGATGTCGAACGACTGCCAGTTCAGGATCGCGCTCGGCGAATTCGTGATCTCGAGGACGCCGGGGTTGGGCTGCACGAAACTGGCGCTGCCGTGCACCACGGTTGCGCCCTGGGGATTGGCGCCGGCCGCGACGGACGCGAACAGCGTGACCAGGAAAGTCAGGATTTGCCCGCCGCGCCGACGGGTCGGATTTATCGCACGGTACATTCGAGCACCCCGCTGTCGAGGATTTGATTGATCTGGGTGGTGGCCTGACCGATCTCAGCCGCCTGCAGCAGACGATCCTCGGCCTGGAACGGCGGGATTTCATCGAGCGGCGCCGCGGCGCCGCCGTCAGCGCCGACATAGCCGGCTTCGCCGGCGCTGAGTTCGACCACGTTGTCATCGGTCTGCACCGAACAATCGCCGACATAGCAGCTCACATACAGACCGGCGGTCGGATTCGCCGACGAGGCCGGCGGCGGTGGTGGCGGTGGCAGGTCTACGTCATTGGGACGCGGCACGTCGATGGCGAACGGCATCGCCGCGACCGGCAGCGGAATGAAGCCCTTGTCGGCGACGAATACGACATCGCCGGTCGCCACCTCGTGGATGTCGTCGAGCGTGATCGTGCCGTCCCAGGGATGGGCAAACAGGCCGTCACCGTCGGGACCGGCGTCGGCGGCCGGGTTCTGGCAGCTACCCTGGCACACGGCGTCAAAGCCGGTGCCGCGTATGCCGATGGTGGCGACGTTGGTGCGCAGGCTGTAGCCGCGCCCGCCGCGTTTGCCAATCAGGCCGCTGACCGCGCGCAGGCCGCCGCGCAGCAGTCTGAACACGGCACTGCCGCGCTCGGGTTCGGCCGCGTCGAAAGCCAGTTCGTCGACCCGGAACTCGGTGTTCGGCAGTAGCGTGATACGACTTTCGTCGCGAAACGCAACCACGGCGTAGGCGCCCTCGGCGCTCAGCAGGGTGTCGCCGACGTAGACCGGCGCACCCGATGTCGAGCGTCCGCGCGCGACCACTGGCGGCGCGCGCCAGGACGCTGTCCGCGTACGAACCCGGCCCGCCCGGCCGGCGCCGGACGCGCGGCCGCCTCCGCCGCGCAGTCCTCGTCGCACAGGCGAACATCGAACTCGGTGCCGCGTATGCCGATGGTGGCAACCGCGGTTTTCAGACGCATGGCGTTACGATTACGTTTGGAAAGGAAGCCGGTAACGGTACGCAGGCCGCCCTTGAACAACGTGAACAGCGCCGACTCGGCGTTTTCGGCGACACTGAACGCGGTGATCTCGAAGCTGGTATTAGGACGCAAGGCAATGCGGGTGCCGTCGGTCAGTCGCATGGGCGGAGCTGCGTGCGCCGGTCACGATCACTTCACCGACGTAGACCTCCGAGCCGGCCGCAACGATGCGTGCGGTGCCGCCGGTGGAGTATGCCGTGACCACACGCACGCGCGAGCATCTCGCCTGCGCGTTCGGCGGCGTTGTCACGCTGCCGCCACCAGGGCGAGCACCAGGGCGAGGCTGACCAGCCGCAGCGCGTGCAGCCCCCTGCCCGACGTCGCTTAAGGGCGCGTCCGCCAGCGCCGTGTTCAATAGCGGTACTCCAGGTTGAAGTGTACTTTGAGGATCCACGATCTGATGCTTCGCCGTCGGCGCTGGCCAGCGGCTGACCGTAGTCGAGCGCGACCAGCTCGTCGCGACTCCACTGCCAGCGTGCACCTACCCCGATGCTCAAGCGCCGGAGATGGTGTCGTTGGGGCGCTGCCCGATCAACGGGTCGTCGAGGACCTTGTGCGCGGCATCGAAAAACGCGAGGAAACGCACGCCGTAGAGCTCGTTGACCGGCGGTGTCCACAGCTCGAGGTTGAGCTGCATGCCACGGTCGCCGGCAATCGCGCGCTGCTCGAAGCCACGCACCGAGCGATCACCACCGAAGCCGATCTGCTCACCCGGGATGAGCGCTTCGGCGCTCCATTGCCCGGTGAGCCGGGCGTTGCCGAATAGCCGTGCGGCAGCCGTTAGAAAACCAGCGCGCCGAAAACGGGTCGCTTTCCAGCCCGGATTCCGGCCCGGCGCGCGCACCCTTTGGTAGTCAGACAGGCGGTTAT